>CAZHSN010000001.1:0-20637 GCA_964535125.1 uncultured bacterium
GGTCATCGTTGTACCGGGATACGAACTCGCGCACATATTCGACTCCCAGCCGATGGGACTCGGTGCGCGGGTCTAGCATGGCGAGTCGTGGCTCTCCGGTATAAGCCGGCCAAGTGCCGCGCATATTGAATGAGGGGATCAACCCGATCCGTCGCGCACGGCAGTATTCGATCACTTCGGACATCTGCCGCCAGTAGTCCGCCTTGTTGACGGTGTACAGCTGATCGATTCCCTTGGGATAGCCCGGATTCGCAAAGAACCGGATGAACGCGATGCGTCGTTCGGACGCATCGGCGACCGCTGCCATCATGGCTTGACGTGCCTGCTCTGCCGCTCCGTAGATCTCGCCGATGTGATGCCACGTGCCGTTCCATGCTTGATGCAGGTGCGGGATGTTGACCCCGATGGCGCGGTACGGCCGGCCGTCCCAAACCAGTTCGGAACCCCGCGCACTGAGCAGTGACTTGGCCATGGTGTATCTCCTTCTGATATGCAACGAAGCCCCATGAACCATGGGGCTTCGATGGATGCGGTATGGATACCGGTTCTAGAACACCGCTTTCTCGGTTTCGGCATCGAATACATGGGCGCGGCCCATGTCGGCCACGAACGGATGTGACACCGTCTCTTTGAGATCGGCTGTAGCATCCAGCGTGGCGATCAGGTTGACGCCTTTAGCCGCCAGATACGCCGTGACGGTGGATCCCATGAGTTCCACGACATCAACGACCGCGTCAAACGGGGCTGCGCTGGCGGGCGCGTCCGCGGGAGCCATGATGTGTTCCGGTCGAATACCCAATACGGCCTTGCGGCCGGCCATCGGTTTCAACACGGCCGAACGATCGGCAGGGAATGGCAACCTGAGTTGACCGTTCACCGCAGCCATAACGTCTCCCTGCTGCTCCAGAGTGACATCAACAAAGTTCATCGGGGGGGTGCCGATGAAGCCGGCCACAAACACGTTGGCTGGGTGGTTGTAGATATTGATCGGTGTGTCCACCTGCTGCAGCAACCCATCACGCATCACGGCGATGCGGTCTCCCATGGTCATCGCTTCCACCTGGTCGTGCGTTACGTAGATGGTAGTGACGGCCAGTCGACGTTGCAGTTTGATCAACTCGGCGCGTGTCTGCACGCGCAACTTCGCGTCGAGGTTGCTCAACGGTTCGTCCATCAGAAAGACTTGCGGGTTGCGCACAATCGCCCGTCCCAGTGCGACTCTCTGCCTCTGTCCACCGGAAAGCTGCTTCGGCTTCCGCTCCAGCAGGCCATCCAATCCCAGCAATCCGGCGGCCTCCTGTACGCGCTGCTTGATCTCCTCGCGTGGGATCTTGCGCATGCGCAACGCAAAAGCCATGTTGTCGTAGACGGACATGTGCGGGTACAGAGCGTAGTTCTGAAACACCATCGCCATGTCGCGGTCCTTGGGAGGCACATCATTCACCACACGGTCGCCGACCAGAATTTCCCCTGATGTGGCTTCTTCCAGCCCGGCAATCATGCGCAGCGCTGTGGTCTTGCCGCAGCCTGACGGACCGACCAGCACCAGGAACTCCTTGTCATGGATTTCCAGATCTAATGCGTTGACGGCCACAACGGTGTTGAACTTCTTGGTCAGCTTGCGCAGTGTGACAGATGCCACGGTCTATACCCCCGGTTGATTACATCGCGCTATTCACTGGCATGATACGTGTGTCCTTCGGCCAGTGTCAAGGCAGGCCGTATGTGATAGGGCTAACGTTATAATATACAAAGGTGTACAAAGGAGGCGGCGTTCAGATGGCTCGCAAGGTACTGGTGATCGGCGCCAGCGGCATGCTGGGTACTGACTTGGTTCAACGACTTGGCGCCAGCGCGCAGGTGCTCTGTGCTGCAGAGGACCGTGGTGACTATGTGATCGATATCACGCGCCCGGCCGACGCCCTGAGCTGTATCCAGGAGGCGTCGCCCGATGTGGTAGTGCTGACTGCCGCATTCACCAACGTGGATGGCTGTGAGACCGATCCTGACACGGCGCACCGCATCAACGCGTATGGCGCCGGTGTCGTCGCATCTGTGTGCGCCAAACGGGGCATTCCGCTGATGCACATCAGCACCGATTTTGTTTTCGATGGACACAGCACGGAGCCATACACCGAATGGGCGGAACCAGCACCGTTGGGTGTATATGGCAGAAGCAAGCTGGAAGGGGAGAGATGGGTTCGGGAAGTCTGCCCGGCGCACTGGATTGTGCGCACCGCCTGGCTGTTCGGACGGAACGGCAGATGTTTCCCGCGTTCTATTCTGCGTGCAGCCCGAGATCACAAGCCGTTGCGTGTGGTGAGTGATCAGGTGGGGTCCCCCACCTATACACGCGATCTGGCCGAGGTGTTGGCAGGCCTCATCGAGGCCGAAGCCCCCTTCGGCACGTATCACGCTGTGAACGCAGGCGAAACCAGTTGGCACGGATTCGCGGAGGAGATCCTGCGTCAGGCAGGTATCCACTGTTCGGTGGAACCCATCCCATCCGATGCCTACCCGTCGCCGACCCGGCGTCCTGCTTATTCGGTGCTGGCCACCGATCGCCTGCGTTGGGCCGGCATCGGTTCGCTGCGCCCTTGGGATGAAGCGTTGGGCGCTTTTCTGGCGGAGATACGTTCTGAACTCACGGGAGAATAACACACGTGGAATATGACAAGACAGTAAACCTGCCCAAGACCGCTTTCCCAATGAAAGCGGATTTGGTACGCCGGGAACCCCAATTTCAACAGATATGGGCGCGCGAGCAGGTCTATCAGAAACTGGCTGCCCGCAACACGCCGAAGGGGCGTTTTGTTCTGCACGATGGCCCGCCCTACTCGAACGGCGACATCCACATGGGCCATGCGATGAACAAGATCCTGAAAGATATCGTGGTGAAGTCACACGCGCTGGAGGGGTATGCCACCCCATACGTGCCGGGATGGGACAACCACGGTCTGCCGATTGAGAACGAGGTCTCGCGGGAGTTCCGGCGCAAGCATCAGCAGCCTGATCGGCTTACATTGCGTCGGCGCTGCCGGGAGTATGCCGCCGGTTTTGTACAGCGCCAGCGCGAGCAATTTGAACGGCTTGGCGTTTTGGGGGACTGGGACCACCCGTATCTCACCATGGACGCCCATTTTGAGGCAACCATCGTACGTGTCTTCGGTGAGATGGTGCGTGGTGGCTACATCTACCGTGGCTTGAAGCCGGTGATGTGGTGCCCCGACTGCGAGACCGCACTGGCTGATGCGGAGATTGAGTACCATACACACACATCGCCCTCCATCATGGTGGCCTTCACGCTGAAGTCCGATCCAGACGGGGTGTTTGGTTCGGACAGGACCGGGCGGGTGCTGATCTGGACCACAACTCCATGGACCATACCGGCCAATATGGCGGTCGCGGTGCATCCGGACGAAGCGTATGTGCTGGTGGACGCAGGTCCGTACCGGTATCTGCTGGCCGAAGCGCTGCTTGAGCCCGTAATGGAACGATGTGGTATTTCCGAATACACACCTGTCGCCACTGTTACAGGCAACGCACTGAGCCAACTGGTCTTCTCCCATCCGCTGTATGACCGTGAGTCGCCAGTGGTACTGGCCAGCTATGTGACCATGACGGATGGCACCGGCGTGGTGCATACCGCACCGGGGCATGGCGCTGATGACTTCCAGACCGGAATGACGTTTGGATTAGATCCGTACTGTCCGGTAGATGCTCACGGGCGTTTCATGCCCGGTGTGGGGGAACGTATCGAAGGCGTGCGTGTACAGGAGGCCAACCAGTTGGTGATCGACTGGCTGGACGAGTCTGGCGCGTTGATGGCCCACGAACCGTATGAACATCAGTACCCGTATTGCTGGCGTTGCCACAATCCGCTGATCTACCGCGCCACGGTGCAGTGGTTCATGAACATCGACCATAACGGTCACCGACAACGCTGTCTGGAACAGATCGAGTCGGTGCAATGGTTCCCGCGTCAAGGACAGAACCGCATCAAGGCCATGGTTGAGGGACGTCCGGACTGGTGCCTGAGCCGACAGCGTAGTTGGGGCGTCGGTATACCCGCGTTTCACTGTGCCGACTGCGGGCACTCCGTGCTGGACCATACCGTGATTGAGCGCGTGGCGGACATCATGGAGTCGCGCGGGTCGGACGTGTGGTATGAAGAGCCGGCCGCATTCTTCTTGGGCGACTACCGATGTCCGGCATGCGGAGGCGGCCGTTTCGAAAAGGAGACAGACATCCTGGATGTTTGGTTCGACAGCGGCTCAACACATCGCGCCGTATTGGAGGCCAGGGACGAACTGCAATGGCCGGCTGATGTGTACCTTGAGGGATCGGACCAGCACAGAGGCTGGTTCAACAGCAGTTTGATGATTGCCGTTGCCACACGTGGTGCTGCTCCGTATCGCCAAGTCATCACCAGCGGATGGATGCTGGATGGTGAAGGAAAGGCGATGCACAAATCGCGCGGCAACGTGATCGCCCCGAAAGATGTGATCAACAAGTACGGCGCCGATGTGCTGCGGCTTTGGGTCTCTGGCTGCAACTACTTCGAAGATGTGCGCATGTCCTACGAACTAATGGATCGTGTTGCGGAGTCGTATCGCCGCATTCGTAACACCATGCGGTTCATACTGGGCAACCTGTCTGACTACGATCCGGAGACGGATACGGTTGCCGAGGAGGCCATGCATCCATTGGATCGCTGGGCGTTGGCTGCTGTACGTCAGACTGCGGCCGAATGCCGTGCGGCGTATCAAGTGCATGAGTTCAACCGCGTCTTTCATGCGCTGCACAACGTGTGCGCTGTGGAACTGAGCAGCTTCTACCTGGATGTGCTTAAGGACCGCCTGTATGCGGAATTTGCCGCCTCACACCTGAGACGGTCGGCCCAGACGGCGTTGAGCGCCATCGCCCGGCTGCTGACTCAGTTGATGGCGCCCATACTGTCGCACACTGCAGAGGAAGTCTGGCAGTTGCTGCCGGACAGCGCCAAAGAACCGAGCGTCTTTTTATCGGTCTATGCGGAGCCTATACATGAGGCCGATGAGGCGGTCTTGGCATCCTGGCAACCGGTGATCGATCTGCGCACGGAAGTGAACCGCGCCCTGGAAACGGCGCGGCAGGAGGGACAGATCAAGCGGTCTCAGGATGCACGCGTCTCCATCAGCGTACCGAATGAGCTGCATGAACAGCTTACACCGTTCACATCCATGCTGAGCGAACTGCTGATGGTCTCGGAATGCACCGTCACGGAAGCGCAGGAAGACGCAGTACACGTCTCTGTCTCGGTAGCGGACGGCGCAAAGTGCCCGCGGTGCTGGCGAATCTGCGGCGATATCGGTGCGGACAGCGCGTTTCCTGATGTCTGTGGTCGATGCGCCGGCGTACTGGCCATTCTGTGAACCGATCCTGGTATGCGCCTATCGTTGCGTTGATCCTTATGGCCGATCAACTGACGAAGTGGTTGGCTGTACAGCAGCTCTCTGACGGCGCCCGCTTTCCGCTGGCGCCCGGTCTGCTGTGGTTTGAACTGGTGCATAACAGGGGTGTCGCATTCGGCATGATGCAGGGCGCTCGATGGCCCATCATCGTCTGGACGGTGATACTCATCGGCGCCCTGTCCGTCTGGGTGTGGCGCAGCCGCTCTCCGTCGGGTTTTGACCTGACTTGCGCCGCGATGGTGTCCGGCGGTGCGCTGGGAAACCTCATTGACCGAGTGCGGTTGGGTTACGTAATCGATTTCATCGCGGTACCCCGCTGGCCTGTGTTCAACATTGCCGACAGTTGCATCAGCGTGGCTGCCGTTCTTTGGGCTGTACACGCGTTACGGATTACCAGTCATAAGGACCAAGCAGGCCATGTCAGACGTTGAATCCCGCGTGCTATACCATCCTGAGTCGCACAGGCTGAGCGGTCATGCGTTGATACAGGCATCTACCTGGCAGACAGCCATGGACCTGGTCCGGCCGGTGGCGCACTGGGATGCACAGATGAAAGGACGCCGTTATCTGCGGCTGCATGCCGAGCGGTATGGACATCCACAGGTGTGCTACGCGCCAACCGCACAGACGCATCTGGGACTGTACTGCCATAACATGGGGGAGTTGCGTGCATCGGCCGTGTTGATGCAGATCATACGGCAACGGCATCCGGAATGGCGGATCACATTGATGAGTAAAGCGTTTGAGCCGCTCGAGTCCTGGGATAGTGTGTGTCCCGTTTTCGATGGGGCGATCTTGGGTCCGCTCAACGCACCGCGGTATGCGATGCGGACCTTTCGCGCTTTGCGACTCGATGCCTTGGTGACCGTGGAGTCCGATCTGCGCGCCTGGTGGAATATCACCGCCAAGCGACTGGGTATGGCGACCGCGTGGCTGGGCGGCGTGTGGTCCCCCAGGGAAGCCAATCGCCATCGAAACCCATGGATCTATCACGATCTGGCCATGCATATGGACCTGCTGGCGGTGCGCGATGAGGCGGATGCGCAGGCGATTATCGCGTATGGCGCTCCCTCTGAACGGATCCATGTGGTGGGTAATCTGCGCTACGACAGCGCCTGTCAAGCCCCACAGCCATCCGATGATCTTCGAGAGGCGGTACAGACAGTCGCCGGCGGGAGGCCCATCGTGACCGCCGGAAGCACTTATGCGGAAGAGGAGCAGGCGTTGACGGCGTTTGCGAAGCGATGTCGCGATCATGAACCGTCGGCGTTGCTGGTGATCGCTCCACGCAATCCGGAGCGCTCCCTGGAAACCGCGACGTGGTACCGCAATCAGGGGCTGAGAGTTGCGCTGCGGTCCGCTCCGGCTCCGGCGGATGTTATGGTACTGGACACGATGGGCGAACTCAGCGCGCTCTTCCATCTTTCATGCGCCGCGTTCATCGGGGGGACATTGGCCCCACGCGGGGGACACAACGCGATAGAGGCCGCAGCGGCCGGTATCCCGGTGGCTTATGGACCCAGCATTGAATCGGCCCCCGATGTGTTCCAGCGGCTGGCGGACGCAGGGGGCGGCGTGGCGGTCACCGATCCAGCGAGCCTGTCTGCCCAACTCACGCAGTGGCTGGAGCAACCAGCTGTGCGAATGGCTGCGGGTGATGCCGCCCGCAGGGCGCTGGAGCCGCTGCGTCACGCCTCGGTGCGGTGTGCCGACCTGCTGGATGCGCTGATCATATCCAGGCAGCAGATGTCGTCTTCACACGAACAGTCTAGAACGTAGTGCTGCTGGTGAACGCGAACCCCTCCACGATGGTCCACGGAATCACCGCGTCATCCTCCACACGAACCGCCTGACCTAAGGCAGAGACTCGCGGCAGAGTGCGTAACGGTGTTTCGTTAAAGCGCATGTGATGTACAGGCTCAGCGACGGCGCCATTACGAATCCGGAAGAGGCCGTCGCGCGTCATTCCTGTGAACAGCAGCTGCATCTCATCTACGGAACGGATGTACCAGAATCGATTGATGAGCAGGCCGTCTTCTACCTGCGACACCAGTTCCTGCCAGGGCTGGTCGGACCCGGCCATCAGCAAATTGACAGGCCAACCGGTATATGGTTGGCCGGTGTGTTGCGCCCAATAACGCGAAGTACAGAGTGATTGGATGGCGCCGTCGCTGATCCACTGTACCACCGGCACGGCCATACCGTCCGATGTGAACGGTGGACAGGAACAGACGGCTGACGACGGATCTGAGTGTATACGCACAAGCGGGGAGGCCGCCTGATCCAGCCCGCGGTGAGATAAGGCGCTGCGCCCTTCGTCACGGGCGCGTGCATCCATCCCGTACCACCACATGAACTGAAGATACTCGCCGAGTGCATGGGGACTCAAGACCACCGTATATTCACCCGGTTCGCAGGGGCTGCTGGGTGTCGATGGCGTCATCGATATGGCCACACGGGCGACTGCTTCCGCGTCGAGGTCGTGCACTTGGTCGGCATACGCTGCATCGAATCCCGATCCATCCGCGCTGTGTGTCGAACACTGCAGCCCGGCTTGACCCCCTTCCCAGAGATATCGGGCGCCGGCGGTGTTGGCGTGTATTCGAGTCTGATGCCGTTGCTCGACACGGCCGGCGACGGTCTTGCCTGCCTCCTTTCCGAGGCGCAGCATGCTGGCCGCTTTATCAGCCATCTGTTTTGGCGAGGCAGTAACCGGCGGGTTTCCAGAGACCGGTGAACACGCGTCAGGGTGAGGCGGCGGCAGGTATTCGGGATCCTCGGGGGCTGTAGCGGCCGCCTGACTGGCTCGGTGTACCAGTTGCTCTAACGCCGCAGTTTCCAGTGAACTGACAGTGGCCGAACCCATACGCGCGCCCTGTCCTACAGACAGCGAGACACGGATTTGCCCGCGCGATCCGGTTTCGGACACGACGCTACGGGCCAGCCTGAGCCACTGGTGCGAGGTCTCCTCGATGTTGACCCAAGCATCCTTGCCGGACACCATACCCAGCACCCGTTCGGCCATCTGCATCAAGTAATCCCCGTTCATGGCAGCCTCCGATTCGTATCGTCTACACACATGATACACGCCTCAGAAATGAACACACGCCGCCCCAGACTGGAGCGGCGTGCGCAGAACGGCAGCGAAAGGGGACTAGATGCCCAATCGGCTGCGGCGCAGGATCTCCGCGCGGTCTGCCGGACGCGCCGGCTGATATCCCGGCAGCGGAAGCAGATTCTCGTGGATCGCATCAATGATGTCGACCGGGAAGGGGAAGAAGGCGTCTTCCACTTCATCGGCCGGTGTGATCCAGTTGCGTGCGCCCACCACGAAGGGTGCGGAATCAAGGTCGTCAAACGCCACTTCCGCGACATGCGACGCCATGGTGTGCAGGATGCTTCCCCGCTCACACGCATCGGATACCAGCAGCAGATTGCCGGTCTTGCGCACCGACTCGAGTACCAGATCGTAGTTGAACGGCACCAGTGACCGAGCGTCAATGATCTCGCAGGACAGGTTGTAGTCCTTCTGCAGTGTGTCGGCGGCTTCGATGGCTCGATACAGCGTGGCTCCTACGGTGAGGATCGTCAAGTCCGATCCGACACGCTTGATGTCCGGCTCGCCGATGGGGATCTCATATCGTCCTTCCGGTACGCCGCCCTCGTGGAACAGCTCCGGTTGGTCATAGATGCGCTGGCTCTCGAAGAACACCACCGGATCGGTGCCTGTCAGCGCCGAGTACATCAGGCCTTTGGCGTCATATGGCGTGGCCGGGAAGACCACTTTGAGGCCGGGAATGTGTGCAGTAATCGATGTCCAGTCCTGGCTGTGCTGAGCGCCATACTTGGACCCGACCGACACGCGCAGCACCACCGGCATCTTCAGCATCCCGCCCGACATCGATTGCCACTTGGAAAGCTGGTTGAAGATCTCGTCACCAGCGCGTCCCATGAAGTCGCAGTACATCAACTCGACTAGAGCGCGTCCCCCTTCCAGCGCATACCCGACACCTGTCCCCACGATGGCGGCTTCGCTGATTGGGCTGTTGAACAGGCGATGGTAGGGCAAAGCCTCGGTCAGACCGCGGTATACGCCGAAGGCGCCGCCCCAATCCCGGTTCTCTTCACCATACGCGACCAGTGTCGGGTCGGTAGCGAATGAGTCCAGGATAGCCTCGAACAGGGCGTCTCGGATCACCACGCAACGGCTCTTGCTGAGGTGAGAACCGTCTGGAGCGATGCCGCTGCGGCTTCGAGCGGCGAGTTGCTTCACGCGCGGGTTCTCGGCGACAGGCAGCGAGAGTTCTGGCTCTCGGCCGGGATCCATGCTCAACACGTGTCCATTCGAGAACATGGTCTGTTCCAGCAGGCTTCCGGTGCTGTAGAGGTCGGCTCGGGGCGAGATCTCCAAGTCAACCGCTTTCTGGTAGGCCCGGAGGATGCGGTCGGCGACAGAGGATTGTATGGCGTCTAGCCGGTCTTGAGTCGCCACCTTGGCTTTGATCAAGCCTTCGCCAAATACGGCTATCGAGTCGACTTCGCGCCACGCATCAACTTCCGACTTGTCGCGATAGGAAGAGGCATCAGACGGGGAGTGACCGCTGAACCGGTAAGTCAATGTATCCAGCATGACCGGCCCTTCGCCGCGTGCGATGATCTCACGCTTGCGCCGGATGGCATCGATGACCGCCAGCGGGTTGAACCCGTCTATGCGCTCTACGTGCATCTGCTCGGGGTTCATGCCGGCGCCCAGTCGGGCCAACACTTTGAAACCCATGGTTTCACCCACCGGCTGTCCACCCATGCCGTAGAAGTTGTTCTGGAAGTTCATGATGTAGGGCAGTCCGCCGCGATGGGACTCCTCCCAGAGTTCCTGGAACTGGTCCATGGTGGCGAAACAGAGCCCTTCCCACACGGGACCACAACCGGCCGAGGCGTCACCGATGTTGCAGATCACGATGCCGGGTTTCTTGTTGACCAGTTTGTACAGAGCGGCGCCTACAGAAATAGTGCCGGAGCCGCCAACGATCGCGTTATTGGGATACACACCGAATGGGGTGAAGAACGCGTGCATCGACCCGCCCATGCCTTTGTTCAGGCCTGCTTCCCGCCCGAATATCTCTGCAAGGGCGCCGTACACCAGATAGTCAATCGCCAGGTCCTTGGTGTTTGTATGCGCGTCACGCTCCACAACAGACAGCGTCATTCCGTCGTTGTAGGTGCGCATGATCTCCAGCAAAGCGGAGTCATCCAGTTTGGCGATGGCGGATAAACCCTTCGCCAGGATTTCGCCATGACTGCGGTGAGAGCCATAGATGTGGTCATCTACACCTAACAGGAACGCCTGTCCGACAGCGGATGCCTCCTGTCCGATGGAGAGGTGCGCCGGTCCGCGGTGGTTGTACTTAATGCCGTGGAATTCGAGTTTCTGCTTGACTTCATTCAGCATGTTCTCGAACTGCCGGATTACCACCATGTCGTGGTAGATACGTATGAGATCATCCGCGCTCAACTCGCCCAGTACATCAGCGGGTTGCTTGCGGTATTCGTTCAATGGGATCGGATTAAGCTTCAGTTTGCCGGGCTTACGGACATCCTGAGGATGGATGGGTACCGATTTGGGCATGTCAGGCGCTCCTTATGCAGTTCAATGGACTGAGTCCGGTATACACTTTCGAGATCCGGTGTTGCGCGGCCTGATGGGCGTATCGCAACCAACCGATGATATAATACCCGTAAGAACGAAAATCTTCAACGCCAGAAAGAAAGAAAACGAATGGCACCTGTTTTCGCAGAAGAGCGCCGGCAGTTAATACTCAGTCACGTCCGGGAAGCCGGAAAGGCGACCGTTGAGGAACTGGCTCAGCGGTTTGATGTGTCGTTGCCGACCATACGGGCCGACTTGGGGAGGCTGGAGTCGCAAGGGCTGCTGCGCCGTACCCATGGGGGTGCGCTTCCGGTTGAGAGCACGCTGTATGAGGCGCCGTATCGTGTACGGGAGCAGGCCTATCTGACCGAGAAGCGGTCGGTCGCCGAGGTCTGCGCGTCACTGGTCTCTGATGATGAGACCGTCCTGCTGGATGCGGGTACGACAACATTCGAGATCGCCGTTCGGCTTAAGCGCCGCCAGGGGCTTAAGCTAGTGACCAACTCGTTAAGCATCGCGTGGGAGATGATGGATCATCCGAGTATCGGAGTGATCTTGCTGGGAGGCCAGGTCACGCCTGACCGGCGGGCGACCTTGGGCGATCTGGTGTTGCACACATTGGCGGAAATCCGTGTGGATATCTCGTTTGTCTCCTTTAACGGCGTACATGCGGAGGCCGGATACACCAGTGTCGACTTCGATGCCGCTTCCATCAAGCGCAGCATGATGGACCGGGCGCGCCAGGTAGTTGTGGCGGCCGACCACAGTAAACTGGGACAGGTCGCGTTCGCACGGGTTGGACCGGTTGAGTCAGGCCATATATTGGTGGTGGATGCCGGCGCACGCCACGAACTGTTGGAACCGTTCCATCGGCGGGGAGTGGATGTGCGGATCGCACCGCTGTAAGCGCTAACTGGTATGATGTATAGTGATACCCCGTGCGCTTGCGCCGGTTCTGTGAAAGAACAGCATGAACCCATTTATCGATATCGAAACGGCGCTTGACCGGATCCAGCGCGGTGAGATGATCATCGTGGTGGATGATGAGGACCGCGAGAACGAAGGCGACCTGGTCATAGCCGCTGAAAAGGTCTCTCCGGAAACGATCAACTTCATGGTGACCCATGCACGCGGGTTGGTCTGCCTTGCCGCTACCGCCCAGCGCCTGGACGAACTGCGCATTGGCCCCATCACCCGGAAGAACACCACGCGCCATGGTACTGCGTTCATGGAGCCGATTGACGTGCGCCATGGCACCACCACGGGCATCTCAGCGTTTGACCGCGCCCGCACAGTGCGCTGGTTCACCGATCCGCATGCCGCTCCCGATGACTTCGAACGTCCCGGACATATCTTTCCACTGCGAGCCGTGGAGGGTGGCGTGTTGAAACGCGCGGGACACACGGAAGCCGCTGTCGATCTGGCCCGGCTGGCTGGGCTGTATCCAGCAGGGGTCATCTGTGAGATCATGAACGACGATGGCACAATGGCTCGGGTGCCGGAGTTGAAGACGTTTGCGGCGACGCATGGTCTGCCGATGGCTACAGTGGCCGATCTGATCCGCTACCGCCGGCGCGCGGAGAGATTGATCAGCAAGGTCACCACGGTGCGCCTTCCGACTGTATACGGTCTGTTCACACTGCATGCGTACGAATCGCGGGTGGATCCATATCCCTACATTGCATTAACCCTCGGTGATATCGGTACAGATGAGCCGGTGCTCGTACGCGTACACAGCAGTTGCCTTACCGGTGACATCTTGGGATCACTGCGATGTGACTGCGGCAGTCAGCTGCATGCCGCGATGGCGCAGATCGCCGGTGAGGGCCGGGGTGTGCTGCTGTATGTCGAGCAGGAGGGCCGAGGGATTGGCCTGCTCAACAAGCTGAAGGCCTATGCGTTGCAAGAACAAGGCATGGATACGGTGCAGGCGAATATCGAATTGGGATTTCGTCCTGATGAACGGGACTACGGAATCGGTGCGCAGGTACTCGCCGACCTGGGTGTCCGGAAGATCCGCCTGATGACCAACAACCCAACCAAACGCGTTGGGCTGGAGTCATACGGGATCGAAATAGTCGAGGTGACGCCCTTGGTAGTACCCACCACGCCATTCAGTGAGTTTTACATGCAGACAAAGCGTGACAAGATGGGGCACATCCTGCCTGACGCCCTGTTTTCACACTGCGACTCGTCCCAGAAGGAGTGACAACAATGCCGCGCGTGATCGAAGGACAACTGAACGCCGACGGGTTGCGGTTCGGGTTGGTGGTCAGTCGCTTTAACGAGTTTATTACATCCCACCTTCTGGGTGGTGCGTTGGACTGCCTGAGCCGTCATGGCTGTCAGACCGAGACCGACGTGGACGTGGCCTGGGTCCCAGGTACGTGGGAGATACCGTTGATCGCGCAGAAGATGGCCCAAAGCGGTCGGTATCACGCGGTGATCTGCCTGGGTTGCGTGATTCGTGGAGCAACGCCTCACTTTGACTTTATAGCAGCCGAAGCCTCTAAAGGGATCGCCCAGTCGATGCTGCACTCAGGTGTGCCGGTCACCTTCGGCGTACTCACCACTGAAAACATCGAGCAGGCCATTGAGCGGGCCGGCACCAAGGCGGGCAACAAGGGGGCCGAGGCGGCGATCAGCGCCATAGAGCTGGCTCGAGTTATTGAGCAATTAACCTAGACCGCAGGAGAAGCTGATGAGCGAACATAACCATGCGGATATCCAGGCGTCCGTGGAGCGCCTTCTGGCGATGGCTCGTCGGTATGGCGTCCAGGAGTTGGACTGGAGCGCCGGTGGCCTTAACGTCTACATTGAACGAGATGCAGACTGTGCTGCGGTCTTTTCAGCGCCTCAAGGGGATCAGACGGTATCAGCAGCCGAAGAAGGGTTAGTGGAGATCACCTCGCCTGTGAACGGCGTGTTCTATCGATGCCCATCACCGGGAGAACCGCCATTCGTGGAAGTGGGTGATGAAGTAGAAGTCGGTAGTACGCTGGGGCTGATCGAGGCCATGAAAGTGTTCTCTGATGTCATCTGCGAACACTACGGCGTGATTGCTGAAGTTTGCGTTGAGAACGCGCAGGCCGTTTCGACAGGGCATGTTCTATTCCGTATCAGACCCCAGGGGGCAGTAGTGTGAAACGCAACGAGATCGGGGTTGGACTTATCGGCTTTGGTACAGTGGGCGCCGGCACGGTGCAGGTGTTGATGCACCATGCTGACACCATCGCCGCCAAAGTGGGCGTGCCGGTGGTGCTGAAGCGTATCGCCGACAAGGACATCACGACACCTCGTATGGTGCAAGTCCCGGACGGGCTGTTGACGACGGATGTGTCCGATGTCATCGATAACCCCGAAATTGATATCGTGGTCGAATTGGTCGGCGGTATCGGTGTCGCCAAGCAGTTTATAGAACGCGCCCTCGAGGCGGGGAAGCACGTGGTGACCGCTAACAAAGAACTGATGGCCAAGTTTGGACACTCCCTTCTGGAGGAGGCCGGCGCGCGTCATCAGGACCTGATGTTCGAAGGAGCGGTGGGCGGCGGAATCCCTATCATCAGCCCCTTGAAAACGGTGTTGGCCGCCAATGACATCCAGCGGGTTGTTGGCATCGTCAATGGCACCACCAACTACATACTCACCCGCATGGCTGATGAAGGCAGTACGTTTGAAGACGCGCTGGCTGAAGCACAGGCGCTCGGGTATGCGGAGGTGGATCCCACCGCGGATGTGGAAGGACATGACGCCAAGTACAAGGCGGCTATCCTGGCATCCATCTCGTTTAACACCCAGATCAATATCGATGATGTGTGGTGTGAGGGCATTACGCAAGTCACCAGCGCCGACATGTATTGGGCGTCGCAGTTGGGTTATGTGATCAAGCTGTTAGCTATTGCCCAGGTGACCGAGAACGGTAACGTGCAGGTGCGGGTGCATCCGGCAATGCTCCCGCTGACCCATCCACTGGCCAATGTACGGGGTGTGTTCAACGGCATTCTGGTATACGGCGATGCGGTGGGACAGGTGATGTTCTACGGGCCGGGCGCCGGAGGTCTTGCCACAGGCAGTGTGGTGGCAAGCGATGTGATGGATATCGCCCGGAACATTCTGTTCAACGCCACAGGACGCGTTGGGTGTACCTGCTTTGTTCGGCGTGAGATGGAACCCGTAGCCCAAATCCATACGGCATATTATGTACGGCAGCATGTGGATGACAAGCCGAACGTTCTAGCGCAAGTGGCCGGTGTTCTTGGCGCCAACAACATCAGCGTCAGTTCGGTAGTCCAGCGCCCTGTGGCGCCGGGAGTGGCCGAGATTGTTTGGGTGACCCATCAGGCTAACGAGGGTACGTTCCAGCGTGCGCTGCGTGAACTGCGCCGTGTGCCTGTTGTTCGTGAGATCGGCAGCGTCTTGCGTGTGGAGTCAGTGTAAACCCAGACGCATAACTGCAGGTTGCCTGCCGTGAGAGTGCTGGACCGGCTGGTGCTTCGTGAACTGGTGGTGCCGTTCCTAGTGGGTACCATTGCGGTCACGATGATGCTGGTGGGCAACATGCTGTTTTACTATGCGGAACCTTTCTTTCAACGGGGCGTTCCACTGGTAATCGTGGCACAAATGGTGGTGTTTCACACTCCAGCCCTGTTGGTTCTGACGCTGCCCGTGGGTACCGCGTTGGCGGTTTCGCTTGCTGTCAACCGACTGAGCCGCGACTCCGAACTGGTCGTTATGCGCGGTGCGGGAATCAGTCTGTATCGGGTGTTCCTGCCCATTCTGCTGTTCGGCTTGGCGGTGTCTGTGGCGAATTTCCTGCTTGGGGAACATGTCGTGCCGCCCGCTGAGGCGAGGTTCCGGCAGCTTCGTGACCGGACGCTGTTGATGCAGAACAGTCCGCTGTTGCGCTCTGGTGTGGTGTTTAAAGTGCAGCAGTATGCGTTCTACCTGGGCAGTGTGGCCGAAGTCGATGCCGACCGCACCGAGATGCGTGATGTGCTGGTAATGGAGTCGCCGCCGACCGGATACCCGCGTGTCATCACCGCCGAACGTGCCGATTATGCCGACGGTCTGTGGACGCTGTACAATGCGCACGTTCATGTGTATGGCCGTGATGGGCGTGCGGTGGATGCGCACGCGGCTGGTTCCGTAAAGATCAACCTCAGGGTGGCGCTGGCCAACCTGGTGTCTCCTCCGGCGCCGGAGGAGACAACTGCTGCGGAGATCCGCAAGCAGGCGCTGGCCGCTCAGGCGGCGGGAATCCATGACGTTCGTCTCTGGATCGAGTATCATTTCAAATTCGCCATTCCATTCGCCTGTATGGTGTTCGCGTTGTGCGCCATGCCGCTGGCGATGGCATTCTCCAGAGCAGGTAGTTTTATGGGTGTGCTGCTGGCGATTGTGTTGGTGTTCGTGTTCTGGAATACGCTGCTGCTCTTCAAAGTGCTGGGAAACCAGGGCCTAATGGCGCCCTGGATCGCTGCATGGATCCCCAATGCGCTGTTTGCCGTGGGGGGTATCGCTTTGCTCTGGAGGGCCGAATGAAACCGGGTGACAAGGATGCCGCAGGGGTGCGCCGTGCGCCTATCAGTGAGGTGATGCTGGGGCGTTTCTACAGTGAAGAGTGGCGCGATGAACTGCGGATATGCGAAACGGCTGAGCAGGCAGGCGCATGGCTGTCACAAAAACGCTCCGAGTTGATCCATCGTCCGTGCCTGGTTGGTGAAGCGGCGGCCTTGGGATACCGACATACCGCACTGGTGGACGCACTGATCGACAGACTGTTCGAAATGGCTTGTCAGGAAGCATCGCCCAGACAACGCATTGAGGTTTCCGTAGCGGCTACGGGCGGATATGGACGCATGGAGATGTCGCCGCATTCAGATGTGGACATCACCTTCATCCCGGCCCGAGACGGTGACGAAGCGACTGAGCGGGTTATCCGGCGCATGTTTCACCTGATGATGACCGCCTTGATGGACGGCGCGGGCATGAAGGTGGGATACGCCTACCGGCTTATTGAGGACTGTGGTAACCTGGATCACGGCACGCAGACCACGTTAATAGACGCCAGGCTGATCACCGGATCACGCAACGTGTTTGCGCGTTTTTTGCAGGAATACTGGTCGATGTTCAACCGCGCTGATTTCATCTTTCAGAAGATGGCGGAGAGACGTCAGGTGCGCAGTCGGTATGGAACGACGCCTTACACTGTGGAGCCGCAGTTAAAAGAAGGGGCGGGCGGTCTGCGGGACTGGCACATGGTGCGCTGGCTAGGAGCCGCCCTGGCCGGCATCTCCACAGGGGGTGAGTTGAGTCAGGTGGTAGACGCCGGCTTGCTGAGTGCGGATCAGGCGTTTCAGATGAATATGGCTCAGGAGTTCCTGCAGGCAGTGCGGTTCCATCTGCATGTGCTGGCAGGGGAACAGCGGGATATTCTGTCCACCCAGAAGCAGGAAGCGGTATGCGCCATGCTCAAGTACCGCGACAGCGGAGCCATCCCGGCAGTCGAGCGGTTCATGCATGACTACTACATGCACAGTGCGATTTTACAGACATGCTGCGACCGCGCCATGAAGAAAGCGGAAGGGGCGCGGCATGTGTTAGGTATTGGCCTCGATGTGGCGTATCGTGAGGTGATACCCAGTGAAGCCATCGCCGGGGAGGATCCATCTTGGATGGTGTGGGCGGTGCGTCTGGCTCAGCGGTATGGGTTGACTTTTAGTCCAGAACTGGAAGAGCTGATCAACCAGACACTGGAATCCGGTCCTGTTTGTAATGATCCCAAGCAGTTGGCAGACGGTTTTCTCGAGATACTGCGTCAGCCCGACGGTGTCGCGTCCGCGATCCGTCTGATGGCGCGTACCGGCATCCTGCAGTGGATCCTGCCGGAGTTCGCGCGCACCGTCACGCTGATTCCTTACGATCCATCGCATGAATACACCGTCGGCGAACACTCGCTGCGAGTAGTGGACAATATCCAAGCGCTGAACGACATAGAGGATGTGCAGTACAAGGACTTCCGGCGTGTATATCACGAGATGCCTCAACGGGAGGTGCTGTATCTGGCAGCTCTGTTGCATGACGCCGGCAAGGCCGAGACCGGAGATCATTGTGTGACCGGAGACGCGCTGGCCGCCAAAGTCGGCGCCCGCCTCTATCTATCCGAAGATGCGATCGCGGACCTGCGCTTCGCGGTTCGCCATCATCTGCTGATGGCTTCGACTTCGCGCATGCGTGATCTGGAGATGGATGAGACCGTGGACGGATTTGTTCAGCAAGTTGTGACGTTGGATCGGTTGAACCTTTTATATCTACTTGGCTACGCCGACGAGAAAGCGGTGGGCGCAGGCGTATGGACAGAGGCCAAGGCGGGGTATCTGCGTGAACTGTACCAGCGCACCATGCGCTGGATCGAAGAGAACCAGGAGGCGGATGCGGCTCCACCTGATCGCGGACGGTTTGTGCGTCGTCTGCTGAGGGGGCTCAGCCAGGAGAACATACCGGAAGAACAGATTCGAGCTCACGTAGAGGCGATGCCGGCCAATTACCTGGTGAACACACCGCAGGAGGTGATCGGGCTGCACGTCCGGATGATCCAAGGGGCTCTGGATGGGCAGCCGCAGCTGCAGTTCTATACGCAACCGGATGGCGGCGTTACCGAGATCACCATCGTGACGCTGGATGATCCCCAACCCGGTCTGCTCGCGAAGATTGCCGGTGTGCTGTACGCCAGCCAGGTGACTGTGCATGGTGCGCGGGTTATGACGCGAAAAGGTGATCCGCAGATTGCTCTGGACGCACTGACGGTGGACTTCAAGGGGCGGCCTCTGCAGGACGCGAAGCGGGCCGAGATCGACAAACACATGCGCGCGGTGCTTTCCGGGACGCAGAGCGTCGATGAACTACTGACCCGGATCTACCGCAAGACGCGCACTGCCCCCGTCATGCAGTCGGTGTCGGTAAACAATGAGACCTCACGCGCCTTGACGGTGGTGGATATTCGTTCCAATGATCACCCGGGAGCTCTATACTGGGCCTGTACTGCGCTGTCACGGTTGGGCTGGAATATCCACAGCGCGCGTGTCAGCTTATGGGCTGGACAGGCTGTCGGCGTCTACTATGTTACGGACACCTTGGGTCGCAAAATCCGTAACGGCGCCGCTTCACTGCGGAAAGCGCTTCAATCTGACGACAGTTGATCTTTGCGGGCGTTCCAGCGTGTTTCCGGTACACCGGCCCGGCGCTGCAGCCATCGTGCCAGTATAAACAGCAGATCGCTCAGCCGGTTCAACCAGGCGTGAATATGCCGCATGTCTGTGCGCTTGCGGGTTGCCGTGACCACGCTGCGTTCGGCACGACGGCACACGCAACGGCAGACATGGGCTTGTGACGAGGCGATGGAGCCTCCCGGAAGGATGAAGTTGGTGAGCGCCGGCAGGTCCTGTTCCAACTGGTCTATCATCTGTTCCAGAGCTGCTACATCCTCATCTGACGGCAGTGCGACCGATGCCCCGGCGGAGGCGATACGCGCGCCGATCCGTAGCACCACGCTCTGGACCTCCGTCCAGAAGGCCTCCGGCGCGGCGTCTCCCATTAACGCCCGCAGCAGACCGATGTGGGCGTTCAGTTCATCCAATGTACCGCACGCATCAATGATGTGGTCATCCTTAGGAACGCGTAAGCCGCCGGGCAGTCCCGTCTCACCGGCGTCGCCTGTCCGTGTATATATCTTCATCGCGATGCTCCTGACCCAATGTGATGCCGCCTAGTACAATATGATAGCAACACCAGGAGGTCAAAACCATGGATCAGGACCCGCTACAGCGAGCCGGTGAGTTGTTTACCCGGGATGGGACAACGTGGCGCTGCGTTGCGTGCGCGCACAATTGCCTGCTGCAGACGGGCGAGTCAGGGCGTTGCCGACAGCGCAGTGTTCACGCCAGCGGACCGGTGACACCGGGCGGCTATGTGAGCGGCCTGGCTGTGGATCCGATTGAAAAGAAACCATTTTACCATGTTACTCCGGGCCGCGATACGCTCACATTCGGTATGCTGGGATGCAACATGCATTGTGCGTTTTGCCAGAACTGGAGCAGTTCACAGGCTGGCCGCGATGAGCATGCAGGCGCCGCGATCATGCCGATCAGTGCAGAGCGGTTGGCTCTTCTCGCTCACGAGCGCAACGTCAAGTTCATCACCAGCTCGTATAACGAACCGACCATATCGGCAGAATGGTTCCACGAGATACTGCACGCAGCCGAACCGTATGGTATTCGCGGGATGATGGTGAGCAACGGTTTGATGCGCCCGGAAGCCTTTGATCTGCTAAAACCGCACCTGGCGGCGGTCAAGATAGACCTGAAGGGGTTTCACGCGGGCCGTTATATAGAGTTGGGGGGACGGCTGGATGCGGTCTGTGCAAATATCCAGGCGATCGTCGCATCCGGAGTCTGGCTGGAGGTTGTTACTCTAGTCATCCCCGGTTGGAATGACTCCATTGAGGAGATGCGCGCTGCTGCGGACTTCCTGATCTCCGTG
>CAZHSN010000001.1:20647-60313 GCA_964535125.1 uncultured bacterium
CATACCCTGGCATCTCAGTGCGTACCACCCTGCGTATCGATTTGATGCAGAACCTACCGAGAGGACAGCGTTGATGCAGATTGCCGCGACCGCTAGGGACAAGGGACTGCGGTATGTGTACTTGGGCAACACTGCGGCGCCGGCTATCTATCGGGATACTTCCTGTCCCTGTTGCGGCTTTGTGTGTGTGGACAGGTCACGCTACTTCGGTTCTGCCGATTGGCTGGTCCCCGGTGAGTGCCGCCAGTGCGGATATGTGCTTCCGGGCATCTGGAGCGTCTGATGGGTACGCAATCGCCGCAGCCGTCTCTGATCCGTTCTCTGATGTGGTTGACTACCGCAGCGTTCTTACTGCTGTTCGGTCTGGCCGCCTGCTCTAGCCTCATAACCGGAGCTCAGTGGTTCCAGAGCGTGGATCAGGAAGCGATGTACTGGTGGTTGATAGGTTTCCGAACATCCGTACTGCTGTTGTCCGCGGGGGCAGCCTTTTGGTGGATACAGGGTGCTGTGAGTTTAGCCGCACGGCTGAGTTCCAGCTTGGATGCACCGGAAGAACCGACCCGCCGGCCGTTGCTGACCGGACTGGCGGCGGTCGTCTGCCTGATCTTGGGCGCCTGGCTATCCAGTCAATGGCTGGAATTGGTGACGGGTCTGGCATCGCCGCGACACGGATGGCAGTCTCCGATCACCGGATTGGATGCGGGTTGGTATACTCACCTGTTACCTGCCCTTGATCTGGTGTTGTTGGTTGCAGTGGTCGTTGCGCTGTTGCGTGTCTGCGTGGCGGCTCCGGTGTATCTGTTGAAGCAAAGCTTGGGGGCAGCCGGTAAGCCACTGGTGTTATCGCCCGCTGCTGCCAGGCGCCTGAGGTTGTTGGTCAGTGATCTCTGCGTCGCTTTGGCACTGCGACTGGGAGTTGCTGGTGTGATGACGCCCTTGGAACCCTTCGGCGGACCGGTGCTGGAGATATGGATGCTGCTGCGGCTTGCAGGAGTCATCGCTGTTTTCTGGCTGGCCTGGTGGCTGAGAAACCAAGAGGGACACGAACCCGTCTGGTATGCAGTTAGGGCCGTAGCGGTACTGTCTATTGTGTGGGTTTCCAACGCGGGCATGGGCATGTACGCAGCGACAGAGCCAGCGGTATCCCCTGATCGGCAACGACAGATAGATCGCGCGTCGCAACTGGCCTATTCTGTCGATGATTTGCGCTCGCAGCCGTTGATCATCTCTACAGGGCAGGGCGAGTCATTGCCTGACTGGTTGCGAGGTGTTACGGAAGTTACCCCGTCGCTTCGTTGGGGCGTGTGGCGCTCAGACGATCACGAAGGAGACGCTTGGTGCGTCGTCTCTGAGCCGGAAGTGCGATTGCTGGAGTCCTTCATTCCCGGAAACCGTCCGGGCATGACACGCAACGCCGTGCATTGCATTGTTTGGGCCGGCGTTCGACATGCGGACGGAAGCTTGATCTGGCGTACCCCCCGGTCCGGAGTCCGGTTGGACATACATTTTGGCATGGAGAGTTACCTCCCCATGCCGGTTGTCGACCCTGACCATACATTGAAAGGGGTGCCGCTGACCAGATGGTCGCGCTTCTGGTGGATGGTGCGCCTGGGGGATCCGTCGCTGATGCGCAACCCGCAGGATGATCAGGTGTTCCTCGCTCGCCGGAATGCGGCCCAGCGGTTGTATGCGTTGGCGCCGTTTCTCAGTTTTGATGCTGACCCGGTACCCATCTGGAATGACGGACGATTGATCTGGTGCCTGAACGCTACCATGGCATCGCGACGTTTTCCATTGTCACGGCAACAGCAGGTACAAGTCGACAAGATGCACGGATATGTGGTGAACGGATTGCGATGGGTGGGAGCGGGGCTTGTTGATGCCGTCACCGGGGAGACGGAGATCGTAGCGTTACGCCCCGACGAGCCGCTCCTGTCGGGGTGGCGTCGCCTGTTCCCTGACTTGATCGCGGACGAGTCCCGTCTGGCGCCGCAGGTAATCCGGCGGTTGTACTATCCAGCCTCCGCTTGGAGGCTGCAGCAACTGGTTGAGCGCTAAGGCCTTACTTGGGTGGAGCCGGGAACGGCAACGGAGCCAGACCACGGATGCCATCGCGGATCAGGAGTTGAACCGTCTGCTTGGTAGGTTGGGGGTGCGAGAAGTCGTACCTGGCTCGGTCACGTTCATAAGCCTGCCTGACGGCTGCTGCCGCGGCGTCGCCGGCTTCTGCCGTGGGAATGCGCTCATAGGCCCATGCCTGAACCATCAACGCCCAAGGCGCCGATTGCGACGCTTTGACAGCGGAACTGGCCAACTGCACAGCCGTATCCACGTTTTGTTCGACCAACGCACGGCAAGCCAAAACGAGCGGGTCCTCGGGGCGGATCAACGCAGCCAGTTCGATAAATGATCGCGCTTCACTGGGTCTATCCAGGAACAATAACCCAAGCGCCCGGTTGATGTAGGCAGGAAAATAACAGGGATCCAGGAGGATTGCCTCACGTAAAGCATCTCTGGATTCGGCTTCAGCGCGCGTCAGTGCGTGGGCCAACACCAGCACAGCGTACCGTTGTAAACCTGGAGGAGCGGCTACCAATGCCTGGACTGCCTCTGCATAGCGTCCGGCGCGCATGGCCGCATCCGCCATGACTAAACGCAACAGAGAGACTTCGCTGACCGAAGTCGTTGAGGACGGCGGAGTGACCACAACCGACTGTCCCGTCACTGATCGGGTCAGCAGATCGAACAGGCGCACCTCCGGGGCGTCCGGCCGAACCGGTAAAGCCATAGTGACCTGCCTGCGCGCATCAACCGTCTTGCCAGCGAGCAGGAATGCCGTCGCAGCATTGAGATAGGCCTTCCAGTTATCGGATGCACCCCGCGCGGCGGCATTGAAGGCATCTGCTGCGTCCTCATACTGCCCTGCGGACAAGAACGCATCCGCTCGGATTTCCGGACTGGCGTCATGCAAGGCGGTTGCGCGGTTTTTCCGTGTCGCCAGTTGTGCGCTCAGCAACTCACGCAATGTGCTGATCAGTGTGTCCGACGGGGTTTCATCACGAAACGCCACGGCGATCTGAGCGTTTCGGTAAGCCGTGACTACCCGTTCATCCGCACCGGTGAGTTGCGGAGTCGGAACACTCTCTTCCGGGCGTGACAGAGTGAGTTGTATGGCTGCGAGCAATACCGGAGTATTCACATCATCAGGGGCTGCCTTTCGAGCGCGGCGCGCGGCATCTCGGGCGGCGGCATATTCGCCCTCTTCATAAGCGCGCATGGCTTGCTCCATCCAATAGGCATGCCCACGGCTGATCTGGTTGTCGACGCGGTATTCCACAGAACGATTGATGGTCGAGCCATCGGCCATACGGATAGAGATATCAATCGTTTGCATGCCATCGTCCGACTCGAGCGTATCCCAGTGATAGGTGAATGGGGTGGACTCGTCAATGAAGGGTGTGCGGGCGCCCAACCGGAATGTTGCCGACTCGATCAACCCGCTGGATGCAACGCGGATCACCGCACGTCCTGACAACGTCGCACCGGCCGGCGGTTCGATGGTTATCTTGGGTGACGCCATCATGGCGATGATTGAGAAGACAGCAGCGATCATGTCGATTCCAACCCCGCCCGACGCGTGGCGCCCTGCCACGGCGTCGTTTTACGTGCGACGGTTGCTTGACTCATGACGATCCGGCGGCCGCACGTGATGCACTGCAGTTGGCATCTGCAGCCCAGACTCACTATACGCCACAACCTGCCGCCACAGGGATGCGCCTGTCGCATCATTACGATTTCATCCTGTGTTAACTCCCGTTCAGCGGACACGACTCAGGCTTACCTCACGCATCCCAAGTGCAGCGATGTTGGTCCATCCTGAACGGGCAACCGTGAGCGTCCGCGCAGCCTGTGCTGCGGCGTTCTGCCTGTACACGCCGGCAGTCAGCCAAATGACAACGGATGACCTTCCAGGCGGAACCATCACCTTAATAGACTGGAACTCCTGCAGCACGCGTTTCATGGCTGCGAGCAGGTCACTCGCCCTGTGGCCCGGAAGGTTGAGCAGCACCTCAGCGAGTGTGGAAGACCCATGGATGCGCTCTATCCACATGCAGAACCCGGCCAGTGTGCGCATGCCGACGGCGTTTGACAGGTGCAACCTGGGCTCTTGTTGTATGGGAGCGGACAACCATCCATCCAGCAGCGCGCCATATCGCCGTGAGTACCACTGGTTGATCGCTTGTACATCAAGACCCAGCAGGCGCTCATCGGGTGACATGTCTTCGATTACCCAACGGATGAACAGTACTTCACCCATGGCTCCGTTCGCATATGGTTCCGGTGATGTGAAACCGCGGATACCTGGCAGCCACTGGTGTCCCAACTCGTGAGCGATCACGCGCAGCAACTCCTCAGGAGCCACGGGATCGTGTATCCGGTAGAGATAGATTGCGTCGCGTACCTGTTCACCGCCGGTGTCGCCCTGACGGGTCATCCATATCTGAACTCTTCGGCCCGCAGGCAGGAAGGGCTGTCCGAGCCGGCGGTTCATGCCGTTCAAGATGACAGCAACTAGGCGGGTCACATCTGCGGCTTTAGGCAGATCCTCGGTCGACTGGACCCAGGTCTGAACAGAGACATCTGCGACACTGGTCTGTTGGACGCCCGTGAATGTCCAGCCGAATACAGGATCCTTCGCAGACGTGTGTTCGCTCTGTGCCGACGCAGTGACCGCCGCGCTCAATGCCGACAGCAGAACTAACGGCGCTACCCATCCGGCGTGTAAGCGACGCACTATCAGGCTCCCTCGACCGGCGTGTCGTCACAGTACTCTTCATATGCAGCGCCCGCGTTGTGCTGGTGGATCGACTCATGTGACTCTATATCCACCCGGAATCCAGACAGCCGCGGCAGTGATCGCAAATAGATCACCGTATCCCGCAAGATGTCTTCGACGAACTTGGGGTTGTCATACGCGGACTCGGTTACGTGTTTTTCATCAGCCCGCTTGAGTACCGCATACAACGGACTGCTGCCCTGTTGTTCCATCGCTCCGATCAAATCCCCAGCGTCGACCGGACATCCATGTGACGGGTCAAAACACAAGGTCACGGTGATGTCGACTCTCTGATTGTGTGCGCCGAAGTCAGAGATCTCCCTGCTGCATGGGCAGACGTTGGCCACAGTGGTCTTGACCGTCCACTCGGCCATAACTGTGACGTGATTCCGTAACATCCAGCGCTCCTCTGCAGACAGCAGACCGGTTTCCCCAGTGACCGGAGCCCGTCTACGGTAAAAGCGCGTGTACGCCAGATCCAAATGGCTTTGAGCGGCATGGGATTGGTCGCGGGCAACCTGCAGGATCTCGACCCAATCGGCCAGGTATGTCGGCTGTTCCTGCAAGGGCTGCAGCAGCCGCACCAGGCGGCTCATATGAATCCCCTTGTGTCCTGCGTCCAGCGATACGCCCAGTGAGATGTCGGCGATCGTCGATCCGCCATGCCGATCACCCAGAACAAGCGGTAGCTTGATATGGCGGACGCTGACAGAAGGGATAGTAATGCCGCGTGTATCTTTTTGATTGGCTGTGTCCGGAAGACCGTGTATTTGTAAGGCAGTAACCAACGTTTATGCCTCCTCTTGTGTGCGTGTGTACACCGATGATACCCGCTGGACGGAAGTCAAACGGCGAGACACTAGAGGGGATCCGCCTCGAAACGCCTTACAATCAACTCATCCACAGCGATATTATCAGGAAGCCGGGACAACCAGACCACCGTGTCTGCGACCTGCGCTGGAGTGATCCATCCGCTTTTGTCTCGGGTTGGATGACTCTCCGCGGCCATCTGGGTATCCACCCCTCCGGGAGACACCGCACACACCCGTATGCCATGCTCCCGTGCCTCGCGCGCCAGAACGCGAGTCAGACCCAATAACGCGTGTTTACTGGCCACGTATGCGGCCTGATTGGGATAGGGGATATGCGCGGCCGTACTGACCACATTGATGATGCACCCTTTCCCGTGGAGACGCATACGGCGCAGCGCCTCACGGCAGATGAGGAAGGGAGCGCGAATGTTCACGGCGAGCATCTCGTCCAGCTGTTCATCTGTCGTATCCGATACCGGGGAAAAACGGGCCACTCCGGCGTTATTGATCACGACCGTCGGTGGGCCGAAGTGGGTGTCGCAAGCCCTGAACAGATCATGGATCACCTGCGTATCCCGGATATCGCCTGGGGTCACCACGACTTGTACTCCGCTGGTCCCGCAGTCACAGGCGGTTGCGCTCAACTGCTCCTGAGTGCGTGCGTTGAGTACCAGGTTGAATCCCTCTGCAGCCAGTCGCAGAGCGCACTCGCGGCCGATACCCCTGCCTGCTCCGGTAATGATGGCGACCGGGGTTTCCATCAGCGCTGCAGGATCGTCTCGATGATATCTGGAACGCGCGCAGCGGCCGCAGCGAGTTGGGACGCATCCTTACCGCCTGCCTGTGCAAAATCCGGACGCCCGCCTCCGCCTCCACCGGCGATCTTGGCGAGTTCGCGCACCAAGTTCCCGGCATGGAAACCGGCAGACACGGCCTGTTTATCTGCTTTGACAGTGAAGAGCGCCTTGCCGTGAGACTCTCCGCAAACAACCACGACATCCACATCCGGCTGTTGAATGGCGTGGTCGGCCAGTTCAGCCATCGTCGCAGCGTCTGTGCCCTCCAGGCTGGCCAGGCGGACCCGCAGTCCGGCGATGGTGGCGGTGGACGCCTGTACGCTGCCGGAAGCCAGACGGGCCCGCAGATCCTGTATCTGCGCTTCCAGATGGCGGCGCTGCTCCTGTGCGCGGGCAATGGAGTCGAGGATCTCAGACGGGGTGCATCGCATCGCCTGTGCGGCCTGGTGCAGTGTGTCTGCCACTGCGCGCAGTTGCTGGTAAGCTCCTCGGCCAGTGACAGCCTCTATACGGCGGATTCCTGCCGCGACCGCGGCTTCCGAGGTGATGTGGAACAGGCCCGTCTGCGCTGTGTTGCTCAGATGTGTGCCGCCGCACAACTCCACGCTGACGGACGGCACTTCGACCACCCGTACGGTGTCACCATACTTCTCACCGAACAAGGCCATCGCGCCGCGTGAGCGCGCAACATCAATGGGAACCCCATCGTCGATTTGTGTCGGAATCCCCTGCCAGATCCACTCATTCACGCGCCACTCAACATCCCGCACCTGTTCATCAGTCAGCGAAGCCGGATGCGTGAAGTCGAAACGCAACCGGTCGGCATCAACAAGAGAGCCTGCCTGATGCACATGGGAGCCGAGTACCGCACGAAGCGCGGCTTGAAGCAAGTGTGTTGCGGTATGGTTGCGCATGATATCCATGCGGCGGTCCGCATGGACCCTCAGGGTCACGGGACCGCCAACCTGCAGCGAACCGCTGTGCAGCGTGACACGATGCATCACCCAGTCACCGGTACGGACAGCCTCAAGGACATCGGCTTGGCAGTTCATACCGGTGAGCGTGCCTGTGTCGCTGACTTGTCCGCCGGAGTGAGCGTAGAACGGCGTGTCACACGTAACCACAAGTGCTGATGCCGGCGCATCAATGGATGAGACCAGACCGTTGTCGCACCAGACTGCGGCCACTTCGGTGGCCAGCTCCAGTTGGTCATAACCCAGGAACCGCGTGGGGGGCATACCTGCCAGCGCCAGTTCGGGGTTGTTACCGTCCCCCGTGAACAGTTGGCTGCTGATTGCACTGGCGCGACGAGCCCGCGTTCGTTGCTCCTGCATACACGCATCAAAGGCGTCATGATCAACGGTTATGTCCCTCTCAGCCGCCATCTCTTCGGTTAGTTCCAGCGGAAAACCATAGGTGTCATACAAGGTAAACGCATCCGCGCCGGATAATAAACCTGCCTGTACTGTCTGTGGGGTTGACAGGAACTCATACAGACGCTGGCTGCCGGTGTGCAGTGTCTGAAGGAACCGGTTTTCCTCGGCTTCTATGGTGTTCAGCACGTGTCCGCGGCGTTCGTTCAGCTCAGGGTAGACAGAACCGAGCGACTCAATCACGCTGTCGGCAACGTCTGAGAGGAAGGGTCGGTCAATTTGCAACGTATGGGAACCCTTCAACACGGCTCGGCGGAGCAGACGTCTCAGTACATACCCCCGGCCTTCGTTGGCAGGTAGTACGCCGTCGGCGATACAGCAGGTGGTCGCCCGGGCATGGTCTGCGATGACCCGGAACGCCGCATCCGTTGACGATTGCGTGCCGCCATACTGCTGCCCGCAGATGCTGCCGATTCGTGCCAGAATTCCGGCAAACACGTCAGTATGGTACACGCTGGGCATACCGGCCAGAACCGCCGCTGTACGTTCCAGGCCCATACCGGTGTCAATGTTACGGCGGGGCAGAGGCGTCAGTGTTCCGCCGTCCCCGCGGTCAAACTGGGTAAACACCAGGTTCCAGATCTCCATCCAGCGGTCATCATCCCACACACCATCCGGTGTAGGCGGAAGATGGGACTGTGTATCATAGAAGATCTCGGAACACGGGCCACAAACGCCGTTTGGCCCTTCGCTGATGGCGTTTGCCGGCCAGTAGTTGCTCTTCTCGCCGAACCGGAACACCCGCGCTGCCGGAACTCCGACTTCGCGCGTCCAGATATCATAGGCTTCCTGGTCATCCTGAAACACCGTGATGCGCAGCCGTTCGGGTTGGATGTTCAACCACTCGGTCAGGAATGTCCATGCCCATCCGATCGCTTCCCGTTTGAAGTAGTCACCAAAGCTGAAGTTTCCCAGCATTTCAAAGAACGTCAGGTGAGTACTGTCACCCACCGAGTCGATATCGGTTGTGCGCAGGCATTTTTGCACCGTAGCGACGCGCGGGCGCGGCGGTGTGGCGACACCCAGGAAATACGGCTTGAACTGCACCATGCCGGCGCTGGTGAACAGCAGCGACGGGTCATCGGGAACCAAGCTGTCTGACGGCAGGCGCAGATGCTGCTGCTGCTCGAAGAACTCAAGATATCGTTGACGCAGTTCGTTGGCATCCATGGGTATGGTAAGCACCTCGGTGGGTTTCTGTTCAGACGCATTACGCCCGCTGGCGTCTACTGGCGCACGGGGCGAACAGGCTCGACGGCGGGTTCGGGCGGAGTCTCAATCACATCGTAACGCATCAGTACAGAACGCGTCCATCGTGCGGTGAAGTGCGCCGTAAGAACCGGTGATGCCAAGGGCAGTCCAATGATCAACAGCACCCCGATGCCATACAGGAACAACACAGCCGCGGTGGCAGAGAGGCTATGCGGCAGGTTTCCCAGCACCATGAACACCGACCGGCGGATGACTTCCACGATGAGGCGACCAGACCGCTGCTCGCCTGCATACGCTCCTTCCACATGCTCAATCAACAGGGTGGGTTGGTACAACACCGCAGACGACCACAGATAGAGCACATACAGCAGCAGCAGACTGAGCAGCTTTAACACAAATGTGGTTTGAACACCATAGAACACCACGTTACCGATGATCACGGCGGTGATGAACGCCTGGATCAGACCCAGCACAAATGCGCTCTTCAGATATCGTCTAATCACTGCGGGCAACCAGCCTAAGTCGGGACCATTGAATATCATCGTCTCCCGTGCGAAGGCGCAATAGGCGGTCCATACGATGGAGAGCACGCCGGCGCCGATCAGCCCGGCCAGAAGCGCGGGCAGTCGCCAGCCGAGCAGCGTGAGCGATACGACCCCCCAGATGATCAACCCCGCCAACACGGAGTAGAACAGGCTGAGCAGCATGTGTATGGTCATACGGTCGTAGTAGGCCTGCACAGACGATCGCAGGGCGCGGAAGAAAAACACCGTCAGCGAGGGTTTGGTCCCAGGTGTCGCGGTCATTCGATACCTGGCTTTCTGGATCCCATAGGCAGTGCGTTTGAGGTGGTGATCAGTATCGAATCCAGCATCTGCAGATACGGCGTTTCAACACCGCCGACACGCCGGGTGACCTTTATCTCCAGAGTATGTCTGCCTGGCGCCATGCGGACGCTGCCCAGGCGTTGCCAGCCGAAAACACCCGCATACCCGCCGATCGGATTGCCGTCCTTGGGAGGCGCCGGCGATCCGTCATCCAGACTCCACGTCCAGGGTGACGCGTTGTCGATCCGGCTGGCCACCCACAGATTGTAAGTGGCGTCCGTCGTGACTTCGAACGCATAGCGCACGTAGTAGCCTCGGGCGGGCGGATCGTTGACATTATTCAGTGACAGGACCCGCGTGCCGCTGGCCCACGGCAATGACAGTATTTCGTCGAAATTCGACTCGTCCGCATCTTCAGCCTCGCGCCAGATGAAACCGGCCACGCGCGGTAACAGTTCGCGCAGGCCTTCTGTCGCGAGCAAGTACGCGGAAAACGCCTGCCCCTTATTGAGGTTGTCCTGAGCCTGCTGTAGTCGGAAACGCACGCCTGCGGGTTCACGTCGACGGTCTTGTGCGATCTTGAGTCCTCGGGCCAGTTCTGCGACCGCATCGGTGGCCGATTCGACCGGAAAGAACCCGTCACTACCGGACAACACCACTGGATTAGCGCCGATGGTCAGAGTCCAAACATTGCGCCGGGAGGTCATCGGCTCTTCCTGTCCTGCGGCGTTCCGGGCGGTGATCACCCGCGGTTCGGCAAAGCGGAAACTGGTACGTCTATCGCCTTCCACACCCCAGATAACAAACTCCAAGCCTCCGGAGCGTTGGATCCGATATCCCCGGTAGTTGGCGCCCATGTCTTCCACCGCACCGGGACGGACCGAGGGTACCCACCAGACGCCTGAAGGGAGAAGCGAGCGATCGATGAGCGCGGCGGCTTCAGTGGGGTAGAACAACATCGCAGGGGCCGGCCGGTCCACATCGGCTGGTGTAAAACCGGCCTTCTGGCATACCAAGGCTGTGTCCAAGGGAGTGTCTGCAGCTACCCCATTGATGAAAATGCCCCGGGCTCCAGCGTCAGCCAGCCGGCGCGCCAATGGGGTGACAATACCGGGGACTGCGCCTTCGCCCTTGAGCGGCTCGCGCAGCGCTGTAAAGAGCAGCATGGGACGTACATTCTCACGGCTCTGTGCGGCACAGTGCGCCATCTGTGTTCCTGAGGCTTCGACCCCCAATGCCGTAGGCCGTGCGATAAAGCCGTCCCATTGAACGGGAAGGCGCAGATCCACCAGCACCCGAGAAGACCGATTCCACGATAACAGCACTGGTACGTCCACCACGGAGCGTCGCAGTACGGAACTGAACCGGTTCAAGGCATTCTGCAGACTCTCATGCATGAATTCCTGCATGTCGCTCCAGTACGCGCATCGGGCCGTTTCTACATGACGTATCACACGTGACTGCTCATCCCATAGAATAGGTAAACCCTTTGCGCCGTTCCAGAGCGGCATGAGCCGGGCAGCGGCTGCATAACTGTCCAAGTTACGCTCCGTCATCGCCCACGCAGACATCAGGTTTTCGATGCTCTGGTACCGGCGTGTCAGCCAAGCCTCAAATGCCACACGGAACAACGGCGAGTCGGGCCACATACCGCTCAGCGCATCGGGCAGGGTCCATTCGCCTAAAGGATCGGCCACGAACCGCAGGCGCGGTCCGAACTTCACCTGGCGCAGCACAGCAATGGTCTTGTCGCGCCACGCGTCATGTTGCCGCCAGATGTCCGGCAGCCATCCCGACTCGGTGCTGAGAACACCCCTGGGGTAGATCAACAGCACCCCTTCCTGCGAACTGATCCCGGGAAGGCCAAAACGTCCCACGCCATCGCTGACGGTCACCGTCTGGGGCGTCGAGGGCGTCTTGTCATACTCATCGACAAATACCGTCAACGCGCTGCTGGCATTAGGCGCCCGGAATGTAGCCACCATATTCCCCCGCATGCCTGCGATGCGATTGCGGGCAGGCTGTATGGTGTACCCGAACGCTGGAGTCATTCCGGATGCACCCAGCGACAGACCATAGTTCAGATTGCGAGATTCCAGATAGTCCACCAGCCGCTGCACCACTGCAGCCGGTGCGTTGGCGATAGGCGCTTTCGGTACAATCCATACATCCGATACGCCACTGGCTGCGATCCTGTCAATCGCCTGTTGATCCTGTGTCCACGCAGTCGGCGGGGCGTCCGGGCTGATGGAGGCGGCTTCAATATAGACGCCGGACGGTGCGTAGGCACGCCCCCCCCAACGCAGCGAGCCGTTGTCCTGAACCGACCACCGTTGCTCCTGTCCATCGGCGCTGCGGTACACTCCGGCGCCAGGTTGCTGTTGTGCATCAACCATGGTGTTCGCAACACTCACGGTTACAATGGCTATCAAGCAGCGTCTGAAACAGCGTGGTATGTGGGGGAAACGCATGGGTGACATCGCTCCTGTATCGGGTGCGTGATGAACCGGGCGGGAACGCACTCCATCCAGATAGACTATATCAAAGCGTTCCTGGTACGCTCAGATGAGATCATATCACGCAGAGAGGTGCTTACGTGCTGGATAAGTCCGTACCGTTCTTTCGAGTGATCTTGAAACGCCTGCCCGGTACTCCCGTTCCGGAAGCGGATCTTCCCGCCGGCTATGCTGTTGTCCGGTATCAACCCGGTGATGAACGCGCTTGGGGTGAGATTGAGGCGTCAGTGGGGGAGTTTGACACTCCCGACGCGGCAACGGATTACTTTCAGGCCAACTACACGCCGTATGCCACAGAGACGCCCCGCCGCACTCTGTTTGTTGTCAGCCCCACAGGCGCCAAGGTCGGCACCTTCACAGCCTGGTGGAACTACACGGCCGAACGCCGGGCGCCATTCATGCACTGGGTCGCAGTGCGTCCGGAACTGCAGGGACTCGGTATCGGCAAGGCGCTTATTGCTGCGGGAGTGCACCGCATGATCGAACTCGAAGGCGACTGCGTCATGTATATCCCCACACAGACATGGAGTCATCGGGCGATACGCTTGTACCGGTGGGCCGGCTTCGAACTGGAGCTGGATGAACCTGCTCCCGGGGGGTACTCCAACCAGACACGCGAGGCGCTGCCGGTGTTGGAACCTCTGCTTTGAACCCGGACGGCGCCTCACCGTATCGGTACCGGGCTGCCCTGGGTGAGCAGTGCAGGTTAAGATATCCGGAAGCGGCGGTGAAGGAACTGATGGATCGGGTCGGGTTACGGTCGGACCACACGGTTGTTGATCAGGGAGCCGGGACGGGACTGCTGTCGCGGTGGCTTGCCGGACGTGTCCAACGGCTTCTGCTGATCGACACGGACGCCGACATGCTGACACAGGCCGCACTGGTCCTGCAACCGCAAGCAGGCATCTGCCTGATGCAGGCCAAGGTGTCTCAACTGCCTGTGAAGAACGGTTCAGTGGATGTGATCACAGTCGCACAGTCGCTGCATTGGTTCGAGTCAGAACCGACTCGCCGCGAGATGAGGCGAGTGGCGGCAGCAAAGTGTCGGCTTGCCGCCATACACAACGCGCCTCAAGCGTCCCCACTCACCCATGAGGCGATGATGCTGTGCGCCGAGTATAACCCTACTATGCGACTGCACCCAACGCGCGGTAATGGCCCGCGTTGCGCCGACGGTTATGGAATGTGTATCAGCGGCACGCACCCGGCAGCTGCTACGAAGTGGATGTAGTGACCCGTGTGAGTGTGGGACGGATCCGTGGAACCATCCCTGCAGCAAAGGTTGACACAGTGGTGCTCGGGCTGGTACAACACTTATACTGCAGTCAGTAGTCACTGATTGCCACAACTGAAGATAACATGGCTGTGACGGGGTAAGTAACGGCGGACCGTTGCTTTCAGAGAGTTGCCGGTTGGTGCGAGGCAACACAGCGCCGACGTGAAAGTCGCCTCTGAGCCGGGTTTCTGAAGTCGCCTTTCGGGCGTTGTGTAGGTTACCCCGGGCTGCGCCCGTTATCGCGCTGAAAGTGGCGATACCCTACCATCTGGTATGGGTTCGCAACAAGGGTGGTACCGCGTGAGGCATCCTCTCGTCCCTTGAGGACGGGAGGTTTTTTTGTCACCCGTGGTCGCATCGACAACTAAAAGGAGGTTAAGACATGCCAACCATGACCGGAGCTCAGGTTCTGCTGGAGTGCCTGAAGCGTGAGGGAGTGTCGGTTATCTTCGGATATCCGGGTGGCGCGCTGCTGCCAGTGTATGACGCTCTGTATAACTATCAGGACATACAGCACGTCCTGGTTCGCCATGAACAGGGCGCGGCCCACATGGCCGATGGATACGCCCGTGTGACGGGTGATGTGGGCGTATGTCTTGCGACCTCTGGTCCGGGGGCAACCAACCTGGTCACCGGCATTGCGAACGCCATGATGGATTCCATACCCTTGGTGGCGATCACCGGACAGGTGCGCAGCGCCAATCTGGGCAAGGATGCCTTCCAAGAAGCGGATGCCATCGGTATCTCCACGCCCATCACCAAGCAGAACTATCTGGTGCGTCGAGCCGAAGACATCCCCCGGATCGTTGCGGAGGCGTTCTATATTGCCCGCGCCGGACGCCCAGGGCCTGTGTTAATCGATCTTCCATCGGATGTCAGTGGGGCAAGCATTGACTGGGATCCGTCTAAATACAGCAAAACCGTAGATATACCGACGTACAAACCGACGACCAAAGGACATCCGCTGCAGATCAAGAAAGCAGCACAGGCAATCGCCGAAGCGCAGCGTCCGGTCATCTATGCGGGCGGCGGTGTGATCGCCTCGGGGGCTACACCCGAGTTAACACGGCTGTCGGAGATATCCGATATCCTGGTCACCACGACACTTCTGGGCAAAGGAGCGATTGATGAGACACATCGCAACTGCCTGGGCATGCTGGGTATGCATGGTTCCGCGTATGCCAACCATGCCGTCCATCACTGCGATCTGCTGATCGCGGTGGGTGCTCGATTTGATGACCGAGTGACGGGAAAAGTGGATCAGTTCGCCCCGAACGCCCGGATCATCCATATCGATATCGATCCGGCCGAGATCAGCAAGATCAAGGCAGCGGAGATCCCCATCGTGGGTGATGCCAAACTGGTGCTTCAGGAACTGTTACAGCACGTGAAGCCCCGACAGAATTCAGAATGGAACGCTCAGATCATGCGATGGAAAGAGCGGTTTCCATTCTCCTATCCGGGAGAAGCCGATAAGCTGCGCGCGGAAGCGGTGATCGAAGAGCTGTGGAGGCTTACCGATGGCCAGGCGATTGTCACCACTGATGTGGGACAGCACCAGATGTGGGCCGCTCAGTTCTTTCAGACGCGCGGGCCTCGGCAGTTCGTGACCTCCGGCGGATTGGGGACCATGGGATACGGCTTGCCTGCCGCGATCGGCGCTCAGTTCGGAAGGCCGAATGAGCGCGTGTTGTGCATATCCGGTGATGGTTCGTTCCAGATGTGCGTTCAGGAACTGATGACAGCGGTGGTGTACAAGCTGCCGATCGTGATCGCCATTATGAACAACCGAACCCTGGGAATGGTGCGGCAGTGGCAAGAGCTATTCTGGCAGGAGCATTACAGTCATGTCAGTTTGGAGGCATCGCCGGACTTTGTCAAACTCGCCGAGGCGTATGGCGCTGTCGGGTTGCGCGTGGAAACGCCAGATGATCTGCAGGGAGCGCTGGAGCAGGCTCTGGCGGTACGGGACGTGCCTGTCGTCATCGACATTACGGTGCCTACCAGCGGCAAGGTGTACCCGATGATACCCGCCGGACAAAGCGTGCATCAGATGATGCTGCGCGAAGACGAGATCCCGGTGGAACCAAGTGTCGACATGGACAGCTCGCGATGGTCGTTCGCCGACGATGACGAAGTGCTCGCCGGACTGCTGGACGAAGGGAAAGGGAAGTGACGACGATGGATACCAAGCAGCATATCATCACCGCGCTGGTGTTGAACCAGTCCGGTGTGTTGGCGCGCATCGCGGGTCTGTTCGCCCGGCGAGGGTTCAACATCGAGTCGCTCGCTGTTTCGGTCACTGAGGATCCGGAGATATCCCGTATGACCATCGTTGCGGTGGGTGACGACAGTGTGCTGGAGCAGATCGTGAAGCAGCTGAGCAAGCTGATCGACGTGATGCGAGTGGTCGACTACGCCGATCTGCCGGCCGTGCAGCGGGAACTGGCGCTGGTGAAGGTGGGCGTACAGCCGGAGCAGCGTGCCGAGGTTATTCAACTGGTCGACGTATTCCGGGGCAAAATCATCGACGTGAGCGAGAAGAACATGCTGATCGAACTCACGGGAGGACCGGAAAAGATCGATGCATTTGCGGAACTCATGGGACCTTACGGCGTGCGTGAACTGGCCCGTACCGGAGTGATCGCCATGGCGCGTGGTCAGCGAACCGCATAGTGACATGGATCGATTGAGTGGCGCTGTTGTCGCTGGATGCCTGCTGGTTTCGGCCTGCGGCGTCACTCTGGCGCTTGTGGTACACCGGTTGCGTTCCATTGGGTTTCTGATCACCTTGGTCGGGCTGGTCGCCGCGGGCTGGTGGTTTTTGTCCCAGTGGTTTGGCGACTGGATCGGCACAGACCGCGTGCTATATACCGTGGTCATCGCAGGCGGAGGCGCGGTACTGGGTGCGGCGCTGCGCCTGGTATCGCGTCGGGTGATGCGGTGATCACTAAGGGGCGCGTCTGCGTACAGAGATACAGAGAAAGGCGGCAGATAGATGGCAATCGATAGAGTCTATGTATTCGATACCACCCTGCGGGATGGAGAACAGAGTCCGGGCGCCAGCCTGAACGTCGAGGAAAAACTGGATATCGCACGTCAGCTGGAGAAACTGGGTGTGGATGTCATTGAGGCCGGTTTTCCCATCAGTTCACCTGGCGACTGGCGCTCGGTAAACGAAGTATCTAAAGTCATCCGCGATGCGACGATCTGCGGACTGACACGGGCGGTGGAGAAGGACATTCTGGTGGCTGCCGAGGCGCTGGCTCCGGCCAAGCGCAAGCGTATCCACACAGGCCTCGGCGTGTCGGATGTGCATCTGCAGTATAAACTGAGGTTGTCGCGTGAACAGGCGATCGATAAGGGGGTGGCGGCTGTCAAGCTGGCCCGCGGGCTGGCCGATGAGGTCGAATATTTCCTGGAAGATGCCGGCCGTGCAGACCCGGACTATATCTGTCAGGTAGTGGAAGCTGTGATAAGTGCCGGAGCCACGGTGATCAATGTGCCCGACACAACCGGTTATGCCATTCCAGAAGAGTTCGGGGCTTTGATCGCCAACATCACCGGCCGCGTGCCCAACGTTGACAAGGCGGTTATATCGGTACACTGCCATAACGACCTGGGGCTGGCCACAGCCAACGCACTTGCCGGGATCCGCAATGGCGCGCGACAGGTGGAGGTCACCATCAACGGCATCGGCGAGCGGGCGGGCAATACCGCTTTGGAAGAGGTGGTGATGGCGCTGAAGACACGGGAAGGTCTGTTTGGCGTCACCACGAACATCAACACACGTGAGATCTTCAAGACCAGCCGCATGGTCAGTAATCTGACCGGCATTCTGGTGCAGCCGAACAAAGCGATCGTCGGCGCGAATGCATTTGCCCATTCGTCGGGCATACATCAGGACGGCGTGCTTAAAGAGCGCACCACATACGAGATCATCGATCCCCGTGATGTGGGCATCCAGGAGAGCCGTATCATCCTCACGGCTCGAAGCGGCCGGCACGGTGTGAAACACCGGTTAGAGGAACTGGGGTTCCAACTGGATGGCGACAGGTTTGAGGATGTCTATCAACGCTTCCTGAACGTAGCCGACAAAAAGAAACAGGTATACGACGAGGACCTTGAAGCCATCGTTGCCGATGCCTCGTCCACCGTGGTGCAGACGTGGGACCTGGTGCAGGTTCAGGCGCTCTGCGGCAACACCGTCGTGCCGACATCCACGGTGAAGCTGCGGCATGCCAGCGGTACGGAAACCGTCAACAGCGCTATTGGCACCGGTCCGGTGGACGCTGCATATTCGGCCATCAACCGCGTGTTCAACGTAGAGGCGGAACTGCAGGAGTTCTCGATACAAGCCGTCACCGAAGGCATCGACGCCATGGCTGAGGTAAGCGTTCGTGTGGCGTCGCAGCAGGGTGATGTTTTCTCTGGTCGTGCGGCGGCTACTGACATTGTCGTCGCAAGCGCTCTGGCATATGTCCAGGCGTTGAACAAACTGATGGACCAACGCAGCGGAGTCAACCGTCGAGGCGCGGCTGATGACTCGGCTGGCGTATCACTATAGTGGGGGACAGTATGGGACAGACAATCACACAGAAGATCCTGGCCGCCCATGCGGGCCGGGATGCGGTGGAAGCCGGCGAACTGATCACCATCAAACTGGATTTCGTTCACGGTAATGACATCACCGCGCCGATCGCCATCCGGCAGTTCGCGAAAATGGGCGTGGAGAAAGTATTTGATGTGGAGCGGGTCGGGCTGGTACCAGACCACTCGCTGCCGGCAAAGGATATCGCCAGTGCGGCGCTGGCCAAGGAGATGCGTGAGTTCGCCCGGCAGCAGGGCATTCCGCATCACTTCGAAGTGGGGCGGATGGGTATTGAGCACTCGTTGCTGCCCGATGAAGGATTGGTGCTGCCAGGAGACGGCACAATCGGCGCGGGCTCGCATACATGCACCTACGGCGCGCTGGGCGCTTTCAGTCAAGGCGTGGGCTCAACCGACCTTGCCGGTGCGATGGCGCTGGGTGAGACGTGGCTGCGCGTACCGGATCAGGTGAAGTTCGTGTTTACTGGAACCCGGAAACCGTGGGTCGGCGGCAAGGACCTTATCCTGTACGTCATCGGATTGATCGGCGTTGACGGAGGGCTGAACCGTACCCTGGAGTTCACCGGTGAGGTGATTGAGTCTCTTCCGATGTATGGTCGCTTTACCATGGCCAACATGGCGATTGAGGCGGGTGCGGACAACGGCATCATCGCTCCGGACGCGATAACCGAGGAATACGTAAGGCCGCGTGCCAAAAGATCATATCGCTTCTACCAGAGTGATGCCGATGCGGTGTACCAGAACGTTTACGAGATCGACTGCAATACAATGGAGCCGCAGATCGCCTATCCCTTCCTGCCGGAGAACACCCATCCGGTCAGTGAAGCCGCGGCGTCCGATATCCGCATCGATCAGGTGGTCATCGGTTCCTGTACCAACGGACGCATAGAGGATCTGCGCGAGGCTTGCGAGATCCTGCGCGGCCATACAGTGCATCCGGATGTGCGGCTGGTGGTATTCCCCGGTACCCAGGCGATCTATCTGCAGGCGATGCAGGAGGGGTTGGTTCAGCAGATTATCGAGTCGGGCGGATCCTTCAACACACCCACGTGCGGACCCTGTCTGGGAGGGCATTTGGGCGTTCTGGCGCCAGGTGAGCGGTGTGTTTCCACCACAAACCGCAATTTCAAGGGGCGCATGGGGCATCATACTTCAGAGGTCTTTCTCGCCAATCCGGCAGTTGCGGCTGCGTCGGCCGTGAAGGGCCGTATCGCACATCCCGAGGAGGTTGTCAACGCATGAGTACCCACATCCATATACGGGGAACCGTTCACAAATACGGCGATGATGTCGATACCGACGTGATCATTCCCGCCCGCTATCTCAACTCCTCGGACGGCGATGAACTGGCGAAGCATGCGCTGGAAGATCTGGACGCCACGTTTGCACAGAGGGTGCAGCAGGGTGACGTGCTGGTCGCTGGCGATAACTTCGGTTGCGGTTCCAGCCGCGAGCACGCACCGCTGGCAATCAAACATGCGGGTGTATCCTGCGTGGTCGCCAACACATTTGCCCGAATCTTCTTCCGAAACGCCATCAACATAGGCCTTCCGGTTTGCGTGTGTCCCGAGGCTGTGGCCAACGCGGAATCAGGTGACGACTTGGAGGTGGATATCGTGACCGGTGTCGTCATCAACCACACGAAGGGAACGAGGCACCAGGCGGCGCCGTATCCCGAGAAGATGCGGCAACTGATCACTGCAGGCGGCTTGGTGAACTACGTCCGAGCACGTGTGGGCGCAAGCTAACAGGCAACGCATTCCTGACGGACGCATGGACGGGGCGCCGCAGCGCCCCGGAGACCTTACGGAGGTACATCGGTGAAACGGGTGGAGTGTATCATACGCCCCATCAAAATCGACGAGGTGAAAGAGGCTCTCGAGGAGATCGGGATCAACGGCCTCACTGTCACCGATGTGCGAGGGTACGGACGGCAGAGGGGGCGTACAGAGCGATTCCGGGGCAACACCTATACGGTCAACTTCCTGCCCAAACTCAAGGTCGAGGTGGTGGTTCGCGACGAACAGGTCGACGATGTTGTCGAGGCGATCCTGACGGCCGCGCGCACCGGTGAGATCGGTGACGGGAAGGTGTTTATCTCGACTGTGGAGGAGGCGTTACGCATCCGAACAGGCGAACGAGGAGAATCGGCTCTCTAGGGCCGTTAAGGAGACACGATGAACCGTATAGAGATATTCGACACGACGCTGCGTGATGGCGCACAAGGCGAGTTCGTCAATCTGTCGCTTCAAGACAAAATCCGTATCGCTCAGCGCCTGGATGATTTCGGGGTCGACACGATCGAAGGCGGCTGGCCCTTCAGCAACGAGAGCGCTCGGGAGTTTTTTGAGAAGGCGCACCGGATGAGTTGGAGACACGCCCGGTTGTGTGCTTTCGGCAGTACCCGCAAGCCGCAGGTGTCGGCTGATGAAGACGGCAACCTGCGCGCCTTGCTGGATACACAAGCGCCGGTGGTGTCACTGTTTGGCAAGTGCTGGGATCTTCACGTTACACATGCGTTGCGGGTGTCGCTGGAACAGAACCTGCATATGATCTATGACTCCGTCGCGTATCTGGCAACGCAGGGGCGTCGCGTCATATTTGACGCGGAGCACTTTTTCGACGGGTATAAGGCCAATCCCGCGTATGCGCTGAAGGCTATCCAATCAGCGGTCGATGCGGGCGCGGACACAGTGGTGCTGTGTGACACAAATGGCGGCAGTCTCCCCGGTGAGGTGAGCCGGATTGTTCAGGCTGTGGCGGCGACTGTGAAGACGCCGCTCGGCATTCATGCCCATAACGACTCGGAGTGCGCAGTGGCTAACTCGCTCGAGGCGATCTCTGCAGGTTGTACGCATGTACAAGGCACTATCAACGGGTTGGGGGAGCGTACAGGGAATGCGAATCTTTGCTCCATCATTCCCGCACTCGTGCTGAAAATGGGGTTGTCGTGTCACGCAGCCGCCCGGCTGGATCATCTCACTTCACTCAGTCACTTTGTCGCGGATCTGGTGAACATGCCGCATGTGCACAGCCAGCCATATGTGGGGCGCAGCGCGTTCGCACACAAAGGCGGTGTACATGCGGATGCGGTGATGAAGCATGGCAAGACATATGAACACATCCCGCCAGAGTTAGTAGGTAATAACCGCCGCATTCTGGTTTCGGAGATGGCCGGCGGGGCGACCGTACTGCATCACGCCGCGAACCTGTCACTCACATTGGACAAGTCATCCCCTGAAGTCAAGAAGGTGCTGGGAAAAGTCGTTCAGCTGGAAAACAAGGGGTGGTCCTTCGAAGGTGCGGAAGCCTCTTTTGAACTGCTTCTGATGCAGCAAGTGGGTATGTACCGCAAACTGTTCGATCTGCAGGGCTTTCGCGTTATCGTGGAGAAGCGCGGTGAATCTGGTGATGTCATCACCGAGGCTACCGTTAAGATATCGGTCAACGATGAGGTCATGCTGACCGTGGCTGAAGGGGATGGGCCCGTGCATGCACTGGACTCTGCACTGAGGCAAGCGCTGCTCCGCTTCTATCCGGAGTTGGGTGAGATCCGACTGAGCGACTTCAAGGTGCGCGTAGTGAACGTCGGTGTGGGAACGGCCGCCAAGGTGCGTGTGAACGTCGAGTCAGAGGGCTTCGGCGCGAACTGGAGTACTGTAGGCGTCTCCACCAATATCATCGAGGCCTCATGGGATGCGCTGGTGCAGAGCATCGAATACGGGCTGTTGCAGGCCTCGCAGCGGGCTAATCAGGCATGAGATGCGCCGGGTAGTCGTTGCCCGCTCAGCGGGATTCTGTTTCGGGGTGCGCAGGGCGGTGGAAATGGTCGAAACCGCCCGGAGCACCTTGAACGGTCCAATTACGACGCTAGGGCCGATTATCCATAATGCCCAGGTGGCCGAGCGCCACAGGAATGCAGGTATCCACACTGCCTCAAGCCTGTCTGAGGTAACCGATGGGACGGTGGTATTCAGCGCTCATGGGGTCTCACCGGTGATCAAACAGGAAGCGGCGGCGCGAGGTCTGCAAATCATTGACGTCTGCTGTCCATTCGTAGAGAAACTGCATCGCATCGTGCGACAGATGGCAGCGAACGGTTATCACATCGTACTGGTGGGCGATGTCGGCCATACCGAAGTGGTGGGCACCTTGGGCGCCATTGAGGACGCGGGAGGACACGCCACGGTAGTCAGCAGCGTGGATGAGCTGCGGATGCGCCAAATCCCGCGCCGGGTGGGACTGGTTGCCCAGACCACGCAACACCCACGGCTTCTCAGCGATATTGCTGCGGCGTTGATTCCGCAATGTGCCGAGGTGCATGTACACAACACGATCTGCAATGCGACACATGAACTGCAGGAATCTGCACGCCGACTGGCAGAGTGCGTTGAGATGGTCGTTGTGGTGGGTGGGCGCAACAGCGCAAACGCCCGCCGGCTGTTTGAGATCTGCGTCTCGCAGGGTGTTCCCGCTTACCATATCGAAACCGCAGATGAGATAGATGAGCAATGGCTGCATCAGATACAGATCATTGGCGTAACGGCAGGAGCTTCAACGCCGGATGATGTGATTGACGCAGTGGTACGGCGCTTGACGAACGGATCGGAACGCCTGGAGACAGTGGAACGATGGCCACAGACGGATTGACCATCGCTTCGGTGGAACCCGGGTCCATCGCTGAGGAGATCGGGCTGGAGCCCGGTGATGTGTTGTTGTCCATCGACGGTGTACCCGTGAAGGATGTCATTGATGTGGCGTACCGGTTTGCCGCGGAAGAGGTGATGCTGGAGGTCGAGACGCACAACTCCACCATGATCTACAGTGTGAGCAAGGATGACTACGACCCTCTGGGCGCCTCGTTTGTTGAGGAACTGGCAGGGGGCCGGATCCGGCGTTGTAACAACCGATGTGTGTTTTGTTTTGTGGACCAGCTGCCGCCGGGACTGCGGCGATCCCTGTCGATTAAGGATGACGATTACAGACTTTCGTTCCTGCACGGCGCGTACATCACATTGACCAACATGTCGGACATCGACTATGCCCGCATTGAGACCCAGCGGTTATCGCCGCTGTATGTGTCCGTACATGCCACCAACCCGGATACGCGCCAGCGGCTGTTGCGGACGGCTCGCAGGCACGACGTCCGGCTTGAACTGCTTCGATTGATGCGCATGGGCATTGATGTGCACACTCAGGTGGTGGTGGTCCCGGGATGGAATGACGGTGAACACCTGGTTGAGACGCTGCAGGACTTAAGGCATTTGGCTGAGATGGATGAACCTGGCCGTGTCGAGTCGGTGGCGGTGGTACCCGTTGGATTGACCGCGCATCGATCCACACTGCAGTCGATTGGATGTATCACACCGGCGTACGCTGCGGATCTGATTACACAGATTCGGCGTGCAGATCGGCTGGCTGATGGCAGACGGTTTGTCTATTTGGCCGACGAATGGTTTCACATCGCGGGAACGCCATATCCCGGTGCGGCCTATTACAGAGATTTCCCACAATTAGATGATGGGGTGGGGACCGCCAGGCTGTTCCTGGAACGCTGCAGACGGTTGCAGAAACGGTTGCCTGAGCGCGTCTTGCGACCGATGGATCTCACGTTGGTTACCGGTGAAGCGGCCGCACCGCTGGTACACCATCTGAGTGGTTTATTGAAATCCATTGCCGGGGTTACTGTGTCGGTGTGCGTAGTGCCGAATCGCCTGTTCGGTCATATGGTGAATGTCGCGGGTTTGTTGTGCGGTGCAGATATCTGTGCTGCGCTCAAGCAGCACAGTCCACGCGGAGTGGCGTTGCTGCCCACGATCTGTCTGCGTGACGGCCAGTTAACATTGGACGACTGGACGCCTGAGCGGATTAGCCGTGAGGCATCCGTCGACCTGCATGTGATTGATCCTCATCCCTCGGCTGTATGGGAGTATATCAAGAGCCGGCAGGAAGCCTGATCACCAGGGAAAGAGCCGTCCGATCCCGAAAAGCAGCCTGCGGTCGACTTCGTTGGCCAGGCTTCCACAGATATAGGCAGGTCCGAGGGGGGTGTCAAATAAAAGACCTACCCCCAGACTCTGTTCGAATTGGGCCTCGCCGATCTTTCGGTACACCGATCCCGTTTCCAGCCATGCCGCCATGCGTACCGGGAAAGACAACGGCCCTACAGATGATGATATCTGACGCATCAGTCCTGCAGCGCCATACAGGCGACTGGGGCCTGTCAGGCGGCCGCGCGCATGCCCGCCCAGTTGAAACAATCCGCCCATTTCGAACTGGTTTACCCATCCTACTGACTGCCCAAATGATGAATCTGCACTCAGCAGCGTGAACGCCTGACTGCGGGTGTCCAACGGATGGAAGAGGCTGGCCTGGAGCGATGCCTGATTGATGTGGCGCAGGTGTCCGGGCATGCGTAGAAAGTGCCGGAATTCCGCGCTGCCTCGGCTGCCTGCCGTTGGCAGTTGGTCGTCGTTCCAATAGTCCCAAGCATACCTCGCACGCAGAAACTCTTCGTTACCGCCCGTCAGGTAACTGAGACGCGGCCCGCTCATGCGCATGGCTGTTGTGATGTACCCTGTCTGGTAACCGATCCGCCATTCGGCCTGATCGTGCAATACAGCGCCGATGTCAGCGGAAACACTGTATGTGGTGAGTACATGCTCGTTGATCCGCTGTGACCCCGCATAGTGGTCACGGGTGTTTTCCGCAATGCCTGCACGCGCGGCGCCGAACCATCGTCTTCCTTCCAGCAGGCGGTAGTACTCCATGGAAGCAGTGCGTGAACTGCCGATGCCCAGATCCACACGGGCTTCAGCGTCGGCGGCCCCGAAGTCCATGAACGTGATACGGGCCAATATCCCCGAATCCATCTGACGGCCGCGGCTGTTGTTCAAACTGAGGCCGACGCGCAGGAATGGCGGACCATATGTCTTCTCCACCGCTCGCAGTTGGAGCCCCGACTGATCGTCGCGGTGTACGGTGTCATACGCGAGGCTTGCAAGACGTCCCTTGCCGATGATGTCGGTCAAGCTGTTGTCCAATGCGACGGTGTCCAGCGTAGTGCCGATCTGCCAGTTCACCTCGGCCAAGGTTTGTCGCGCAAGCCGCCCAGAGACACCCGTGATGTCGATAAAACCGACATCCGGCAACTGCTGCCGCTTTCGTTCCTGCCGTTGCTGCAGGTGTTGTTGCCATTCATCGACGGACAGGCTTAGGTTGGTCAGAAGGGGGGCTTTGGCATCAATCGCCCGGTAACCCGCATCGGCTGACTCCTTGTAGGCGGTCCACGCGTTGCTGCCGCCCAGTTCCGGGGCGATGATGACATCGGCGCTGGCGATGGCGCGCCGTGTATTGTCCAGCATCACCACGGTCACGGTCTGGCTGATGACACCCAGCAGCGAGTCCCCGGCGTCGCGACTGCCGCGGGCGCCCACATCCACGGCGATCACGATGTCTGCGCCCATCCCGCGCACCACGTCAGCTGGCACCATGTTCAGCACACCGCCGTCTGCAAGCAATTTGCCGTTCCATTCGACGGGTGTGAACACGCCAGGTATCGCCATCGTGGCTCGCAGGGCCAAAGCCAGTGAGCCGTCTGACATGACAACTTGCTCGGCGTTGGTGATATCTGTGGCCACACAACGGAATGCGATCGGCAGTTGGTCGAACGAGGCGATACCGCCATAAGGAGCAGTCAGCCGACTCAGCAACAGACCTACCTGGTGTACCGGATCAATTCCGGCCGGAGTGCGCAGCCCCTCCTTAAGCCCCAACTCGAAGGGGATGGTCAGGTCACGGAAGTCTTCTTTGCGCCTCCAGTCGCGTCGGGCATAGGGGGCCTCGGTGGCAAACGCTTCGCTCCAGTCGACGGAGCCAACGAGCGCCTCAATATCTGCTGCTGACATTCCCATGGCGTAGCATCCGCCCATGAGCCCACCCATACTGGTCCCGGCGATGTAGTCAACCGGGATACGGTGTTCCTCCAGCCAGCGAAGTACGCCAATGTGCGCGAACCCGCGGGCCGCGCCGCCGCCCAGGGCCAGCCCGATGGTCGGTCTATGACGCGGTGCGGGTGCATCGGTACCCGGCTCAGCGGTAACGGCAGTTACTGCAGTCAGCAGAGAGGCCATCAGACAGATGATACGCAGCGTATGCATGGACACCACCCAACAGGAAGTCGTATACATTGTACGGACTAAAGTGGTGAACCGGGGAAAGCGTGGGGGGGTGAGGTTGACTGTGTGACCGATGCCTTGCGGAGACAGAACTGGTCGGGGTGAGCGGACTTGAACCGCTGACCTCTTGGCCCCCATCCAAGCGCGCTACCAAACTGCGCCACACCCCGACGAACGACCACAGTATACCAGCGGCCGCATGAAGCGTCAAGTGAACTCATGGATGTGAAAAATATCACAAATGGCCGGGCCGAGCGTTGAAATCGAACACCGGAGGGCGCATAATATACGTGGTCTACATAACGAAAAGGGAGAGACACCGTGGGTACATACAAGATCGCCGTGATTGGGGGAGACGGAACCGGTCCGGAAGTGGTCCGCGAAGGGCTGAAGGTACTTGAGGCTGCCTCCGCACGGTACGGGTTTTCATGCGAGTTGACGGAGTATGACTTCGGAGGAGATCGCTATCTGCGTACCGGTGAAGTGCTGCCGGACTCCGCCGCCGATGAGTTGCGGCAATACCAGGCGATTTATCTCGGCGCAATCGGGCATCCGGATGTGCGTCCTGGAATCCTGGAGAAAGGGATCCTGTTACGGCTGCGGTTTGAACTGGATCAGTACATCAACTTGAGGCCTGTAAAGCTGTACCCTGGAGTCGAAACTCCGCTGAAGGACAAGGGGCCGGCAGACATCGACTATGTGGTGGTCAGGGAGAATACCGAGGGTCTGTACGCCGGCGCCGGGGGCACGTTGAAGAAGGGCACGCCGGATGAAGTCGCTGTGCAAGAGTCCATCAACACCCGGAAAGGCGTAGAGCGTTGTTTGCGTTACGCCTTTGAGTATTGCCAACGACGCGCCAGGGCGAAAAAGCTTACCTTGTGCGGAAAAACCAACGTGCTGACCTATGCGTTCGATCTCTGGGAGCGTGCGTTCCATGAAATCGCCCCGGAGTATCCGGATGTGACCACGGACTACGCTCATGTCGACGCCACCACCATGTGGATGGTGAAGAACCCCGAGTGGTTTGACGTGATCGTTACCGACAACATGTTTGGTGATATCATTACGGACCTGGGCGCCATGACACAGGGAGGCATGGGTATCGCCGCAGGCGGTAACATCAACCCGAACGGCGTCAGTATGTTTGAGCCGATTGGTGGTTCGGCGCCTAAGTACACCGGTATGAACGTCATCAATCCGTTGGCAGCTATTGGCGCTATGCAGATGATGCTCGACACACTGGGCGAGTCCGCTGCAGCAGCGTCAGTGGATGCGGCCATCGCTCATGTCACGGCCACAAAGCTCAAGAGCTTGAGCGCCGGCAAGATGGGGTATACCACGACTGAGGTGGGCGACATGGTTGCCCAGTATGTCGCCGATCACTGATCTCGCCACAGCCTTGAACTTGAAGCGGAGACCCCCGACGCCATGGGCGGAGGGGGTCTTGCGTTTTGCAGGGATTTCCAACTGGATGTGCGAAATAGAGTCCATCATGCTGTCGGAGGTGTCCTGATGATCACACGTGGCTATGCGATTCTGGTTGGCTGCCTGTTATCGGTGTTGACCTGTTCGTGCCGCGCTCAGGAGCCACTACCGCCAGGCGCACTGGGGTCATATGTGCCCGGCGGGGATGCCGGGATCACCATCGTCGATACTGAAGACGGTTGGTATGAGATCACCACTCAGGACGGGCGCAGGGTCGTGACATCGAAGCGTAATCCGAAGGTGTCAGGCTCGTATCTCTACTTCCGGCTGTCGGAGCCGTTGCGCAAGCAGATCATTGATACCGCTTGGCTGGCGGTTACGTTCCTGGACAAGTCCATGGGGGTATACAGGCTTCAGTACAATGCCGCAAGCAATCCGTACACACCTGCAGCGGCTATCGCACTGATGGATACGGAGGAGTGGGTGACCGTGATCGCGGAGATGCCCTCTCCACGGTTCGAAGGCAAGCAGAACGGCGGCGCGGACTTCCGGCTAGAGTGCACTTCAAAGCTTCAGGTAGCCCGCATTGATATCTACAACACCAAGCCAAAGGGGGTCGGTATCATGAGTTCTGAACGTACATTCCGCCCCAAACGCACCAATCCGCCAGCTCCCGGTATGTACTATACGTTCGGCAATGACACGGATCCGGAACGGGGACCGATCCATAAGGCGCTGGGCGCCACATCAATCGAAAGCTATGTGACATGGGAGACCGTTGAGCGGCAGGCAGAAGGGAAGTGGGACTGGAGTCAATGGGATGCTCAGGTGGATCTGCTTCAGCGGTATGGCTTGAAGTGGGTTCCCTTCCTGATTGTTGGCCCTGCCTACAGCACGCCGGACTGGTTTAGAGCCAGTAAAGAGCACGTTCCCTGCCGATGCCTGGAACACGGTATCGACAGCAAAATCGAGTCACTCTGGAACCCGCACCTGCCCAAACGGATAGACCGCTTTCTTTCGGCATTTGCGGAACGTTACCGCAAGACCGGAGTCATCGAATCCGTATTATTGGGTATTCAGGGCGACTTTGGTGAAGCGATCTACTCGGTGTGGGGCGGCGGATGGACATTTAACATCCCCGGTGAATACCACAACCATGCGGGATTCTGGTGCAATGATCCGTATGCGCTGGCGAATTTCCGGCAATGGGTTGGTAAGCGCTACCGCACCGTGGACGCCTTAAACGACGCATGGGGGACGACGTATAAACAAGTCGCCGATGCCGACTTTCCGGGCTATGGTCCCCGGTTGGCGGAGTTTCGAGAACGCGTGAACGATGGGTTTCCCCATGACCGCAGACGGTGGCTGGATTTTGTGGAGTGGTACCGGCAGAGCATGACGGACTTTGCAGACTGGTGGATGGCCACCACGCGCAAGCACTTCCCGAACACGCCCATCTACCTGTGCACAGGCGGTGATGCGCCGCCGGAACACGGTTCCGACTTTGCCGAGCAGAGCCGTGTGTCGGCAAAACATGGCGCCGGTGTACGCATTACGAACGAAGCCTCTGATTATGCCAGTAACTTCGTCATTACCAGATGGGTGGCGTCGGCAGGCCGCCACTACGGGGCTTACTTCGGATTCGAACCGGCGGGACCTGAAGATGCATGGGGCATTGTCGCCCGCATCTACAACGCCACGGCCTCCGGTGCGAATCAACTGCACGACTACGATGGCAATGTGATCAACTCCATGAAAACCATCGACCAGCAGCAGGATCATTTCAAGTACCTCTTCCATGTACCGGCCCCCCGCATACCCGTGGCTTTGTGGTACCCGAACACCGCCATGACGCTAAAATGGGGCGGTTTTCTGGATAAAGCCCGCGTCTGGAGAGACTACACGGACTTTGACTTCGTCGATGAGACCATGCTGCGTACCGGAGCGTTGGACCGCCATCAGGTGTGCGTCATCCTTCACGGAGACGTGATGGAGCAGCAGGATGCGCAGCGGATCGCCGACTGGGTGCGCAGCGGAGGCACGCTAATCTTGGTTAACATGACCCGAATAGAAACCGTGGAAGGGGAGAATGCACTAGACACTCTGGTGCGCGCAGGAACGGCAGGCTCCAAAGGGCGGGTCGTCCGCGTGCAGGACATGTCTGCGGCAGCCCGGGAGACGAACGCGGTCTTGCGCAGCGCCGGTCATTGGACCGTGAACGACGGTGAAGATCGCGTGTACTTTACCTTCCTGACGCCCAATCGCCTGTTCATCTTGAACGCGAATGAGGACGAGAAGCAGTTCACAGCCTATCACGTGTCTGAAGGTGAGGTGGATATCATTGCCAAACCGAAAACAATCACCGATGTGATATTGAAGCGACCTTAGGTTGGAGGGGCGTCATGGCATACGATGATCGCCAGCCGTTCATGGACGTTCTGGGACGAGAACGCCTGTTGGAGAGGTTGCGCTGGTATGCGCGCTTTTTCTATGGCCACCGCTTTGAGGATCTGTCAGGTAACGACCTGCTGACCATCGTTGGCATGGCCGTGCGCGAGCACCTGATGGACCAGATGATCCGCAGCGAAGAGCGATGCCGCCGGCTAAAGGCCCGGCGGCTGTACTACCTTTCCATTGAGTACCTCATGGGGCGGTCTCTGGAGACCAATCTAATCAACCTGGGACTTTTGCATCTGTACCGGGACACCCTGTCCAGCGTTGGTATAGACTTTGATGATGTGATCGAACTGGAGCCGGACGCAGGTCTGGGTAACGGTGGTCTGGGGCGATTGGCCGCCTGTTTCCTGGATTCGCTGGCGACTTTAGACCTGCCCGGCTACGCCTATGGTATCAACTATGAGTACGGTCTGTTTCGACAGGTCATCGACAACGGATCGCAGCGCGAAGCACCCGATGCGTGGCGTCAGTTCGGCTCTCCCTGGCTCGTTGAACATCCCGAAGAACGCGTTGATATTCCTGTGTACGGGCGCATCGACCACTCCAGTGACAAGTACGGCGAGTACAACCCGATGTGGATGGATTGGGAACACATCTATGGAATCCCATCGGACATGCCGATCGTGGGATACGGCGGGCGCACGGTAAACCGCCTGCGTCTGTTCGCCGCAGGCGCATCACATGATATGGACATCACGGCGTTTAACAGCGGCGACTATCTACGGGCGGTTCAACAGATCGTACAGTCGGAAACGATTTCCAAAGTGCTGTACCCGTCGGACTCTGTGGAGTCAGGCAAAGAGTTGCGGCTTCTACAGGAGTACTTCTTCGTAGCCTGCGCGTTGCGGGATATCATGAACCGCTTCGAGGCCGGATGTCCGGAGCCGCTCAGTTGCTTCCGCAACCGTGTCTCTATTCAGTTAAACGACACGCATCCGTCACTGGCCATTGCCGAACTGATGCGGTTGCTGGTTGACGAACGCGATATGGAGTGGGATCAGGCTTGGGACACAACGCAAGAGGTGTTTGGGTACACCAACCACACCCTGATGCCTGAAGCGTTGGAGGTATGGCCGACCCACCTGATTGAACGCGTGATACCGCGTCACATGCAACTGATTGAGGAGATCGATAGAAGGTTCGTTGAATGGCTGAGTAAGGAAGCGTTGAACCACCAGCCGGCTCCGCCGGAGTTCGTGGATAAAGTGCGCATTATCACAGGCGATGGGGTTCGGCAGGTTCGCATGGCCCATCTGGCCATCATCGGCAGCCACTCGGTGAACGGTGTAGCCGCCATCCACAGCGAGTTGGTCAAGTCACGGCTTGTACCCGAGTTCGCTCAACTCTTTCCTGAGCGCTTCAACAACAAAACGAATGGGATCACACCCAGGCGCTGGATTGTGAAAGCGAATCCAGGGCTGACTGATCTGTTGTGTGAGTCAATCGGCGATGATTGGATAACCAACCTCAGCCGTTTGAGCGAAGCGGAAGAGTTCTTCGACGATTCCGAATGGATGAACCAACTGGCGGTCATTAAGCGGGCAAACAAAGTGCGGGTGATTGAGGCGTGTCATCTGGAAGCCGATCCAGACAGCCTGTTTGATATCCAAGTGAAGCGCATTCACGAGTATAAACGCCAGCTGTTGAACCTGCTGCACGTGATTGCCCGATATCTGGAAATCGAAGAAGACGGGATAGAACCTGCCGCCCCCCGTACGGTGGTCATCGGCGGAAAAGCCGCCCCCGGTTATTGGGTTGCCAAGCAGATCATTCGGTTTGCCAACAGTGTCGCCAAGGTAGTGGCTTCCAGTGAAAGAGCGTCGCGATGGCTAACGGTACATTTTGTACCAGACTACCGGGTGACGTTGGCCGAGCTGCTGATACCGGCAGCAGATTTAAGTGAACAGATATCTACAGCTGGTACCGAGGCATCCGGTACTGGCAATATGAAATTCGCACTGAACGGCGCAATCACCATTGGTACGCTTGATGGCGCGAATATTGAAATACGTGAACATGTGGGCCCTGAAAACATGTTCATCTTTGGCATGACAGCTGATGAGGTGGAAGCTAGCCGACAGCCGGGCGCATGGAACGCCAGAGACGCCGCGTCGCGAGAGCCTTTGTTGATGCGGGTACTGGACGCCATCACCAGTGACCGGTTCTCTCCTGAGGAGCCGGGCAGGTACCGGTGGATTGTGAACCGGTTGCTTGACGAAAATGACTATTACAGGCATGTCGCTGACTTCTCATCGTACCTGAACGCTCAACGCATGGCTGAGACCCTGTATACGCAACCGGAGGCGTGGCGGTTGATCGCTGCACGCAACATCACACGAGTCGGCTATTTCAGCAGCGACCGGACGGTATCGGAGTATGCGCGAGATATCTGGAAGATAACGTCAACGGCTCCGGACTGACCGGTTTTTGCTGGGCCTCGCAGGGTATAGGCGGTTAATTAACAGACAGGCCCCGGAAGCGGAAGCTTCCGGGGCCATTTGACCGGTTCTTCGGACGATCCGGTTATTTGGCCTTGATCGCTGCCTGAGCGGCGGCCAAGCGGGCGATTGGTACGCGGAACGGTGAGCAGGATACGTAGTTCAAGCCCAGCATATTGCAGAACTCGATCGAACTCGGCTCTCCGCCATGCTCTCCGCAGATTCCCAGTTTGATGTTCGGGTTGACTTCCCGGGCGGCTTCCACTGCCAGCTTCATCAACCGGCCGACACCTGCGCGATCCAGTTTTTCGAACGGGTTCGCAGGGAGGATCTCCATATCCACGTACTTCTGCAGGAACTTGCCTTCGGCGTCATCCCGGCTGATACCGAACGTGGTCTGGGTGAGGTCGTTCGTTCCGAACGAGAAGAACTCCGCGTGTTTGGCCACCGCATCCGCGGTGAGTGCGGCGCGCGGGATCTCAATCATCGTACCGAACTTGTAATCCACCGGCTCGCCAGCCTCGGCCACAACCTGCTCGGCGGCGGCTTCCAGCTTCTCGCGTACCCAGGTCAGTTCGTTCACGTCGCTGATCAACGGGATCATGATCTCCGGATGGACATCAATACCCTTCTTCTTGATGGCGACAGCGGCGCGCAGGATGGCCTTCACCTGCATCTCCACGATACCGGGGAACATGATGCTCAGACGGCAACCGCGCAGACCCAGCATGGGGTTCATTTCGCGCTGTGCTTCGACGGCTTCGAGCATCTCTTCCTTCTCTGCCAGCAGGTTCTTCAGTGCGGTGCCACCCAGCGAGTTAATGGCCATGCGGAGTTCAGTGACTTCGGCAGTGAGTTGCTCGAAGGAGGGCAGGAACTCATGCAGCGGCGGGTCGATCAACCGGATGGTTACCGGGCGGCCGGCCATCACTTCGAAGATGCCCTCAAAATCCTTCTGCTGAACCGGCAGCAGTTTGTCCAGAGCGGCCTGACGTCCGGCCTCATCCTTGGCGAGGATCATGTCCTGAACGATCGGCAGGCGGTCCTGTTCGAAGAACATGTGCTCGGTGCGGCACAGTCCGATACCCTCGGCTCCGAACTCAACGGCTTGAGCCGCATCACGGGGGTTGTCCGCATTGGTGCGGATACCCAGCGTACGCTTCGCATCGGCCCAATCCAGCAGGGTGTGCAGCTCTTCGGTGAACATGGCTTCGATCTTCGGCGCCTGTCCCAGCAGAACCTGTCCGTTGGTGCCGTTGAGCGAGATCCACTCGCCTTCCTTGACGGTGATGCCGTCGACTGACAGCTCACGCTTGTTCATGTCGATGGTGACAGACTCGCAACCCGCCACGCAGGGAATACCGAAACCGCGCGCCACAACAGCGGCGTGGCTGGTCATACCGCCGCGAGCTGTCAGAACGCCCTTGGATGCGAGCATCCCGTGAATGTCATCCGGGGTTGTTTCCGGGCGAACCAACACAACAGCTTCCGTTTTGCCTCGCTCAGCAGCGGTGTCGGCATCGAAGATCGCCACACCGACCGCCGCGCCCGGAGAAGCCGCGAGACCTTTGGCCAAGACTTTGTTGGTGGCCTTCGGGTCGATCTGGGGATGCAGCAGCTGGTCAATGTCGGTGGCCTTCACGCGGGTCAGCGCCTCTTCCTCGGTGATCAGCCCTTCCTTGACCATGTCCACGGCGATTGTCACGGCCGCCAGAGCGGTGCGCTTGCCTACGCGGCACTGGAGGATGAACAACCGGCCTTTTTCTACCGTGAACTCAATATCCATCATCTCACGGTATTCGTTCTGCAGCCGGTTGGCGATCTGAGCAAACTGCTCGTAGATTGCCGGGTTCACATTGTGGAGTTCCGAAATAGGCATCGGTGTGCGGATACCGGCCACCACGTCTTCGCCCTGTGCATTGACCAGGTATTCGCCATACAGCACGTTCTCGCCGGTGCTGGCATTGCGGGTAAACGCGACTCCGGTGCCGGAGTCATCGCCCATATTGCCGAATACCATGCTCTGCACGTTGACGGCTGTTCCCAGATCCCACGGAATATTCTCGCGCTCACGATAGGTGTGGGCCCGCGGATTGTCCCAACTGCGGAAGACAGCTTCGATGGCGAGTTTTAACTGCTCCATCGGGTCAGACGGGAACTCGTTGCCAGTCTCTTCCTTGACCAGTTCGCGGTACTCGTCGCAGAGCGCGCGCAGGGTATCTGCATCAACGTCCGTATCCAGGGTGACGCCCAGTCGCTGCTTGTGCGCTTCCAGTTTGGCTTCAAACAGATGGCGCTCAACATCCAGCACGATGTCAGAGAACATCATGATGAAACGGCGCATGGCATCGTAGGCGAAACGGGGGTTGTTCGTCTGCTTGATGATTCCCTGCAGCGTCTGTTCATTTAGACCCAGGTTGAGAATGGTGTCCATCATGCCCGGCATGGAGAACTTGGCGCCGGAGCGGACGGAAACAAGCAGCGGATTGGTCGGGTCGCCGAACGTCTTGCCCATTTCCTTTTCGACGGCTGCCATGGCGGTGGCGACATCATCCATCAGCCCTGCAGGCATGGTTTTGCCGCCGCGAAGGTACTCCATACACGTTTCGGTGGTGATGGTAAATCCCGGAGGAACCGGAAGCCCCATGTTTGTCATCTCGGCGAGGTTTGCACCCTTGCCGCCGAGAAGATCCTTCATGTCCTTCTGGCCTTCATGGAACAGGTATACTCTCTTCATCTCAGCCTTCCCTTGTGTGTGAGTTGTGCCGATTTGCGCCTCATCGGCTGTCTACTCCGATGGAGGCGTCTCCTGCTGTTTGGCTGCCTGCCAGAGGTTTTCCCAGCCGTCGCTGTCCAGCTGATTCAGACAGATCCCTCTGCAAGCGGCAATCTCTTCCATTGTACGAAATCTTTGCACGAACCGGCTAACCATGCGGCGCAACGCTTGCTCTGCATCGACATCAAGACGTCTGGCGATGTTCACCACTGTAAACAGCACATCGCCCACTTCGTGTTCAATGGCGCTTGCATCGCCGGAACTTGCGGCTTCCCGCAGCTCGGCTATCTCTTCCTCAAGCTTAAGGTGGATATCATCAACGGTGTTCCATTCAAAGCCCAGCTTTGTAACGCGTCTGGACATCTTCTGTGCGCGCGCCAGAGCTGGCATGGATAGAGGAACACCATCGGTGGCAGACGGAGTCTGAGCTGCCGCCCCGCGCTCGGCGCGTTTGATGGCTTCCCAGTTATGCAAGATGTCTTCGACGCTGTTCACGATAAGCCCGGTAAACACGTGGGGATGTCTGCGGATCAATTTGTCGCACAACGAGCCGGTCACGTCTATCAGATCGAACGACCGCAGTTCACCGCCGATCTGAGCGTGCATGAGTACCTGCATCAGCAGATCGCCCAGTTCATCCGCCAGCGCGGCAGGATCACCGGTGTCAATCGCCTCCAGCACCTCATAGACCTCCTCGAGCAGGCAGGACCGCAATGACTCATGTGTCTGCTTGCGATCCCATTGGCATCCGTCAGGAGCCCGAAGGCGCGAGACTACACTCACGGCGCTGTCCATGTCTCTCCCTGCGCCTGCCTCAACTGGCGGGATAACGACCCAACAAGGCAGCAATGCCGGATCGATAGCGCTCCACGGTGGGGTGATGACATAGGGTCTGGCCGCCATCGGACACGCAGGAACCAGTGACATTCGATGACTGGTAGGGTACAGACGGCTGATGCGGTTCAGGCAATCAACCAGTCGCTCCAGATGTGCGACCGGACGGAATATGTTCCATCGGGTCGGATGGATAAACCGCATATCCGTGTCGATGCTGTCCACACAGAACGGCTCAGATCCAACAGAGCAGGTATCCACCAGCTCATCAATCGCGCCCGGTTCGTGTATGATCTGAACCGACGCCTGGGCGCGCTCTGCCAAATCGATGAGGGAGGCCGTGGTGCGGCGATCGCCGGCAGCCACGATGAACGCTTGTTCTGCCGTTGCGTCCAGTTCCATGCTTTCCAGGTTGCTCAACACTTGGCGTGCGTTGCTGGCGTCGGTTACGCGGTTGACCCGAGTCAACACCGATGTGGCCTCCGCGGTGAACGCGGGTGCGTCGGCTGCTGCATACACCAGGTACACCATGGTTACACCTCCGCCGGTCCGGGACGTCCGCCGAAGCGGCTACCGACTTGATTGCACAACCATTGCTCCCAGCCCTCCATACCCGCACCTGTTTTCGCAGACAGCGTGAACACATTGGCCTTGGGAGCTGCCATGCGGGTATTGTGTTCGGCAAGTCGGCAGTCGAAACCTACCACATCCGCAATGTCTATCTTGTTGATGATGACCACATCGGCCGTTCGGTAGATCGATGGGTATTTCAAAGGTTTATCTTCACCCTCGGTGACCGACATCAAGACGATCCGGTGTGACTCCCCCAGGTCGTATGCGGCGGGACAGACCAGGTTCCCGACGTTTTCAATGATGAGTAACTGCAGACGGTCCAGCGGCATTTCTCGCACCTGACGCCGGATCATCTCGGCGTCCAAGTGACACTGCGTACCGGTCTCAATTTGACGGGCATCGACGCCGCAGGCGCGCAGGCGCAACGCGTCGTTTTCGGTGGCCAGATCACCAACGATGACGCCTGCGTTGAGGGTTCCTTGAAGGCGTTGAAGTGTCCGGCCGATCAGTTCGGTCTTGCCGCTTCCCGGGGAGGACATGATGTTGAGCACAGTGATCCCACGGTTTTGGAATAACAGGCGGTTTTGCTGGGCTACGTCATCGTTCTGCCGGAGCACCGGTTCGTTAACGCGTATGATTTCCACATCGGATGGGTGGTCAGTCGTCATAAGTCACCTCGACATACGCGATGCTCATTTCGGCGCCGCGAATGACTGTATCACACGGAAGACAGCATTGTGGGCATAGGTAGAACGGGGGCGTGGGTTCAAAAACCAGATCACAGTCATCGCAGCGGCATGCCGCCGGTACCCAGTCGATCTCCAACGATGCGCTCTCTGCTTGAGTTCCGGGAGCGAGCGCACGGAATGCAAAGCGCAGAGCCTCCGGATCCACGGCTGACAGCGCGCCGATCTGGAGGCCGATCGTGCGAACCGACCGGGCGTGACGTTCAGCGGCAATGCGAAACACCGCCTCAAGCGCGCTGCGCATCACATCGACCTCATGCATGGTATTTCCTGCCAACCGTTTCCATAGCCGTACGGAGTATAACCCAAACAGAAGGCTGGGGACGCGGTACGTACACAGAGGAGGAGCCCAAGTGAAGATCGTTGCGACTTGGAAGGACCCGATGGGGTTTACGGCTGTTGATGAGAACAGTCACACGGTGGTGATGGACGCATCATCTGAGGCTGGCGGAATGGGGATGGGGGTCAGCCCAGTTAAACTGCTGTTGATGGGGCTTGCCGGATGCATGGGTATGGATGTGATCAGTATCCTGCGAAAGAAGAGGCAGCCGGTAACTGGTATGACGATTACCGTCACCGGGGAACGGCAGGATACACATCCCAAAGTGTTCCGTGAGGTGTCAGTGGACTTTACGATACAAGGGGCCGCGGTTCAGCCTGAAGCGGTGCAGCGTGCACTGGAACTGTCTGCTGACCGATATTGTACCGTTGAGGCCACCTTACGTCCTCAGGCGTCTGTGCGCCATCGATTCCGACTGCTGGATGACACCGGGGAAACATGCTACGAGTCGGATTGGTGGACCTCCGAAGGCGGTGCGTGAATCTCGGTAACCGTGGAGTAACCGAATACTTCGGTGAACGCTTGGATCAGTGGTTGCTTTACAGCCTGTACAGTGAGCGGTAATCCTGTTTCCTGTGACAGGGACGTGACCGTGCGGTCGTGCAGGCCGCATGGGACGATCCAGCGGAACAAGTTGAGGTCGTTGTTCACATTCAACGCGAAACCGTGCATACTGATCCAGTGACGGAAGTGCATGCCGATAGCAGCGATTTTGCGATCATCAACCCACACGCCGGTGAGGCCGGAGATGCGCGTGGCGGTCAACGACCAGTGGCGCAGGGTATGGATCAGGGTCTCTTCCACACCGCGCAGCACCGCATGAATGTCTCTGTCGCGTGAGCGCAGGTCTATGATCGGGTACCCTACGAGTTGTCCCGGTGCATGGAGGGTGACGTCTCCGCCCCGGTTGGTGCGCTCAACTTGTATTCCATCTGCCTCCAACTGCGGGATTGGCGCCAGCACATGTTCCGCCTGGGCCGAACGTCCCAGAGTGATTACCGGCGGATGCTCCAGCAGCAGCAGGCTATCTCCAGTCAGCGAATGGTGTCTCGCATTCAGTAAAGACTCCTGTGTGCGTAAGGCCTGCTGGTACGGCGCCAGCCCTGCATGATAGATAGTCAGGTGTCTGCTCATCAAACCTATTGTACGCCGAGTGGGTCAGTTGCTGATGACCCAGGAATCACGTAGACTGATGAATGCATGAATGCTCTCGATCTCTCCACACTGAACGCCGCCCAGCGTGAAGCCGTGATGCATGGCCAAGGGCCCCTGCTCGTGTTTGCAGGCGCCGGCAGCGGCAAGACGCGGGTGCTCACCATGCGCATCGCGCGATTGGTGCTGGATGACGGCATCTGGCCGTCGCGCATCCTGGCCGTCACATTCACCAACAAAGCCGCCCGGGAGATGCGCAGTCGCATCGGTGATCTGATCGGCGAGACAGAGGCCCGTCGGATGTGGATCGGTACCTTTCACGCAGTATGCGCCCGGCTGTTGCGTGAGTTCCATTCACAAGCAGCGCTTCCTGCCAACTTTACCGTTCAGGACGACGATGATCAGGTCCGGCTGATCAAACACATAT
>CAZHSN010000002.1:0-59444 GCA_964535125.1 uncultured bacterium
TGCGCGATCCGTTCCACGATCTGCGCCGGGCAGGAGAGGTTGCCGCATCGGGCTGCCGCCTCGTCTGCTTCGCGTTCGATAGGGCCTCCACAGGCGGGGCAGGCGGCCGGCCGCTGCACCGGGCGTTCTGTACCGTCTCGTTCGTCCACCAATACAGAGACGATCTCCGGGATCACATCGCCCGCGCGCTGGACCATGACCGTATCCCCAATGCGCACGTCCTTCCGGGCGACTTCGTCCTCGTTGTGCAGCGTGGCCCGACTGACCGTGACGCCGGAGACATTTACCGGCTCCATGATGGCGACGGGCGTAACCGCGCCGGTGCGCCCGACCTGCCAAATGACATCCAATACGCGCGTGCGCGCCTGCTGAGCAGCGAACTTCCAGGCGACTGCCCAGCGGGGACTGCGCGCCAGATATCCCAGCCGCTGCTGCAGCGACCGGTCATCGACCTTTACCCCCACACCGTCGATGTCGTAAGGCAAATCCTCGCGCGTGATGCGCTCCATCGGTTCCTCGAACAGCGAGAGCTGCATCTTCCGACGGTACGGCGCCAGCGCATCGTCCGCCTCCGGCGCCACAGGGGGCGACCAGCGGGCGATAAACTCCAGCACCTCATGTATATTCCTGCAGCATTTGGCGTGCGGGTTGACCGGGAACCCCCAAGTGCGCAGCTGCTGCAGCAGGTCCCATTGGGTAGGGGGCTCCTCTGCGCCTTCGAGCGCTCCCAGCGCATAAGCGAACAGATCCAGCTGTCTTTGTGCCGTGACCGAGGGGTCCAGCTGGCGCAGAGAACCGGCCGCCGCGTTTCGACAGTTCGCAAAAACGGGTTCGCCTTTCGTTTCCCGCTGCATGTTCAACTGCCGGAAGGCCTGGTGACTCATGTACACTTCGCCGCGGACTTCAACCAGTTCAGGCGGTGTGTCGGTGCGCAGCTGAAGCGGCAAGCTGCGTAACGTGCGCAGATTGGCTGTGATCAGCTCACCGGTTTCTCCGTCTCCTCGAGTCGCGCCGGCCGTCAGTACGCCTCGCTCGTATGTCAGCGACACGGCCAGCCCGTCGATTTTCAGCTCCACGGTATAGGCGATCGGCTGTTTAGCAGGGATGTCCGCCAGCTTGCGGATGCGCGCATCAAATGCCAGCAGCTCTTCCGGTGTGAACGCGTTGTCCAGGCTGAGCATCGGTATACGGTGGGTGTGCGGCGGCAGGACGTCGCTGCGGGCGCCGCCCACGCGTTGGGTCGGCGATGCCGGGTCGATCAAATCGGGGTGTTCCGCCTCCAGCTGCAGCAGTTCACGGAAGCGTGCATCATACTCGGCATCCGACGCGATGGGCTGATCGAGCACGTAGTAGTGGTATTCCGCGTCACGCAGCCATTTGCGAAGCGCCTGGACGCGATCACGCAGCGTTTCGTCAGTCATGTGAGCGTCTCCGTGAGTATCTGTGGCGTCAGCAGCCTGTTCACGTTGCTGCGGATGACATCGGCCAGCCGGGGCAGCGGCATATCCAGCAGCTCTGCCACGCGGCTAGCGGTATGCAGCAGAAGCGCCGGTTCGTTGCGTCGCCCTCGGCGCGGTTCGGGTGTCATCCAGGGGGCGTCGGTTTCCAGAACGAGATGCTCCGCTCCCACTGCGCGCACCACATCCGGCAGTGCGCCAGGTTTCTTGAACGTCACCAGTCCGCCAATGCCCAGCAGCCAGCCCATCGCCACCGCCCGCTGTGCCTGGTCCACCGATCCGGTGAAGCAGTGCAGCACGCCGTGCAGCCCGGCGGCTTCGCTTTCCAGCAGTCCCAGCAGGTCGTCCCAGGCATCGCGGCAGTGGAGCAGTACCGGAAGGCCTCGGTGCCGGGCCATCGCAAGTTGTACCCGGCAGACCAGCTGCTGCTGTGCGGGCGTGGCGAAGTCGTAGTAGTAGTCCAGCCCGATTTCACCCAGGGCGCAAACCATCGGGTGGCTCAGCCAGCCCTGCAGCCGGGCGCGCAGATCATCGTTCCAGTGCGCCGCTTCATGCGGATGAATTCCGACCGCCGCGCGAATGACATCGGGGCGCCGTTCCGCCAGCTGAAGCACCAGCGGACAGGTCTCCTCCGAATACCCCACCTCGATCAACTGGCTCACACCCGCCTGCAGGGCGCGTTCCAGCACCTGGTCAGCGTCCTCCGCGAAGCGCGGGTGGCACAGATGGCAGTGTGTATCAGTCCACAGCGGATTCATGGCAACAGGATACCGCGACGGGAGCGCCGCTGTCAGCCTCAGGATTCGTGCCGCTCAAAAAACACGCGCTTGGCCTTGCCTTCCTGTCGGGGCAGTTCGCCGATCGCGAACACATCGCCCTGCGGCGTGAACCCCAGCGCCTCTTTCAGATGCTTCGCCACCAGGAAACCGGTCACCCCCGGCTCCGCCTCTACATTGATGCGTACGTCACGGACGCCGTTGATCTCCTCAATGATGATCTGATAGTTCGCGCCCACTCCGGGGATCTCCATCAGCGCCTGCTCGACCTGCTTGGGGAAGAAGTTCACCCCTTTGACGATCAGCATGTCGTCCACGCGTCCGGTGATGGGGGCGATGCGCACGTGTGTGCGGCCGCACGCGCATGGTTCGCGGGAGAGGATGCGCGTCAAGTCGCCGGTTCGGAACCGGATGACAGGCAGCGCCTCGCGCGTCAAGGCGGTGACCGTCAGCTCCCCAAGCTCGCCATCCGGCACCGGGCTGTTGCCGGAGCGCGGCAGGATCTCCACGATGTAGTGATCCTCCCACACATGCAGTCCGTTGTGCGCGCGGCAGTCCATACCCAGCGTTCCCACGCCTCCGGTCTCGGTCATGCCGTAGATGTCGAAGACTTCGATGTTCAGCCCATCGGCCAATTTGCGCTTCATCGCTTCGGAGAACGTCTCGGAACCGAACAGGCCCACCTGCAGGTCGGGCAACGCGGTGTTCATCTCGGCCAGCATCTCCATCACCCGCACGCCGTAGGAGACAACACCAGTAAGGATACGGGTTCGGAAGTCTCGCGCCAGCTTGATCTGGCGTACGGTGTTGCCAGATCCGGTGGGCAGTACGAACAATCCGGCGGCCCGTGCGCCGTGGTAGAAGCCGAAGCCGCCATTAAAGAGGCCGAACGACGGCGTTATCTGCACCACGTCTCCCACCGCTGCGCCGGCCATCCGATAGCAGCGAGCCATGCACTCGGCCCACTGGTCGATGTCGGTGTCCGTGTAGGGCATCACCACCGGCGCGCCCGTCGATCCAGAAGACATGTGCATATCGCGAACTCGGGAGCGGTCCACACAGAGCAGCCCCAGCGGGTAGTGATCACGGAACTCCTGTTTGCTCATAGTGGGCAGCAGCTGCAGGTCATCCAAGGTCCGCAGATCGCCGGGCTGGTAACCGGTTTGACTCACATGCGACCGATACTCCGGGTTGGTGTCCCAAACTCGGTCCAGCACCGTGCGCAGGCGCCGTAACTGCAAGGCACGCAGTTCGTCAACGGGCAGGCACTCCATGGAGGCCTGATAGTAACAGTCATGCATCGATTCGGCAGTCCTTTCCGGCTTGGAATGCGCTCCAGTTCGTCTCCCGATGCTCAGCAGGAATGATGGTCTCCATCGCGCCGCGCCAGTGTGCTTCGTTCAACGGCAGATGGTTCGCCAGTGCGCCGGTCAGCACCATATTCGCGGTTCGCTCGCTTCCCGCGCGCCGGGCGATTTCACGCGCATCCAGGTACACGAGACGGGGGAACGCGCGGCGCAGGCGGTGGGGAATGTCGTCCGGCATGGTGGCCTGTCCGCTGGAAACACTGACCGGAAGGATCGTAGTGGACGCGACCACCGCCACGCCATCCGCACGCAGATGGTGTGCCTGCCGCAGCGCTTCCGCCTGTTCGAAGGCCATCAGCAGATGCGCATCTCCTTCGGGGACCAGCGGCCCGGGCACACAGTCGCCCAGCCGCACATGGGCCACTACCGATCCGCCCCGCTGGGCCATGCCGTGGACTTCGTTGGTGCGCACATCCAGCCCTGCCTGCATCGCGGCGGCGGCGATGACACGCTCCGCCAGCAGAATTCCCTGTCCGCCCACTCCGGTGATGATGATATTGATCAGGCTCATTCGGTCACCTCGGCCCACTCCACAATGGCTCCATGCCGACAGGCCTGGGCGCACAACCCGCAGCCAGTACACAGGGCTGCGTTGATGGAGGGCGGGCCCGCACTGTGCTCGATTGCCGGACATCCGACGCGGAGACAGAGTCCGCAGTCCTTGCAGCGTTCCGCGTCGACCTGGCGCGCTGGTCCCAGGCGGGTGCGTTCCTTCAGCGGACACGGTGCATGCGACACGATCAGGCTGGGTGCGTCGGTGTGGATCGCCTCGCGGATCGCCGCCGTGACCGCCTTCATATCATAAGGATCAACGGTCTGGATGTGGGTAAAACCGCACGCCGCAGCGACCTGCTCGATGGACGCGTCCATGGTGGCGTCACCCTGCAGGGTCCTGCCGGTTCCGGGGTGATCCTGATGGCCGGTCATCGCTGTGGTGCGGTTATCCAGCACCATCACATTGCAGCGTCCTTTGTTATATGCGATATCGAGCAAACCGGTGACGCCTGAATGGAAGAACGTGCTGTCCCCAACGACTCCGACTACCGGACGCGTTTCACCGGCGCGCTCCATACCGTGCGCCATCGTGATCCCGGCTCCCATGCACAGAATGGTGTCGGTGCGGTTCAACGGGGGGAACGCCGCCAGGCTGTAGCATCCGATATCCCCGGTGACGACCACATCGAACTTACCGAGCGCCGCGAACATGCCGCGATGCGGGCAACCCGGGCACAGCACCGGCGGACGGGGCGGGAGATCACGGGCTTCCGCTACCGGCTCCGGTAACGTCCGTTCCCGGCCCTCCAGGCGGGCGCGCACCTGCATGAGCCGGCCGGGAGTCAGTTCCCCCACACGGGGCACGATCGCCTTGCCGACGGCAGTGATCCCAAGGCTGCGGATATGTTCTTCCAGGAACGGGTCTTGTTCTTCCACCACCAGAATCTGATCGACTGAGCGCGCAAATTGGCGGATCAACTGATCAGGAAACGGATAGCTCCAACCCAGTTTCAGAATGGACGCGTCCGGGAAGACCTCTTTGACGTAGCCATAGGCGGCCGACGCGGTGACAATGCCCAGATGGGCGCCGCGGCGCTCCATTCTGTTGAACCGGCACTCTGCGGCCTCCGCGGCCATGACGTCGATGCGCTCTTCCAGGCGCTGACGCATGGGGCGCCCCCAAACAGGGATCGGCACATAGCGCGGCGGGTTTTTCTCAAATCCTATGGGGCGCTTGGGCAGCGAACGCGGACCAGTAAGCAGGGGACCGCAGGAATGGCTGATACGCGTCGTGGAACGCAGGATCACGGGCGTGGTGTGCCGCTCGGAAAGCTCCAGGCCGAAGATCGCCATCTCACGGGCCTCTGCGGCGTCGGATGGTTCCAATATCGGACAGCGGGCCAGCCGGGCATATTGCCGGGTATCCTGCTCTGTTTGGGATGAGTGCATGCCGGGATCGTCGGCCACACAGATCAGCAGCCCGCCCACCGGCCCGATGTAGGCCAGTGTCATCAGCGGGTCGGCGGCGACGTTCAGTCCCACATGCTTCATGGTTACGATGCAGCGCGCTCCGGCCATACTGGCGCCGGCCGCCACTTCCAACGCGACCTTCTCATTGGTGGACCACTCGCAGTAGACGCCCTCGTAAGTGGCCATCGCCTCCATGATCTCAGTAGACGGGGTGCCCGGGTAACCGGCCGCTACCGTCACTCCGGCCTCCCAGGCGCCTCGGGCGATCGCCTCGTTGCCGGATAACATGATTCGCACTGCGGATGCCTCTCTGGTGAACTGGGTGCCGCATGCAGCACCTGTTCAGTGTATGGCCTTCCGGAGGGCGGCTGCAAGGGACGCAGTTGCCCGTACCGCCCGCGAACCTGTATCATGCAGGCATACATCCCATTGGAGGCGTTTTGATGCAACGAGTCGGCATGTTGCTGAAAGTCAAGCCCGAAAAGCTGGACGAATACAAAAAGATCCATGCCAATGTCTGGCCGGATCTACTGGCCGAACTGAAAAAGGCCGGTATGCGCAACTACAGTCTGTGGCTGTGTCCCGACGGCACGGAATTCGGATATGTGGAAGTCGACGACTGGCAGGCCACGTGTGACTATCTGGCCACCAGCGACGTGCACAGCCGTTGGCAGGAGTATATGCAGAACTACCTCGACTCTCCCACAGCCGATGATCAGGGCGGTCAGCCGGTGCTGCTGTTGGAGATGAGCTTCCTGATGGAGTAACATGGCGATAAGCCGCTGAAACAGCCTGTACGGCTGTGTTACATTAATGGTGATAGGACGCATCCATGCGGATGGGCGCGTCGGCTCCGGACATGGAGGATGTGGATGAAGAGCGCGGTGATAGCCGGCGCCATTGCGCTGGCGCTGTTGAGCCCAAGCGCAACATGGGCCGCCCGGTCAGCTGGAATGCGGGTCAACCCCAAAGACGGCGCAACCATGGTTCGCGTGCCGGCCGGGCCGTTCTGGATGGGCAGCCGGGCAGGTAGAGGCTTTTCGGATGAGCAGCCTGCCAAGAAAGTGACGCTGGGTGAATACTGGATCTACCGCACCGAAGTGACGGTGGCCCAGTACAGGCGTTTCTGTCGCGAAACCGGCCACCCGATGCCGAAGCCTCCGGTCTATGGCTGGAAGGACAATGCTCCCATTACCAACGTCAGCTGGTATGACGCATTGGAATACTGCAAGTGGGCAGGCGTCACCTTACCCACCGAGGCGCAGTGGGAAAAAGCGGCGCGCGGGGCTGACGAACGCGAATATCCGTGGGGAAACGAGTTCAACAGCTGGCGCCCCAAACTGGCGAATACGGCCGAGTACTGGAAACTGTACAAGACATCCACCGGCAACAACAGCCGTATCTATGAAACCGCTGCGGTAGGCTCGTTTCCGTTCAACCGGTCGCCGTACGGCGTGCTGGATATGGCCGGCAACGCCGCCGAATGGTGCGCCGACTGGTATCATCCGGACACCTACGGGAAGATGGCTGCCAAAGATCCCGCGGGTCCCAAGACCGGTGTGCACCGTGTGGTGCGCGGCGGATCAGTGGGATTCGAGGGGGACAACTCGTATGCCCGCGCCGCGTATCGGTGGCACTGCCATCCTGCCGGCAGTTTTGACCGGGTGATCGGTTTCCGTCCTGTCTGGTTTGCCGGAGTGAAGCCCGGCGGCATCTCCAGTGATCTGTTACCCACCTACAAGCGGCCTGCCGGCGCGACGGCTGCTGCCCCCGCAGCACCCGCTGCCGGCGGCATGCCGGGAGCGCCACGACCCGGCGGCGGCCCGATGGGTTACTCGGGACCGCCCACGGGCGGTACCGGTGGTGGCGGCCCGGCGCCGATTGGCGGCGGTGGCGCATTGCCCGGATACGCGCCGCCGACTGGCGGCGCAGGCGGTGGAGGCACGCCCGCACCGATGGGTGGAGGCGGCACATTACCGGGATACCGACCACCGGGACAGTGATCTGACCGATAGGAACTGCTTGGACAGGGGCGATGGATCATCGCCCCTGTCTGCGTATGGGGGATCTGTGCATTACCCCCTGTTTGCTGTGAGTGTGAGGCGCTGATGCGATGTACATACCTGCTGGCAGGGATCGCCCTGCTGTTGCTGGAGGCTATCATGAGTGACGCCGCTCCGGCGTTTCGTGTGGGTGTCGAACTGCCCACCAACGTGCCCGCGAAGCCGGGAATCGAGCATGCGTTGCGCGAGATGGGCGTTCAGTACATCAACGCGTATGTGTTCAACGGCGAGTCCGGGCCCCGTACGCGATCGCCGGAACTGACCGCGCGGATGGTGTCGCGGCTGGCGGAGAACCTGGGGATCGAGTATCAGCTGGCGTGCCACCACAAAGACGTTCCGGTGGAGGCGATCCGCGCCGTCGCGGACGATCCCCGCTTCCGCGGCGTGCTCATTGATGAGTTGGAACATATCAGGCTGCTGTGGCGACTGAACCCGCCGCCGGGTGAGTGGCTGATCGACATGGATGTCGCTGAGACCTGGGAAGAGGCCGGCGAACGGGCGTTATTGGGCTGGAGACAACTGGGACAGCGTTATGCGGACAAAGGCGTGACGCAGCTGACCTCTACACACGTGTGGCCGGTGCTGCTGCATACAGCCGCCCGCGCCGGTTGGATCCCCTGTGCGAAAATCTGCAAGGAGTTTTACTCGCCTGTCAGTCTGGCGGTCGGCATGGGCGCAGCCCGGCAGTATGGGCGTGAGTGCTGGGCCGACGTGGATATGTGGTTCTGGGACATGGTTCCCGGACACAGCCCTGAGGAGGTGTGGAGCAATCTGCTGCTGGCGTATTGGGCAGGGGTGGACTTGGTCTACCTGGAGGGATGCGGGTTCAACCTGTATCCCGCCGGACGACAGGGGTATCCGTTCTCGCTGATGTCGGCCATCACCGATGAAGCGTATCAGTTAACACCGCACGGCGTGATGCTGCGGCGGTTCATCCGCGAGTACGTTCCCAGCCATCCGCGCCCATGGACCCATCGGGATCTGCTGCCGGATGTCGCGATCGTTCGGTTTGACGACTCGGATTGGGGTCAGGGACATCCCTCATTCGGTGAGGTGCTGTTCGGCTCCGAACGGTTCAAGCCGGATGCCGATACCCGTGCCTGGCTGCACGCGTGGAACGTGCTGACGCTGGGTACGACCGGAACCGATGGGATCAGCTTTTTTAAGTCATCCATCCAGTATCCCCTTCATGAGTACAAACCCACACCGCACCAACGCGATTCGTACTTGACACGCCCGGGATATGCCGCCACGCATCCGTTCTTTGTGCCGTTCAACAATGTGGTCGTCTATGATCATCTCGCATCGGAAGCGGATCTGGCGGGAGTTCCCTGTCTGATCGTCACCGGTAAACTGCTGAGCGACACCACCTGGTCGGCCATCCGGAAGCGCGTTCAGGACGGCGCCGTCTGTCTGCTGTGGGCGCCGCTGGCCCGGAAACTGGGGATGGACGCGCCGGAGACTGGAAACCCGGTGCGGACCGATGGCAAGGGACGCTGGATGCTGGTGAATGACTTCGGCGACGCCGCCGTGAAGGACATGCTGGCGCCGTGGCTGCCTAAGCCGGACGTGATCCGGTATCGGTTCCGCCAGGGTGATGTGGTGCTGCGTCAAGTTCCCGGTGATCCCAACCGGGTAACCGTAGAGATCGATGGGAGGCCCGCGGGGAAGCCCGACTGAAGCCTCCGCCGGTCTTTTCAGACCGGCGGAGGGGTGGCCTTACGGTCAGCGCGTCCAGTACGCCGAAGGCGCGTCTCCCATGGGGATCCGCCACCAGTCGTTCTCTATCTCGGGTTTCTCCGTTCGGCCGGTGCTGAGCGTCACTTGCGCGGGAGCGGGCCATCGTTTACCGCTCAGCCATACTGCCGGGTGGGATCCCGGCATGACCTGCAGTGTCCAGCGTGCGCCTTCGCGATACACCCGTACCGATCCGTCTGTGCGGATGTCTCCGAAGTCCACCAGCGGTCCTCCGGTGTTCAACGCTTTCGGGAGTTCACGTGGCACGGGGACCGGCCGCGTCTCGGGGTCGAAGGTGATCTGACGTCCTCCATCGCGCACCACAACGGTGCCCAACAGCGTTCGACCGGTTTTATCACGGTGACCACTGACGCCATACCGGCCTCTGGGTGAGTATAAGCCCAAGGCCAGTTGGTACCGGCCGTCGGGCAGGCTGTCCGGCAAGGTGATGAGGCGTTTCACGGTGTAGACCGTACCGGGCCGCCAGGCATTGGTGGGTTCTGGGAGCGCATGATCATCCTGAAACGCGATGCCCTCCGCACCGGCCCCGTCCGGGTGTACAAAGTGGACGAACACCAGCGCCGGTTCCGCCGTGGGTTCTCCGGTGGTCCACTGGTACGTGATCTCCGCGCGGCGCGGCGCGCTGGAATGGAATTCGCGGACGGCGACTTGCGCCGTATCGTTCAGCCTTTCTGACCAATGTCTCGGGTTGCGCGCATTGACGAAGAGGCTGTCCGGTGACTGCACGAAGTCGACGCGATACGGCCCCAGCCATCCGGAGACGGCTGTAAAACCGGGAGCGGCTGCTGCCCAGCAGTCGGTGCGGAGCCGGAATCGTCCCTCTGTGATGCCTGCCTCCTCACGCGTCGCTGTTATGGTTAACCCATTGGAGTAGCGCACCCGCACGGTGTTCCACTCCTGACTGCGTGCGGCTTGTGAGGAATCTACCCACGCCCCGTTGAGCCGGTACTGGATGTCGCGCACCCGAACGCCCGCATAACGCTCGGCGACGGGACGGGCGAGGTGGTATTCCAACCAGGCCAACGGCAGGTTGTTCCATGTGGGCGCCCCCAGGAACGCACAGTGCCCATGCGCCATCTGCTGCATCCTATAGCGGTCCAGCACGGGCATCGACGGGGATATCCCCGGTTCTCCCGGCTGGTACCAGCGCTCGTAATAGCCCATTCCGTGGTTGGCCTGCAGCGGATGGATGCGTAACAGGTTGAAGTCCACCATCAAGGGCGCGTCCATGCCTTCGTTGGCCGGATATCCCACTATGTACTGCGCCTCCACGCCATCCAGCAGGCCGCTCCAGTACCAGTGGTTCGCGCCTTCGCCAAACACGGGTCCGTTGAAGATACCGCGCTCATAGACGAACAGATCCCGATGGGCCGCGAACACCGCGGCGTGCATCCCCGTGTCAGGCTCCCCCGCGCGCTGATCCACATGAAACCAGGGCGGAACGGCCGAATGGACGTCGAGATAGCAGCTGTTGGTGTTATACCGTCGCTTGATTTCGGGGGATTGTGTCTGAGCCAGCGGCAATATGGCGGACGGGCGGACCGCAAAGGATTGGATCTGCGTGCCTTCGTTGAACCACGCCAGTTGGCGCTGCCCGTTGCTGTCCAGGGCTATGTGTTCTTCGGTAAACCCCTCGAAGTTGGGGTAGTAGTCCACATAGTTTTCGTGCAGCATGATGCGCACGCCGCGTCGGGTGGCGCTGGAGACCAGACGCTTCATCGCCTCGTCACCGCCCAGCGACGCCATCGCCGGGTAGTGCGCGGGCAGCCCGTTATCATATCCATCGCGCTGCCATGCGTGAATAATGACCGCCAGCCGATCCATTCCGGCGTCCAGCAGCCGGTTCAGGTCGGTGCGTATCTCATCGAAATGTCCACCCCACACGTCAAGCACCATCCGGCCTCCCACATCAGCGATGTATGGAGACGCCGGATTGGGTATCCCCGGCAACGCTTCCGCCAGATACACAGACGGGGCGAAACAGACCGTATCATCGGCATTTCTGCGCGTACCGTCGGTAAGCGGCTGGTAGATGGCGCTGGCGCTCTGCGGATCGATCCCAGTACAGCGTGATCGGGTCCAGTCCACGTAGGCGCTGATAAAGAGCGATTGATCGCGCAGATAGAGCACAGGAATGGCGAGGAACGGGACGGTCACATGCCGACGGAACAGCACAGGGCCAGGCATGCCGAACTCAATGCGCTCCAGCCAGGGTTGATCACAGGTGACCTGGAACGTCATCTGCTTGTCGCGCATCCGGGCGGTGGTCCGCAGCATGGCTGTCCTGGCGCCCCAATGCACACGGCGCTCCCACACGGCGCCGTCGTCGCCAACGGCTGTCAACTGACCGGTATCCATGCGGACGTCTGGCACAGACCAACTCAGCCGACCCGCTGAAGACAGGGGAACCGGGCCGCCGCCCGCAGGGCCGGTCAGCGTGACACGGCCCAGGGGGCTGGTCGGTTCCCCATCCGCGACTTGCCATGTATAGCGGTACGCGCCTTCCGGAGCCTGGCAGACGAACGACGCACTGTCGGCGGAGACGGTGACCCGCGCCCGGCCGCGTGTGTGTACCGACGGCAGGACGGTGGGAGCCGGAGCGCTCACGCTCTGTAAAGGCGGACTGGCGAAGCGCCTGCCCGGAGTCGAGGGCGCCGCGCCAGAGTAAACGATGCGGCGGTCACCCCATAGCGAGAAGTCGAAACTCGCGTCACCGGCCGGTCCGGGATCGGTGACAAAGCGGACCGTGATGGTTCGCCCCTTCCATGGGGCGAGGTCGATCCGGAACGGCAGCCACTCCGCCGAGTCCGTTACTGTCTGCCAGACATCGACTCCATCAATCAACACCCGATACTGCACCCCATCGGACTTGCCGTTACTGGCCGGCCCGATACAGACCCAGCCCTCCAAATGCGCCTCACCCGACGATGGCGCCGCCACCTGAAACTCCTGCCAGATGTATCCTCGGCCGCCTCGCCAGGGACAGTGCAGCAGGGTGGCTCTCCGGCCAGCGATTCGCCCTTCCGATCGGATGCCGACACCCGACTGCGGGTGCGGCCAACCATGCCAGCCATCGGGAAGTGCATGCGTCTGTTCCGGCTCAGCGCCCGCGCTGTAATAGACGTATCCGCATCGGTACAGCCCGACATCGTCCAGGTCAATGTCGCCATGGCGGGGATCCAGCGCCTGATCTGCCGGCACTACGGCCGCGCAGAGACCCGCCCAGAGAACGCAGATCATCCAAACAACGCGCGCAACCATGCAACCACCCCCATTGCCGTGGTTAACCAGACAGTCGGGCCGTCAGGTCACCGGTTTCGTTCATGCCGTATGCGGCCGGCGTGTGTGCCGGCTCACCCCGGAGGCCAACCCATCTTGCGCCCTCCCAGCAGATGGATGTGAAGGTGCATGACGGTCTGTCCGGCGTCGGCTCCCACATTGGTCACCAGCCGGTATCCGCCATCCAGTTCCAACTGCTTGGCCACCCGCGCACTGGCCTGCAGAAGCCGCCCGACGGCCGCCGTCTGGCAGTCTTCCACTGTCGTCGCATCGGTGATATGTTCCTTGGGAATGATCAACAGATGCACCGGCGCTTGTGGGTTGAGATCGTGAAACGCCATCAGGTGATCGTCCTCGTATACCACGTTCGCGGGGATCTCACCGTTCACAATGCGGCAAAAGACGCAGTCTGACATATCGCCTTCTCCTTTCCCGTTGCGGGTAATCATCGTTACTCTGCTCCGGTCTCCAAATCCTGCCGGGAAGGGTGCAATAACGCCAATCTCAATGCGGTTGGCGTGACACCCATCCAGCGCCGGACAAACCGGGAGACATAAAACGCGTCACAGAACCCCATCTCTTCCGCGATCTGTTTCAGTGATTGCCCCTGCAGCAGGCGTTGACGCACCCGGTCGGCGCGCAGACGTGCATGCCGACTGATCACACTGTCGCCGGTCTCCCGGGCGTAGCGGTGCGCCAGACCGGACGGACTCATGCCGACCCGATGGGCGATCTCCGCCAGACTGACGGGTTGTTCTGCGGTTTCATCGAGTATGGCATCGATGCGCTGGCTCCAGGCATCCAAACGCTGATGAGCTGGGATCAATACATAGTCATGCATGCCTGACCGCTGTACAGATCGCAGCATATCGAAGAGCCGCCACAGCAGGGCTTGCACCGCACAGAAGCCCGCGTGGCCCTGTTGGTGGCCGATGTCGGCCATCTCCTCCAGCACTTGACCCAACCCGCCGTCGGAGTCACGGATGACCGCGTGGCTGCCTGCCTCTGGAAGCGGATGGTAGGCGCTGCTGTGGAACACCACAAAGGCAGAACGCGTGTGCGTACAGCCGCGCAGGTCTTCGGTGTAGTCAATACCCGGCGCATACAGATGCGCCTGATGCGGAGCGCGGTCGCGCCAGCGGCTCTCGATACATGCCCGGCCGGAAGCCGTGAAGGTATAGTCCAATACCCAGTGTTCCGCGCGATACGTGCTGACCGCTCCCTTCAACGCACGTTGCACTGCAGCAACCGTTATCACCGCAGGGTCGGAGGCCGCGGCGCCCCAGGTGAACCCACGGTGTTGGAACGGCGCTGGCGGATGATGTGTGGCGCTCACAGACAGGCCTCTTCCACTGCAGACTTGCAGGAATCAGGAATCCGTGCAAGATAATACCAAGCGCCAGCAGGCAATACCATGGCATGCGCCAGCCAATCGCGATACGCTACCAGCAAGGATGCGGGATCATGAGGTGATGACCGGTATCTGAGACGGGCACAGGGAGGGGCAACATGCCGTTACAGTCGGCCATGGCCGCGGTGTTTACGGGGCCTCAACGACCTTTGGAGATCAAGACCTACCCGGTTGAGGCACCGGGTGAGGGTGACGCGCTGTTGTCACTGCGCAGCAGCGGCATATGTGGCACGGATGTACATATTTGGGAAGGGCGGCTGCCGATTGGCTGCACCTGTATCCCAGGGCATGAGTTTATCGGGCGGGTCGAGGCGCTGGGTGCAGGCGTGACCCGGGACGGGTGCGGCGCGCCTCTGGCGGCAGGCGACGAAGCGGTGGCGTGTGTCGCCATCCCGTGCGGCCGGTGCGCTTCCTGCAGGCGGGGTGAGACCGCGAGCTGCCTGGCGTTCGGGGTGACCTACACCCGTAATCCGGAGACCGCGCCGCATCTGTTTGGCGGGTATGCGCAGGCGCTGTTCAGTCCGTCAGCCAATCTGGTGAAGTTGCCAAGCGGACTGCCGGCGCAGACAGCTGGCGCGTTCCCTTGCGCCGGCCCCACGGTGTTGCGTGCGCTGGCGTACGCAGGCGGTTTGCATCCGGGCGCGTTGGTGGTGGTGTTCGGCTCGGGCTCCATGGGCCTGTTTGCGGCAGCCCTCGCCGCCGGTCACGGTTGCCAGGTGATCTTGGTCGCGTCCCGCAGTCAGCCGGAGCGATGGGAACTGTGTCACCGTACCGGTGCGATTGATGTCCTGGATTACCGCCAGGGGGATCTGGAGACCCGCAAGGCGGCTGTTATGGAGTACGCCCGTCAGATCAACCATGCGGATGGGGCGGATCTGGTGATGGAGTGCAGCGGTAATCCGGCGGCCTTCCTTGAAGGGTTGGCGGTGACGCGTACGCGCGGCCGGTTTGTCGTCCCAGGGCAGTACTCCATCGGCGCTCCGGTTTCGGTTTCACCGGAGCAGATTACGTTTCGGGCGCTGCAGATCACCGGCAGCGGCCAGTATACGCTGGAAGACCTGCGCGCCTATCTGCTGCTGATGCGGGCATCAACACCGCTGCAAGAGCTGGCTGACGCGTGTGTCACGCATACATACGCCGTGCAGGACGCCAATCAGGCGATGCGCGACGCCTGCGCCGGCGTCTGCGTGAAAGGAGTGTTCACCCGATGATCACGGCGCCCGCGCCAACAACACACAGTTGGGCCCCGCTGCTGACAGGGACACGCACATGGAACCGCACCCGGCCGGGCCGGTATGACTGGCGGGGGTATTATCGGGGACGCGCGTATCTGGAGCATGACGGGGAAGAAGAGCCGGTGGTGCGCGCCCACGGTTTTGCCTCGGTATTGCGGCATGTCCCGCTGCATGTATACCCCGATGAGATGATCGGCGGCAGCCGCGCCGGGTTCGCACAAGACACTTTTCCCGACGGCGTGGATGACACGAACTGGCAGCGGTGCGTACAGGCCTGTCAGGAGCGCGGTCAGCGGCATTTTCAAGCCAATTGGGATCACTCTGTGGCCGACTTCCGGACGCTTGTGCCCGAAGGCGTGCCGGCCAGGCTGGCGCGCGTCAGGGAGAGACTGCATGCTGCCGAAGATGATGACCAACGGAGTGCGCTGGAGGCGATGGCGATCTGCCTGGAGGGGCTGATCGCATATGCTGTCCGACTATCAGCCGTCGAACGGCAGGCAGGGAACAACGCCTGTGCGGATGCACTCGACGCGTTGACGCATCGTGCACCGGAGTCGTTCCATGAAGGGCTGCAGTTAGTCTGGCTGGTCCATATGGCGTTCGTGTCCGAAGATCGGTACCACATGGCCGTCGGCCGTATGGACCAGTACCTGTGGCCGCTTTATCGGCGCGACCGGGAGCACGGAATGTCCCGTGAACGGGCGCTGGAATTGGTCTGTCATCTGTGGGCGCATATCGAAGAGTTGGGTGAGGTCACCAATATCTGCGTGGGCGGGCTGACGCCTGAGGGAGATGACGGGTCTAACGAACTGTCCGGTGTGATGATCGAAGCCACCCGACTGGTGCAGTCGCCGCATACCAATCTGTCCGCGCGGTTTCACGACGGCACGCCGGAGTGGTTCCATCGGGCCTGCTTCGAGTGCATTCGTACCGGGGTGGGGTTTCCGGCGATCTTTAACGACCATGTGTTGATCCCGGGGCTGATTCGGATTGGTATTCCGGCCGAGGCGGCGCGCGATACCTGCATGGTGGGCTGCATTGAGACGATGATTTCCGGTCGGCAACGCGCTTGGTCCGACTGCTTCTTCAACGCGCCCGCGGTGTTGGAAGAGACCTTCCACCGTCTCCGGGGGTGTGCTCCCGACTGGCCGCGGATCCAGAATACCTTCGTGGAACTGCTGCAGGAACGGCTGAACACCTTTTTGGACAGCATGGATGAGATCGCCACGTCGCGTCCCAGCGAGCGGTATCCGGATCCGTTCCTCTCTGCGTTAACGCGCGACTGCATCGGGCGCGGGCGTGACATCAACGCGGGAGGGGCCGAGTTCGAGCGGTTTTTCGGCGTGGCCATGCTGGGCATCGGCACCATGAGTGACTCGCTGGCGGCCGTGAAGAAGCTGGTGATTGAGGAACAGCGGCTGGAGTATGACACGCTGCTGGACGCGTTGGCTGCCGACTTCAAGGGGTACGAGAGCCTTCGGCAGATGCTCATCCACCACGCACCGAAGTACGGCAACGGTGACGCTTTCGTGGACAGTATCGCGGTTTGGCTGGTGGATGTGATGGGTGAGGCGGTGCTGCAACGGCCGGTGAAGGGCGGCGGCCGTTATGTAGGCGCCATTGCCTCCAACGTGACCAATATCCCGGCAGGTCGCGGAGTCGGGGCGTTACCGGATGGCCGGCATGCCGGTGAACCGCTGTCGGATGCGGGCAGCCCGGCACATGGACGGGACATCAACGGGCCAACCGCCGTGATCGAATCCGTCTCAAAGCCCGACTACAGTCAGATGCTGACCGGCAGCGTGATCAACATGCGATTTGACCCGGCTTTGTTTGCGGAGGAAGAGGGTGCGCGCCGGTTTAGCGCGCTCACGCACGCGTTTGTACGCGGCCGCGTGCCGGAACTTCAATTCAACGTGACGTCCACGGCTACGCTGGAAGAGGCGCGGCGCGATCCGGATCGGTTCCAAGACCTGGTGGTGCGTGTCAGCGGCTTCTCGGCGTATTACACCCGGCTGACGCCGGAGATACAGCAAGACATCATCAACCGGAGGGCGCACGCTTGACCGACTCGCCCGAGCTGCTGGTGACTCATCTGCAGCGGTTCAGCATCCATGATGGTCCCGGGGTGCGCACCACGGTGTTTTGCAAGGGGTGTCCGTTTCGGTGCCCGTGGTGCCATAATCCCGAGACGCATCGCCCGGAGCCGGAACTGCAGGGAGATCAATCGCTGTGCGTGCAGTGCGGAGCGTGCGTGGACGCGTGTCCATCGCGGGCGATGAGCGCTCCCTGCGCGGTCGATCGGGCTGCCTGTCAACGGTGTTTCGCCTGTGTGGGTGTCTGTCCATCGACGGCATTGACCCGCGTGGGTACCTGGATGCGGCCTGATGCGGTCGTGTACGAATGCCTGCGTGACATCGACTGGTACCGCGACTCGCAGGGCGGGGTGACTCTCTCCGGAGGCGAGCCGGCCGTGCAGCCAGCCGCCGTACAGGCGGTACTGGAGGGGCTGAACGCCGCGGGAGTGCACTGCGCAGTGGAGACCGCCGGAGTACACACAGCGGTCATCGAAAACTGGTGCGCGCTGGTGCAGCTATGGCTGGTGGATCTGAAAGCGCCGCTGGAACGGTATCCGGAACTGATAGGCGCGGATGGAGACGCCCTGCTGCGGACGCTGGACGTGCTGACGTTGCATCACGGTACCGTGCGGCTGCGCGTCCCGTTGACGCCAGGTGTCAACACGGAGAGACTGGCCGATACAGTGCGGTTCCTGATGGGCAGGTACCCGGATATCGAGGGCATTGATCTGTTGCCATATCACCGAGCCGGAAACGTCAAGTGGGTTCTGCTGGGACGCACACCGCCGTTAAGCGATACAGAGCCGCCTTCCCGCGAGTGGGTGACTGAATGGATGCGGCCGCTTGACGGACTGCCGGTTAATCTGGAATGGTGATCAATCACATGGCCCGCAACAGGAGGCATATACATGGATTTCTGTGATTTTCGCGTCTGGGTCTTGGCAGGCCTCGTGCTGCTGACCGCGGCATGCCGGGCCGCCGATGTACGGCTGGATGACCGGCCGGACTTGGTGGTGCATCACACGCAGGCCTGGGGTGTGCTGGGACTGGGTACGGCTGCGCACATGGCCGGTGTGGAGCCGATGAAGCTTCATATCGGTGAGCGGAGGTTCACCCGGGGGTTCGGTTCGCATGCCCCCGGAGTGATCGTCGTGGACCTTGGCGGCGACTATGATCGGTTTTCCGCGCTCGTGGGCGTACAGAAGCAGAACGGTCCCGCCGGGTCGGTGGTCTTCCGTGTCGTCGGTGACGGCAAGGTGCTGTTTGACAGCGGTGTGGTCTACCAGCATACGCCACCCAAACAGGTCTCTGTATCCGTGCGCGGCGTCCAGTCGTTGGAACTGCGCGCCGATGACGCAGGCGACGGCATTACATGCGACGTGGCGAACTGGTGTGATCCCGTATTAACGCCGTTACCCGAGGCGATCCGCAAGCGCGATCTGGTCTATCTGGATCTCGCGCCGTTCGCCCGCGTGATGCACTGGGACTGGCGGAAGACAGCAGGAGCACCGAATCACCGGCTTCAGGAGTTCGACGCAGACGAGTTATTTCCGGGGACGCAGTTGGCGCGGAATGCGAGTGGCGGCTACACCGTTCCGACGGTGGACGGTAAGGCCTGCGTGGGATTGGAGTGGCTGGAGCGGCGCCAGGTCCGCACGCTGTCACTCACGTTGCCGGCAGGCCAGCCGCTGCCTCCGGTTGACGGGATGCGCGTGGAGGCGTGGATTAAACCAACGCCTCAGTCGGGAATTGAAGGCACCCGGTGGCAGGGCCGGTGGGCGCCATTCGAAGGGGATATCCGGTTGTCCGGGCGCACCTACGTGTTCACTCCGTTTCCCGCTCGCGCGTTCGGGTCACAGATGGCCCGGTTAAAGGTCCGCTGGATCTGGCCACACGACGCCGCGGTCGCCCATATACGCGCCCTGAGCGCTGAGGCGAGGCGCCCGGCGGCGGATGTGACGCTGCACGTGTTCCGAACAGGGAAGTCATTGAACACACCCATTCAGATGACGGGCTATAACCTGGCGTTCCATCAGGGCGGCGGGCTGATACACGGCAGGTCCCTTGATGTGCAGCGCGAGACGACGTGCCGTGTCCGGTATACGCAGCCAACCCAGTGGCGCCAAGACCGGTCGGTGCTGCGGTTCTCAGGGCCGAATGGCGGATTTGGTGTGGCGATTGATGACCTGCTGGAGCATGGCGCCATCGAGTCGGACACGTATGGGATTGCCGTCGCGCTCAGTCCGGGGTGGCCGCGCGTACAACAGGCGCGCGCCAATCGGGGACAACGTCAGACGGTGCTGGACCGTGTGCGTCAGATGCCTGAACAGACGCTGGCCCGTGCATTGAACCGCGTACATTGGCAGGGAATGAACACCGGTCCTACGTTACTGTCGCTGGCAGCCAACCAGCACAAAGTGGAGTTGGAGCGCGAAGGAGCGGTGCTGTTCGAGTGGACGCCGGACATCCTGCGTCTCACGGAATCTGGCCTGAACCGCCACTTCTCCTGGCGATTCCAGCCCGCGGTGGGTACAGGGTCGGCCCGGTTCGGCTCCCGGTCGCTGCATCGGGGCTGGTACCCGATTGTGGTGACACGCTGGCGCGAAGGCCAGGTGGTCTACACCCAGGCCAGCATGATGGCGCCTGCCTCTCCGGCCATTCCGGGGCGGCCCGCCTGGTACCGGCCGGACGCAGCGTGTGTCGTCCGTACGTCCATGGAAAACGAAGGAACCACGCCGGCACAGGCGCGTGTTGCCTGGCAGCTTCAACTTCCGGAAGGCGCTGTGCAGCCCCGCTTGGAGGGGGACACAGGCCTGTTCGATGCACCTCACGGTGTGCAGATACATCTGCGTTCGTACGCGGAGTCGATGGCTGGTCGCGTGGAGTCAAACCGCTGGGTGGCCGAAGGGACACTGGCCCCCGGCGAGCGTGCCGTGGTGTCTGCGATGATCAGCTCGCGTCCCGGTGTGGACAGCGGTCTGATGTCCGGCGAAACCGCGCTGGAGGGAACTCGCCAGTACTGGGACGATCTGATGCGGGAAAGCCTGCAAATCGATCTGCCCGACAAGCGTCTGGAGCGTATCATTTTAGCCAACCGGGTGCACTGCTGGATGGCGGCGCGCAGCGAGGCCGAAGGTGAGCGTGTGGCGCCGTGGATCGGCTCCATCCACTACGGCCCATTGGAGAGTGAGAGCCACGCGGTGATCCGCGGCATGGCCGCTCAGGGACATGACGAGTTCGCGCGGCGCGGTCTGGACTATTTCATCCATCGGTATAATCCGCAGGGTTTCCTGACAACGGGATATACCTGGATGGGTACGGGCTGGCACCTGTGGACACTGGGGGAAGCGATGCGCTGGCAGCAGCAGGAAGACTGGTTGCGCGCCCGCGCTGATGAGATGGCGCGTGTGTGCCGATGGACGCTGGCGCAGATGGAGAAGACGCGGCGAGAGGGCCCGGACGGCCGTCCGCTGCGGGAAAGCGGGTTAATGCCTCCGGGTGTGATGGCCGATTGGGATGTATACGCGTATTACTTCTACCTGAACGGCTATTTTGCGGCCGGTCTGCGCGAGGCCGGACTCAGCCTGCAGCGGATCGGACATCCGGATGCTGAACGGGTCTTGGACGGGTATGCGCGTCTGCGTGAGGCGACACGGCAGGCCTACCTCAGCGTCCAATCCGAAGCGCCGCTGGTTCAGCTTGGTAACGGCAAGTGGATACCCTATTACCCTACCCAGGCATACGCGCCGGGGCCGGTGGGCGACATGTACCCCGGAGAGGACGCGGGGCGCAGTTGGTGCTATGACGTGGAGTTGGGCAGCCATCACCTGGTGCCGTTCGGCATCCTGGATGCTCACGGGCAATCGGCCAACTGGATGATCGACCATCTGGAAGACGTGCAGTTCCTGTCTGACGGATGGGGCGGGGCGTTTCCCGCAACGCTGAACCACGAGCACTGGTTTGACCTGGGAGGTTTTGGTAAAGTCCAGCCCTATTACCTGCGGTACAACGAGTTGCTGGCCCAACGCGATGATGTCAAACCATTTCTGCGTTCGTTCTTCAATAGCCTCTGTTCCCTGTTGAACCGGGAAGACCTGTCGATTTGGGAGCACTTTATGGTCGGCGCGTATAACAAAACGCACGAAACCGGCGGGTTTCTGCATCAGGCGCGGACCATGTTGGTGATGGAGCGGAACGACGGCTTGCTGCTGGCCGGATTTACTCCTGCGGAGTGGCTGCGTGACGGCGCCGTCATCAGGGTCAACAACGCCCCCAGTGCGTATGGAACCGTAAGCTACACGGTGACGTCACACGTGAACAGGGGAGAGATCCGCGCCGAAGTTACCCGTCAGCCTCGCGGCACACCCGGTCATGTTACGCTGCGCTTGCGGCATCCCGAGGGGAAGCCCATTCGCGAGCTGCAGATCAACGGACGCACCGTGATGCAGGAAGGCGTCCATGCCGGAGACATTCGGTTGCCTGCAGGAGACGCGTCGGTCACGGTGATCGCCCGCTACTGATCGGTCCTGGCAGCGTCAGGCAACCGCTCTCTGCCTGACGCTGCCTGGCATCAACAGGAGGCGTCATCTGTGTCTGCTATCGCCCGGGCTGTTCTGGCCGTTTTCGCGTTTGTACTGGTGTTCCCCGCGCATCCGCTGTATGCTCAACTGCCCTCGTTTGACTTCACCAAGGCATCGGTGGTGGCGGAGTGGAAGGCCGATCACGGCATCAGTTCCATCACCTCCACGGCGGAGGGTATGCGGATTGTGATCTCCGGAGAAGATCCGTATCTGCATGGCCCGGTACGTAACTACCCGGCTGACAGCCCGCTGATCGCCACCATGCGCATGAAGTGTGATCAGCCGGGGTTCACAGAGATATTCTGGTACAAGCAGGGGTCGCATCCGGTTGCCGGTGATGAATCGGGGTCGTACGTGACTCAAGCAGGTGTCTGGGAGGATGTGCGGATCGTACTGCCGGCGCTGGGGTCGAACACCATCCTGCGCATTGACCCGCCGGGATCCGGCGGTGTGTGCGTGATCCAATCCCTGACGTTTCAGGCGATGAACCTGCAGCCGCCCGCAGCCTGGCTGCCGCCCACCAAAGCGTACGCAGGCGACGGGGCGCTGGTGTTGGTCAACGGCCAGACACGGCTGGAACACAGCGCCACAGTGTTTGGCCGGTATGATGTGATCCGCAACGGCGTGCGCATCGGGTACGGTCATGATCAACCGATGCTGGGATATGTACGCGACTCGGGAGCGTCGGACTGGATCGACATCAAAGCGCATGCTGCGGTGACGGTCTCCGGAGGCAGTACGATCCGTGAGCGCGCCACCTTGGTGGACGCAGACGGACGCACCTGGACACTCGACACGGTTATCCAACCGGGACCGTTGCCAGACACGTTCCAGATCGATAGCCGCGTAGCGGTCAGTCGGGATGTGTCGTTGATCTATCTGCCGTTGGTTACGCTGTTCGGCGGAGCGGAGGCGTTTGGCGCGGCGCGAAATCAAGGGTTGTTCGCCGGGTTGGAGTACATGGATGCGCCGGACACCAGCAGTTCCGCAGCGGACATCACCACAGCAGAGAAGAACCGCCAACTTCCAGACACGTTGAAGATCACCTTCCCGTTGATGTCTGTACAGGGGCTGGGACGCTATGTCGGTCTGATCTGGGACATGAGCAACGCGACTTGTGCGTTGTTCGACTCACCGGACCGGTTCTTCCAGTCGGGCAGTCATGTGATGGGGGTTGTGATGCCCGGTTCGGACGGCATCATCCGCGATACCAGCAGTCTGACGCCCCGGGTGCCCTCCACGTTGACCGCCGAGAATCCGCACTCCACCCGCGCCTGGATCATCGCCGGCGATGGCGCAAGCGTTGTACCGTCCATTGAGCAGTATGTGGCGCTGCGCGGGTTACCGGCGCTTCCCAGCACGCTGAACCAGGCGGAGTATGTATCGGCAACCGCCAACTCATGGCTCTATTCCAAGATCAGAGAGGGCTCAAAATACCGGCACGCCTACTGGCCCGGCACATCATTCGATCCTTTAAACGTCGCAGATCCGGCGATCTACATGGAGTGGCTGGCCTCCATGACAGGTAACCCGACGCTCGCCGCCACGCTGCGCACGGCGGGCGCCGCCGCAAAGGCCAACGTAAACTGGTGGGACTGGAACTACGCCAATGTGTCTCACAACGCGTATCCCATCGGCATGCTGCTGTGGGGACAGACGGCCGCGATCGCCAACAACGCCGGACCGCGATGCGACAGCTATCTGGGAGCATTCGACGAGCAGGGACGGATTATATACAAGCCCCAGCAAGGAGGGATCGATTACGGGGCGACGCACTTTGCACCGGATGCGAACGGGTTGACTGCCAGTTACATGAAACCCGCGCTGGAACTGGCCAGTGTCAGCGGCGACCAGACGCGTATTGATGCCGCGCTGAACCGGCTTTACCAGTTCAGCCAGTATGACAACACCGTGCCGCGGGGCGCACAGACTTGGGAAGTGCCGCTGCACACCCCGGATATCCTCGCCTCCAGGTGGAATGCTCAGTGTTACCTGATGGGTTACAAGATGACCAACGACCCCGCTCTGTTGCAGCGTGCGGTCTATTGGGCCTGGACAGGCATACCGTTTGTGTACTTGATCAATCCGGCAGCCCGGGTGATCGGTACCTATGCCACGATCCCGGTGTTTGGCGCTACCGGCTATAACCTGGTCAACTGGATGGGGCTTCCCGTGCAATGGTGCGGCATGGTATATGCCGATGCACTGTACCGTCTGGCAGACTTTGACAACTCCGCGCCATGGAAGATGCTGGCCGACGGCATCACGGTTTCGGGCATTCAACAGAACGAACCGGACAACGGAAACGCCGATCTGCGTGGGTTGCTGCCGGACTCGTTTAACCTGCGCGCGCAGGTGCGCAACCCGGTGTTTATCAACCCCGGCACGATTCAGGAGTGCGCGACGGTGCTGTATACCGGTAACTTCCTGTATGACATGAAAACAGCGCATCCGTGCGGCTATATCATTCATGCGCCCGGCCGGGTTCAGATCACCGAGCAGACAGAGACGCGCGCGGCATTCACGGTAACCAACTGGTACGGCGGCGCGTATTACCTGCTGATCAACCGGGTACCCAGCACGCCACGCGTCTGGGTTAACGGACAACAGGTTGCACTGACCGGCGCCAATAGCTACACCGCAGCCCAGAAGCGGCTGGTGCTTCAGGTGATCGGCGACGCGCACGTCGTGGTGGATACCGGATATGCGTTAAGCGGCCAGATGGATCTGAAGGACTACGTGGGCAGCCCCGCGCAGTTTTCACTGCACCTGCGGTTGACCCGTGCAGGGGCAGCACCCGTGGAGAGACACATACCGCTCAATGGGGCGGGAGGTTTCGAGGCCAAAGGAATACCTGGCGGACAGTATACGGCCCGCTTCCGCGTAGAGCACTGGTTGGCTGTATCCGCGCCTGTTGATCTCACCGCGGATCTGCAGGGGATCACTGCGTCGCTGGTAAACGGAGATGCGGACGGTGACAACCAGATCACCCTGTTTGACTATCTGGTTCTGGATGCGCAATTTGGACTCTCTGATCAAATGGCCGACTTGGACGGTGACGGCGCGGTTACGCTGTTCGACTATCTGATCATTGATCGATCGTTCGGAGCCGTCGGCAGCAACTGAACTCCGAATGGTGTCACCTGTGTTCTCTAGGCCGTCCGGCAGCGGTGTCTGCCGGACGGTTCTGTGGCGCTTGTCTGCGGGTTGGCTCTTGCCGTGAGGCAGGAGTTGCATGACAAACTGTCGAAACGGGCTGGGCAATACACCGCAGGAGGCGCAGCATGGCACACAGGGACAGACTGGCGGCGTGGTGCTGTTTGGCGTTGGCAGCGGCCAACGCGGCGATGGCTCAGACTGTACACTTCGACTTTTCATGGGCAGATACGGTTCGCCAATGGCGCGCAGCGAACCACGTGTCATCGGTGGCTTATACGCGCGACGGGATGCGCATCGCCATAGCAGGCAACGATCCCTATATCTTTGGCCCTGCCCGGACGTTTCCGGCCGCGCAGCGGTTTCTCGTGACCGCCCGGGTTTGGTCGGCCACTCCCGGTTTCTTCGAACTGTTCTGGTTCGCCGATGGTGAAAGCCCGGTACAGTCCCAAAGCGTCCGGCTGCCTGTTTCCCAAGGCGGCGTGTGGCAGACCGTTCAGGCGGCGCTGCCAGCACTTCCCTCCACCACCAGACTGCGCCTGGATCCGCCGGGAACGCGGAGACATGCGATCGTCCGGTCACTCACGGTGGAAGCGCTTCCCGTGCTTCCGGCTGCGCGATGGACAACACCCGACACAAGTGTGCTGACCGGCGGACTGGCGATACGCAGCGGCTCCTTAACGTTGCGTCACGGCGGGCGGTTCGGCCAGTTTGATGTACGGTATGGTGATCAGCGTGTGTTGATCGGCATCGGCGATCCGCAGATCGCTTGTGCCAATGACTCCGGTCCCAGATGGATCGGCAGCCGTCAGTCGGTGGTGTACGCCTCCGGATCCGCCATTGTCAGTCAGGTGACCTTGGCAGATGGAGCGGCTGCTTGGCGATTGCAGCAGCGTTTCACGCCTGGACGCAACGGAGAGATCCTGGTTGACGCATCTCTGACCGCACTGACTGCATCGAAACTTCACTACGCTCCGTTGATGCTGGTAAGCGCCTTCAGCGGCCCCAGGCCATACACGCGTCAGCAAGGGCTGTTTCCGGGCTTGGAATATCTGGATGAACCGGACACCAGCAGTTCGGAGGCCGATATCCGCGGTCCGGGCAGTTGGCGGTTGGCGCCTGACCAGATGAAGGTCACGATCCCCATGAGTGTGGTGCAGACCGCCAACCGGTGGACGGCTATGAGTTGGCAACCCGGTGATGACGTATGTGCGGTGTTCGACTCGCCTGACCGCGTATTCCATTCCACGGGCCATCTGCAGGGAGTGGTTGCACCGGGAGGAGACGCGATCAACCGGACCGGCCGCACTTTGTGGGCGGATGCGCCCTTATCGATGAAGCGTGGACAGACTGTCCGTACGCGGTGCGTGCTGAAGGCCGGCGTGGGGGCCAGCGTGGTCCCGGCGCTGCAGTGGTATATAGGCCGCAACGGCCTGCCCGCGTTGCCGCCTGCACCCAGCCGCTCTGCATATGCTCGATCCGCCGCAGCCGGTTGGCTGGATTCGGGACTGGCGGCATGGCCTAAGTGCAGGCATGCCTATTACCCCGACAGCCCCTTCCATCCCGCACCGGCCATTGATCCAGCCGTGTATCTGCGCTGGCTGCAGACACAGCCGCTGCCGGCGGCCCGCAAACGGGCCATTGCGCGGGTCATTCAGCAGGTTGTTCCGTCGGTCGCCTCCGAACACTACCTCCAGCAGACGGTGTCGCACATCCGCCCGCCCGTGGCGCCTTTGCTGTTTGGCGACGTCGGTAAGGCGGTGGCTGCTGCGCGTGACGCCGGACATGGCCTGTTGAGCCGGTTCAATGAGCAGGGCCGCGTGATCTACCAGGCTGCGCCCGGCCAGGAAGACCAAGGGGTGACTCACTTTGCGGATCATGCCAACGGGTTGACTGCCCCGCTGGTAGAGCAACTGCTCAAATACGCTATGTTCTCCGGTGACCGTGAACTGCGCACGCGCGGACTGGCGCTGCTGGACGCGCTGATGGAGTATGACAACACAGTGCCCCGCGGCGCTCAAACCTGGGAGTGCCCGCTTCATGTGCCTGACATCCTGGCGTCGGCGCATCTGGTGAAGGCGTTCGTGATGGGGTACCAGTTGACCGGTGAGACGCGGTATCTGGATCGGGCAAAGTACTGGGCATGGACTGGCGTCCCGTTTATCTATCTGCGTGATCCGGCGAGCGGCCCCATCGGCCGTTATGGTTCCATCGCGGTGTTCGGCAGCACCATGTGGGATGCGGTCAACTGGATGGGTTTACCGGTTCAGTGGTGCGGCATGGTGTATGCCGATGCGCTGTACGATCTGGCCCCGCTGGACGGCTCCGGGCCATGGAAGCGGCTGGCTGATGGGATCACGATATCCGGTATGCAGCAGAACGAACCCTTGAGCGGCCGCAGGGAACTGGCTGGTCTGTTACCCGATTCGTTTGAGCCACGGTCGCAAACGCGTAATCCGGTGTTCATCAACCCGGGTACCATACAGTCATCCGCAGCCTGCCTGTACACGGGTGTCCCGTTGTTTTCGGCGGCTGTCAGTCGCCAACATGGCGCGATTGTGAACGCACCGGGGACCGTCCGCACCGTAGAAGAGACCAGGGCGCATTGGATACTGAAACTCCAGCTGTGGCCCGCTGCGCCTGCACGCGTGTTGATTTCGGGGTTACACCGGATGCCGCGGTCAATCAACGGTCGACCTGTGCGAGCCGACGAAATCGTGACAGATGGGGTGCTGGCCATTCGCATGACCGGAACTGGGCGTCTGCGGTTGAGCTGGTAGGCAAGACGATCAGTTGGCAGGCGCTTCCGAGCAGTACAGCGGGGCGCCTGCCTGTTCTCCGCGCACTCCCGTAGCGGTGACCTCGGTGAGCCGAACCGGCACAATAGCGCCGATCGGAGCGCCTGACGCAGCGACGGTGACGTCCAGATAGTTAGCGGAGTATCCACGGGCTTCCCCTGCGGGCGTACGTCGCTCCAGAAGAACGGGCGCCACTTGGCCTAAATGGCGTGCCGCGTACTGTATGGCCACTTCGGCTGCCGAGCGTATCAACAGAGCGCTGCGTTCTGACCGGATGCGCTCCGGCACCTGAGGGCGCATGGTCTGTGCCGGCGTGTTTGGGCGCGGGCTGAAGGGGAACACATGGCAGCGCGCATATTGCACCTGTCGCACCAACTCGGCGGTGTGCAGAAACGCCGCCTCGTCCTCGCCAGGGAAGCCCACAATGATGTCTGTGGTAATGGCCATCTCCGCAGAGGCTGCATAGATCCGCTCCGCCAGGCGCAGTACATCATCGGGCCTGTAGGGCCGTCCCATCCGGGATAATACACCTGCGTCGCCGCTCTGCAGAGGGATGTGCAGATGAGGGCAGACGCGCGGGTGCTCTGCGCAGAGTGAAATCAGGCGCTGGGTGACATCCGCCAACTCCACGGAACTGAGCCGTATACGGGGGACCAGCGCACTGGATGCCAACGTTTCCACCAAGTCCGCCAGTTTCATTCCCTGCGCGTCCTCCCATGCGCCCAGCAGAATGCCCGTCAGCACGACTTCCTGGACGCCCTCATCGGCCAGACGGGCCACTTCATCTCGAATCTCCTGCAGGGGTTTTGAGTACACGACCGGCCGGGTGAGGGGAATGCTGCAATAAGCGCATCGGTTCGAGCAGCCATCCTGCACCTTCAGAAATGCGCGGGTGCGGAGGCGCCGGCGTGGCGGAAGGACAGGCGTCATACCTCGCCACTCCGGGCGCAGTTTCAGGATTAGGCGAAGCAGATGGTCTTTTGCAGTGTTAGGCGCCAGCAGATCGGTGTTGGGGAGTGTCTCGCCCGCGTCATGCAGCATTTGTGCGTAACAACCGGTCAATACCCGCAGGGCAGTGGGTGACGCCGCATTTAGCAGGTTGCGGCTCTTGCGTGCAGCCGTGGCGGTGACAGAGCAGGAGTTGACGACAGCGCAATCGGCGGATCGCCAGCTGTCAGCCAGCGTGAATCCCGCCTGCAGGAACTGCGTGTTCAGCTGTTCCGCCTCGTATTGATTGACTTTGCATCCCAGCGTCGTGATAGAAAATGTCGGCATCAGTGTATGGGTCCTTCATGTGGTGCGCCGGATCTGCAGGCGCTCAGGGTATTGCTCCGCGAGTGGTACAATACCATATGCTGGCGTAATGCGCACTCTTCAGCCTGCACCGGAGGTCATCGACTGACGCATGTGGCGATATCTAAACAGCTTCAACATCGTTGGGCTTATTCTGTTCGGTCTGGCCATCTGGGGTTTTGTGCAGGGAGCTGACGTGTTGCGCGACCCGGCACAACCCCGAGACATGCGGCTGCCGCTGATGTACCTGTTCGGTGCTGTGGTGATGGTGTTGAATGGCTTCATCTCCATCCGCGTGTATCGGCAGAAGACCGCCCGGGCCGCTTCAGACGCAAAGGAGACATCGTCATGAGTCCTGTCTGCTGTGCAGACTGTCATAAAACCCTTGATCGCATCCCGCTCTGGTTGGAGACGGTGAATGTGGTGTTTGTCTGCGAAGACTGCAGACAGAAGCACCGCGCCCCGGTAAAAGCGCGCGCCATGATGGACATGGATCCCATCGTGGATGATGAAGCCGTTGCCGATATTGATGTGGCGCCCGAGGTGGAGCCGGAAGCCACCGTATCACTGGAAGTTCTTGCGGAGCAAGAAAACCGAGACGCTGACACCGCTGATGCCAATGAGGGCGACGGTGAGGGCGAGGATGCGGACGTCGATCTGGATGTTATCCTGACAGACGATGACGGCGCCGACACCGACGACATCTGATCGGGTCTGACTGATGGCACACGCATCCGGCATGGTGGACACGCACACCCACATCCTGCATGGCGTGGATGACGGATGTGTCGATCTGGACGCTGCGCTGGAGATGGCCCGGCAGGCCCATACCAAAGGCGTCACCGGCATCTGCGCCACACCTCATCTGTTGTGGAAAGACCGCGAACCGCTGGACTCCGGAGAGATCGGCGAACTGCTGGAAGAACTGCAGGAGTTCCTGACGTTGAACCGTTGTCCGGTTCATGTGTACGCCGGGTGCGAGATTCCTTTGGAACTGGATCTGGTCCCGGAAGTGACCGCAGGTCGATGGGCGTCATATGGCGGTCACGGTAAAGCTGTTCTGGTGGAACCCCCGTTTGAATCCTTTCCGGATAACGGGTTGGATAAGTTGCGGGAACTGATGTCAGCCGGGATCCAGCCTGTACTGGCGCATCCGGAGCGATGCCGGTGGTTTCAGGAAGACCATCGCCGTTTTGACCAGGCTGTGAATACCGGTGCGTTGCTTCAGGTTACCGTCTCATCGCTGCGTGCGGACCGTGCGTCTAAACCCGTGTATGATGCAGCGATGTTCCTGCTGCAGGAGGGGTTGTGCGGTGTGGTGGCTTCCGACGCGCACAATACGCGCAGCAGAGGCATAGAGATGGATCGCGGGGCTGAGATACTGAGTCAGTTGGTGAACGACCGTGTTTCCAGCCTGCTCACTCAAACGGTACCCACCTGGCTGGTTACCGGCCAACCGGTGAATCACAGCGAGATCTACGACAGTTACCGGTCTGCAGGCGATGACGCCGAGTCGGGCGGATGGCTGCAACGTCTGCTGGGCCGGTTTAGAAAGCGACGTCCCACTGATGACGACTGGTGAGCCGCCTGTAGAGGTTCTGCCCAACGGTAAAGGCATTCTGATATTAGTCGAAAACCTGCCGGTTCCGTTCGACCGCAGGGTCTGGATGGAGGCGACCACGCTGCGGCAGGCCGGTTTCCATGTGTCGGTGATCTCTCCCAGAGAACCCGGCGATAAGCCTGTGGATGTGATTGAGGGGGTGCATGTATACCGCTACCGGATGCCTCCCCCCACCCGCGGTGTGATCAGTTTCATCTATGAATTCATCTACTGTTGGCTGATGACGTTCTGGCTGTCCTTGGTGGTCTGGCGGCGCGAAGGGTTCGATGCTGTCCATGCGTGCAATCCGCCGGATACCTTCTGGATCATCGGACGGTTCTACCAACTGTTCGGCAAGCGGTATGTCTTCGACCACCACGACATAAACCCCGAGATTTACGAGGAGCGTTTCCGGCGTAGAGGATGGGTGTACAACGTGCTGTTGTGGCTGGAGCGGATGCAGTTCGCCACGGCCGACCGGGTGATTTCGACCAATGAGTCATATAGAGAAATCGCCATTACGCGTGGTCGCTGTCAACCCGATCTCGTGACTGTTGTCCGCAGCGGGCCGGATCTGAGCCGTTTTGTCCGGCGTGCACCTAACCCGGCGTACCGGAACGGAAGGCGATTCCTGGTGGTGTATCTGGGGGTGATCGGACCTCAGGACGGGTTGGACTACCTGCTCCGCTCTGTCAACCACATTGCACGCGAGATGGAGCGCCATGATATTCAGTTCTTGATTGTGGGCGGCGGCGACTGGTTGCCGGATATACAGCGTATGTGCGAGTCACTGGAACTGAACGATCGGGTGCAGTTCACCGGTTTTCTGACAGGCGACGCCTTGTTGGAAGCGCTGTCCACTGCGGATGCAGCGGTTGTCCCCGACCCGCGCAATCCTTTGAATGATAACTCGACGAAGAACAAGGTGATCGAATATATGGCGTTAGGGATCCCGATGGTGACGTTTGAACTGAAGGAGACCCGCTACAGCGCCGGTGAGTACGCGGTGTATGTGACGCCAAATGATGAGATCGAATTCGCGCAAAAGCTGGTCGAGTTGCTTGACAACCCGGACCGCCGAGACCAGATCGCGCAGGGTGGTATCGAGCGGGTGCGTGAACGTCTGGCGTGGTCTTTCAGCCGCAGAAAGTTGATTGATCTGTACTGCGGTCTGTTGAAAGTGCCGGCGCCAGTCGAGTATCCAACCGACAGATCGGTGGAACAGGCGGGTGTGCGATGATCGTAGGTATCATGAGCGACAGTCACGACCGGATGGAGATGATCCGCGCGGCGATGGCAGCGTTCCGCAACGCCCGCGTGGACCGAATCATCCACGCAGGAGACTTTGTCGCGCCGTTTGCCGTGCGGGCGATGCGCAGCGCGCCGGCTCCGGTGTTCGGCGTGCTGGGAAACAACGATGGAGAGCATCAGGGCCTTCAGGCCGCTTTTGATGAGATCGGCGGAACACTGGCTAAGTCAGTTGCATGGCTTGATCTGGAAGGCCGCCGTGTCGCGGTCATGCATGAGGACTTCTGGCTGCATCGCGACGCCGATCTGCGCGATGCGAAGGCCGATTTGGCGATATACGGCCATACGCATCAACTGGACTGCAGCACCAGAGGCAATATGCTGATCGTCAATCCCGGCGAAGTATGCGGCTACGTCAGCCGTCGGGCCACTGTGGTGGTGATGCGGCTGCCGGAAATGCAGTATGAAGTGATTGATCTACTGCCAGGCGGAATGCAGTGATGCGTACCGGTCGATTGCTGGTGGTGTCCGGTCCCAGCGGTGTCGGCAAAGACACAGTGCTGCAGCGCGTGTATTCCGTACTGTCAGGAGTCCGGCAATCGGTGAGCGCCACGACACGGCAGCCTCGGGAGGGGGAGATCGACGGCGTCGACTACACCTTTCTGAGCGACGAGGCGTTTACAGACTACGTCCACAGCGATGCGTTTCTGGAGTGGAAGCAGTACAGCGCTCATCGGTATGGAACATTGCGGGCGCCGGTCGATGCGTGGCGCGTCCGGGGGCTGGACGTCGTGTTGAAGATCGAAGTCAACGGCGCATTGGATGTGCGTGCCCGCCATCCCGACTGTGTGCTGGTGTTCATTGCGCCACCGCGGTTGAGCCTGGAAACGCTGCGCGAACGGTTGGAACGCCGTGGCAGTGATGATCCGGACGCTGTTGCCCGGCGCCTGGATATCGCCCGCTGGGAGATGGAGCACATCCATCTGTATGACTACGTCATTGAGAACGACGTGCTGGATGAAGCGGTGGACGCACTGCGCAGCATCATCGTGGCGGAGCGTCATCGGCCCGGTGTTGTCACAGGCGACGCAAGCGGAGTTGCTGTACCATGAACGACGCACTGACCCTTCAGGGGCGACGTGTTCTACTGGGAGTGACCGGCAGCATCGCCGCCTACCGCGCCGCCGAGTTGGCGAGCGCTCTGGTGAAGCGCGGCGCACAAGTCGACACCGTACTGACGGCCCATGCGCTGCGGTTTATCGGCCCGGATACATTCCGTGCGCTGACCCGGCGTCCTCCGTTGACCGACCTGTTTGATGAGCCCGAGGATCACGCGATCGCACATATCGAACTGGCGCGCGATGCCGATGTGATGGTGATCGCTCCAGCCACAGCCAACATCATCGCCAAGATCGCCTCTGGTATCGCCGATGATCTCCTGTCAACCATGGCGTTGGTTCCTTCCGGTCCCCGTCTGATAGCACCCGCGATGAACACCCGGATGTGGGAAAATCCGATCACCCAACGCAACGTGCGCGTGCTTCAGGACCATGGATGGCAGATCATAGAGCCGGCCGGAGGCTGGCTTGCCTGCGGCGAGCAGGGCGCCGGGCGGCTGGCCGACATGGAGACGCTGCTCGCGGCGATCGACGCGCTATGGCAGCGCCCTTGGGCGGGTATACGCGTGCTGGTCTCGGCCGGTCCCACCGTTGAACCGATTGATCCGGTGCGCCATATATCCAATCGATCGTCAGGCAAGATGGGATACGCGATTGCCGCCCGTGCTGCGGAGCTGGGGGCGCGTGTCACCCTGGTGAGCGGCCCCGTGGCTTTAACGGCGCCGCGGGGCGTGCAGATCCTCCGTGTCCACACCGTTGAACAGATGATGCAAGCTGTACACGAGCAGTTCCCGTCGACAGACCTGTTTATCTCCGCTGCCGCTCCGGCCGACTACCGAGTTGCATCGCCAGAAGAGCGCAAGCATAAGAAGGAAACTGGCAACTGGACACTTCAGCTTGAGCCAACTCCGGACATTCTGCGGTCGCTGAGTGCCTTGCGCACGCACCAGGTTGTGGTGGGGTTCGCAGCAGAGACGGATGATGTGGAGACTGGCGCCAGGCGGAAGCTGGCAGAGAAGCCGTTGGATCTGATCGTTGCGAACGACGTGAGTGAGCCCGGCAGCGGTTTCGATGTGGACACCAACCGGGTCACACTGATCTGGGCGGATGGGCGGACCGACGCTTGGCAACAGATGAGCAAGCGGTCCGTCGCCGCTGGTCTATTGGATCGGCTGCTGCCTCTGGTCAGGGAGCGTCAATCGCCTTCTGTTCGATGACGCGTTGCCCGGCTGGCAGTCCGGACGCTTGGTCCGTTGCCGTCACCCACAACGCATATGCGGCGAAAAGAACCAGCACCGCAACAACCAGCCAGGCCAGCCAAGCTGGGAACCGTAGAGTGTCTGGCTCTGTATCAACAGATCGTGGTTTCATGCCATCAGTATACACGCAGCATCTGTTAGGATGTCAGACATTCGTTCCTGCTAGGTGTGACGGGTAGAATAGGTCGGGGGAAACTTCAATGGATTTCAACGCAGAACTGTTCCGGGTGGATGATGACTACCCGGTGCGCATATATGGCGACCCGGTGTTGCGGCAGAAGGCGGCGCCTGTGGTTCGCATGAGTGGCGAGGTGCGGCGGCTGATCGCCGACATGAAACGCATCATGCACGAGGCAAACGGAGTGGGTTTGGCTGCGCCGCAAGTCGGCGTGTCAAAACGTGTGATTATCTATACCGATTTCACCGATGAGGAGCATCCGGTTCCTCGTGCGCTGATTGACCCGGTTATCATCAAGACCGGAGAGCAGCAGGAGGAGATAGAAGAAGGGTGACTCTCGCTGCCTCGCTTGCGGGGCATGGTGACCCGACCGGCCGATATCTGGGTCAAGGCGTTGAACGAGCAGGCCCGTCCGGTGCGTTTTCGCGCCACCGGTATGAACGCCCGGGTTTTACAACATGAAATGGACCATCTGGATGGGGTGCTGTTTATTGATCGGGCTGATCCGGATACGCTGCGTTTCCTGACTCCGGAAGAACTGGCCGATCCGGCATACGCTGACTGATGACACGCGTGTTGTTCTTTGGCACCTCGGCGTTCGCGGCTCCAAGTCTGCAGGCGCTGGTGGACTGCGGGTATGCCGTACAGGTGGTGACCCAGCCGGACCGACCCACCGGACGCGGTTTACGCCTGTCTCCCTCTCCAGTCAAGCAAGCGGCGGTTCAGTTGGGATTGTGTGTGCTTCAACCGGAGCGATGCCGGCGCAAGTCATTCGTCGATGAGGCAGCCAGGTTCGCTCCCGACATCATCGTCACGGCGGCATATGGTCAGATACTGAGCCGCAGGCTGTTGGATTTACCGACGACCGGGGCGGCGCTGAACGTCCATGCCTCGCTGTTACCCCGATGGCGCGGGGCGGCGCCGATCCACCATGCACTGCTGGCCGGTGACTGTGAGACAGGTGTCACCATTATGCAGATGGTGGAAGAACTGGATGCCGGCCCTGTGTATGCCTGCCGGAAACGCCCCATTGAGTGCGACAGTGACACGGGCTCGCTAGAGGCGTTGCTCGCCCACGACGGTGCGGAACTGCTGCGCGAGGTGCTGAGTCAACTGCCTGATGGACTCCACCCGACGCCCCAACCGGATGATGGCGTGACGTATGCGCCTCCGATAGGGCCTGCGGATGCTGAGATCCATTGGAGTGAGTCGGCGCTGCGTTGTCTGGGACGTGTGCGTGCAATGGCGCCGCGCCCCGGCGCCCGGTTTATGCATCGCGGCCGCGGTGTCAAGCTGTGGAAGGCGCAGATCGCTCCCGTATCCGGCGATGCGGGTTGTGTCATCGGCATACACCCGGAAGGGCTTGTGATTGCCTGCGGTGAAGAGAGCCTGGTCTTGCAGCAAGTGCAGCCCGATGGCCGGCCCAAGATGAGCGCACTGGACTGGGCGAATGGCGTGCGGCTCCGGGCGCATGACCGGCTGGGTTGATAAATGGTCGTCTGACGGTTGAAGGGAGCCATGCATATGGATAACGCGCAGAACAACAGGTCATATATTCGGTTGGATCACGAGCTGTTCACGCTGCCCAACGGGTTGCGCGTGGTGCTGTCACCGGATGCATCCGCACCCGTGGGAGCGGTAGTGGTGTTGTATGACGTCGGCGCCCGCAACGAACCGGAAGGGCGGACCGGTTTCGCGCATCTGTTCGAGCACATGATGTTCCAAGGTTCGGAGTGCGTACCCAAAGGGGAGTTCTTTGCGCGCGTAGAGGAAGCCGGCGGTGTGCTGAACGGCGGCACCAGCAGCGATATGACCATCTACTACGAGTCCGTTCCTGGCCACCAAGTGGAACTCGCGTTGTGGCTGGAAGCGGACCGTATGCGTGCGTTGCAGGTGAACCAGGAAAACCTGGACAACCAGCGCGACGTGGTGAAGGAAGAAAAGCGGCTGCGGTATGACAACCAACCCTATAACTGGGCGCTGATGGGGTTGCTGTATGAGAAGGCGTTTGATAACTTCGCGAACGGGCACTCTGTGATCGGTTCGATGGAAGACCTGGACGCCGCGTCACTGGAGTATGTTCAGTGGTTCTGGCGTACCTATTACGCACCCAACAACGCGATTCTGGTGGTCGCTGGCGATATTGATGCGGCTCAGTGCCGGCAATGGGTGGAAACCTATTACGGGGGCATCGCCGCACAGCCGCTGCCGACCCCGCCCCACTTCGATGAAGCGGGGCGCACATCGCCGGTCCACATCAGCTATCTGGATCCGCTTGCCATCGAACCGGCAGTCGCTGTGGCTTGGCAGGCGCCCCCGCGCACCCATCCGGATATGACCGCGTTGAACATGGGTTACACCCTGCTGGCCGAAGGGGACGCCTCACGCCTGTACCAACGGCTGGTCAAGCAGGACCGGTCCTGTTCGACGATGTTCAGCTGGCTGGACGCACGTCGGGGGCCCAGCCTGACCGTGATTGCCGGTGTATACAAGTCCGAGTTTTCCGCAGAACAGATCGAAGCTGCAGTGCTGGATGAAGCCGAACGGCTGGCGCAACACGGTCCCACTGAGGCTGAGATGGACCGCATACGCAATATGATGTTGTACCTGCGGCTGAGACACGGATCGGTGGGTATGGGTGACCTGCAGACACCGTTGGGACGGGCAATTGAACTGGCTGACAATCTGTTAGTGTACGGTGACCCGGCACACACAAACCGGGACATCGAACAGATACAAGCGGTCTCGGCCGCTGATGTACAGCGTGCGGTGCAACGATGGATGCATCCGGACCAGCGCACGGTACTGTGCATTGAACCCGGAGCGTCGGCAGCGGAGGGAGAAGACGAATGATGAGTTCCTGGTACCCATGTCCACTGGCAGGCGCTCCGGGCGTGCTGCATATCCCCGATGCCAGTCGCACCGTGATGCCGAATGGGTTGTCAGTGGTCTGCATCCGCAAGAGCGGTATGCCGCTGGCAACCTTTCATCTGGTCAGCCGATCCGGCGCCGGTCATGACCCCGACGCCATGGCCGGACTAGGCGACGCCTGTGCGGCGCTGTTGACGGCTGGAACGTCCCGCCTGACGGCCAAGCAGTTTGCCGAGCAAGTGGAGTCGCTGGGTGGTGAAATGGCCGGCAGTGTGTCCCGTGACCATTCGGTACTGGCGGCTGAAGTACTCTCTTGGAATCAGCGTGGCATGTTGGCCCTGCTGTTTGAGGCGATCTGTGACGCCCAGTATCCGGATGATGAAGTGTCTCTCTACTGCGAAAACGCCCTGCAGACGCTAAGCATCAACCGGTCACAACCGGCGTTTCTGGCATCCGAGGCGATCGCTGCGGCTCTTTATGGAACGCATCCCTATAGCCGGGTCGCACCGGATGAGGGCTTCCTCGAGACCGCCGAACGTGACACGCTGCTGCCTGCACGCTCAGAGCGGTGGCGTCCCGATCGGTGCGTGCTGGTCGCGGTGGGTGACATTGACCCGGAAGGGCTTCTGAATGACCTGGCGGCTCTTTCCGGCGGATGGCAGGCAGGCGCTACGGATCCCTTCCTCGTGCCCCCCGTCACAGAACCGGCACGACGCCAGGTGATCGTTGTGAACCGCCCCGGTTCTGTGCAGGTGAACCTGGCCATCGGAATGTTGGCCCCTGAAGCCGCGCATCCGGACGCATTGGCATTGGATGTGCTGAACTGCGTGTTGGGTGGGCGGACCGGCTCGCGGTTGTTCTTGAACGTACGTGAGCGTCTGGGCTACGCCTACAGCGTAGGCTCGCGTTACAGCAGCAACCTCAACATGGCCTCATGGATGATGTCGGCGCAAACCCGTACGGACGCCGCTGCGGACGCCGCACGTGAGATGCTGGACGAGAGCGAGCGGTTGCGCACCGGCGGTGTCACGGACGCCGAAGTGGCTGCTGCCAAGTCGTACATGGATGGGGTTTTCTGCATGAAATTGGGCACGCAATCAGGATTGGCGGCTTTGCTGGAGGGGATCGAGGTGTTCGGATTGGCGCAGGACCGGATCCACACCTATCGCGATCGGTTGCGCACCGTGGATACAGACGAGATCCAGCGGGTGGCGTCGCGTTGGCTCAAGCCGGCGGACATGGCGGTGGTGGCGGTGGGTGACGCGGAAGCGCTTGCCGGAGCCATGTCACAGTTCGGTCAGGTGAGTGTCGTGGAGCCCGGGTCCGCCTGACTTCCCGGCAGTCAGGCGGCATTCCTGCGGCGTATCGGTTTGGCGGACGCCGTTGCCTAGGAAGTCGACGCGTGTCGCGTCAGCTGTTCGAGCGCACTGTATGCCGCCTGCTGTTCGGCCAGGCGTTTCGTGCGTCCTTCGCCGACTCCCAGTCGCTTCTGGTCCAGTGCGACAGCGACAACCCAGTTGGGCGCGTGATCAGGCCCGGAACTGGCCAGTACGGTATACTGGGGCACTTCGCGGTAGCGTGCTTGACAGTACTCCTGCAGTCTGCTCTTCACATCGGATGCCCGGGAGTGCGACATCGCCTCGTCGATGCGGTGTCCCAGCACTCTCAGCACGAATGCACGCGCGGTCTCCAGCCCTCCGGAGAGATAGGCTGCGCCGATCACCGCTTCCAGCGCGTCAGCCAGTTTCTTGCGGCGGGCGCTGGATGCGCCTGTTGGATCGGCTACGCCGGTGACCAGCAGCGCTTCCAGGCCGATACGTTCTCCCTCTTCGGCCAATGTGGATCGGCTGACAACCGTAGCGCGAGCGCGCGTCAGATCACCCTCGGGATGGTCGGGGTGACGCCGGTATAACTCCTCGGCGACGATCATGCCGAGCACCGCATCACCCAGGAACTCCAGCCGTTGATAGCTGCGGGCTATGTCACCGTCCACCGCCGCTGGATGGGTGAGCGCCTGCCGGAGCACCGGTTCGCAGTGTTCCGGCAGACCGAGTTTGGACGCGAGCGCACGGTCAGGCAAGCGAACTGACCGCCTGGCCGATCCGTTGTATTCCCCGCTCAATCTGCTGCAGGGAACAGGCGTAAGACAGCCGGATGTTCGCGTCTGCGCCAAATCCGCTGCCCGGAACCACCGCGACCTGCACGGTATCCAGCAGCCAGGCAGCGATGTCATCCGATGTGCGCAGCACCTTGTCGCCTGCCTGTCTACCAAACAGCGCCGAGACATCGGGGAAGACGTAGAACGCGCCGCCGGGCTCGGGACAGCGGATGCCCGGGATGGCGTTGAGTCCGGCTACGATCACCTCCCGTCGTTCGGCAAACGCCGCGACCATCTTCTGGATCGGTTCTTCCGGCATCTGCAGCGCCGCCAATGCACCCTTTTGCACGAATGAGGTGATGTTCGATGTAGATTGGTCCTGCATGCGCACCATGGCTCCGATCACCGTCGCATCACCGGCCGCGTATCCGACACGCCAGCCTGTCATCGCGAACGCCTTGGACATGCCGTTCACAGTGATGGTGAGCTTGTGCGCTTCATCGGAAAATGCGGCGATGCTGGTGTGCCGATGTCCGCCATACACCAGCTTTTCATAGATCTCATCGGAGATGATCGCTAATCCGTGCGCAACCGCAATGTCGGCGATAGCCTTCAGTACCTGCTCCGGAAACACCGCGCCGGATGGGTTGTTCGGGCTGTTGACTACGATGGCGCGCGTACGAGGGGTTACGGCAGCGGCGATGTCGGCCGGATCCGGGACATATCCGGCGTCCGGGCCTGCGTACACCGTTACCGGAACGCCGCCAGCCAGTTTCACCATTTCCGGGTAACTCACCCAGTAGGGCGCCGGGATGATGACTTCGTCGCCCGGATCGATGATCGCTTGGAATATGCCGAACAGCGCATGCTTGGCGCCGGCGGTGACGATTACCTGGGACGGCGTATAGTACAGCCCGTTTTCACGGTGGAGTTTGTCACAGATGGCCTGACGCAGCGGCAGGATACCCGCGCTGGGTGTATATCTGGTAAAGCCCGTACGGATCGATTCGACCGCAGCGTCTGAGATCGGTTCCGGTGTGTCGAAGTCCGGCTCGCCTGCACCGAACGACAGCACATCGACGCCCTCCTCTTTGAGTTGTTTGGCTTTTGCGGTGATCGCCAGCGTCGGCGATGGAGCCGTGTTCTGTGCGCGTTCGGATATCTTCACTGGGTTGTCCCTCCTCATGAATACGGCCTGTGGCAGGATGGCAGCGTGACTATATTGTAACCGCATGCCCATGCACGCTGACACTGCCGGTTGTGAACTCATTCACAACCGGCGGCTCAGGGCCGCCGGCGCTGCTCGTTGGCCTCACGCATCATCCGCACCAGTTCAGGAGCCTTTGCGGGCGTTACATCATAGTCGGCCTGCCATGGTGTATGCCACTGCCAGATCAACACGATGGGGATGTCTTCCTCAATAGCGATCTGCAGTACATGCTTCATGTAGGGAATCGGCCCATACACCTCTCCCAGGAACAACGGCATGCCGGCCTTGTCTGCCAGACGCTTCAGCTTGCGCAGCGGCTCCGCCGATTGCACATCCGTATTACCAAAGCGGATGTTATCGTGTTCGGGATAGAAGTGTACGGAGATGACCTCCGCCGGTGAAGGATGCGTGTCGCGGTACCAGCGCACTACGTCCGCTTCCGAGTCATGCGTCCAGTCACCCTTCTTCGGATTGCGGCGCAGATGCTGCGCCGGGGGTCTGGGCGATGAATACCCGGGGGTGATCAGGTGGTTCGGGTCCAGCGAGCGGACCAACTTCGCCACATCACGCACGTACGAAATCATCTGGTCTGTGGTGAAGTTGTCCCGACGCAGGCGCACAGGAGGGCCGCCGAGATGGACCCCGCAGAGGTCGTGGAAGCCGTGAGGACGCGTGGACTCAATGTCTGCGCCCAGGTTGAGCTCGTTCGAGATCTCCCACATAAGGATTGTGGGGTTGTCTTTATAACGCTTCACGAACTCTACCGTGTAAGCCTCCATGTACTGCCAGGAGCGGCTGTTCCGGTTGGTAAGCATATCTTGGACACATTCGTGCGCCATATCCGGAAACAGGTAAGTATTCCAGTTGATGGTCGGTATCAGCCAGATCCCCAGCTTCGCGGCATCCGCCACCACGCTGTCCATGGCTTTCCACCAGTTTTCGGTATCTGCCCATTGCTTCATGTCCTGCGGCCAAAAACCGACCCCGGCAAAGCGGATGACCTTGAAACCGTGTTCGGCCGCCTCCCGCATGGCGGTTTCCGCCTGTTGACGCTCTTCTCCGCCTCGCAGGTATTGCAGAAACAGATCGAACTTATTCACGGCAATCGCGCGGAATGGCTTGCCGTCCATCACCAGGTCTGTTCCCTGGCGCTGCAGAAAGCCGGCGGGTGCGGTTTGGGCGGAGCCCTGCAGGAACAGCGCAGCGGTCAGTACGGTCAGTATCGTGCGCATGTATAACCTCCCATCGCATCGTGTTCGGTATATCAACGTGTTCGTTGCCGTCGACCTGTTTTCCTGCTGCGTGGTACTATGGGGAACGAACACACAGGAGGCGAGTATGACTGGCAAAACGCTGCGGCTGAAACGGCTTTTCACACGTGGTAGATCCGTCATCGTCCCGATGGATCATGCGATCTATTTCGGTCCTGTTCCTGCGTTGCGTGATCCGGCCGGTTGGGTGGCCGACGTTGCCGGAACGGAAGCTGACGCGTTACTGATGACGCTGGGATGCCTGAACCGGGTGGCGCCGGTGGTGGGCAACCAGGGCGTCATTGCGCGGATTGACGGCACAGTGACGCGACTGGGGCCGAGTCTGGAGGTCACAGACCAGATCGCCAGCGTGGAACAGGCGGTCAGTGCGGGAGCAGACGCGGTGGTGTTGAATGTGTATGTGGGAGTGGACAGCGAGCGCGAGATGCTGGGCAAGCTGGGGCGTGCAGCGGAGGCGTGCCAGCGGTGGGGTATGCCTCTGGTGGCCGAAATGATCCCGGGAGCGGCTCTGGCGCGACACTACGCGGTAGGAGCGCCTCAAGCCGAGCGTGAGGTGCTGGCCGAGCAGGTAGCAGTCGCAGCACGTGTAGGGGCTGAGATGGGCGCGGATGTCATCAAGACCTGTTACACAGGCAGCGCCGATACATTCGCGTTCGTGGTTGAGAATGCTACGGTTCCGGTCTGGGCGGCAGGCGGGCCGGTGGCGACAGGAGCGGGAGGCGTGATCCAGATGGTCGATGAGGTGATGCGTTCGGGAGCGGCCGGCGTCTGTATCGGACGGAATGTGTGGGAGCGCGCGGAACGTTTGGTGCTGTTGCAGACGATCTGCCGGATGGTTCACCACCAACTCAGCGCGGCCGAAGCACAGGAGTCGCTTGCAGAACGTTGATCATTGCCCCTGTGTCTGGCGGATGTACAATGACCATGCGGCCGCTTTGGCCGATCGAGGTAGCGATTGCTCAGCGTAGCATGTGTCAACACAGGCGACCGGTATCCGGACATCTATGTGGATCGTCTCTATCGGATGGTGCAGCGGCACCTAAGTATGCCGTTCCGATTTGTCTGTTACACTGACAGACCACGTCCTCTGGACCCTGCGGTTCAACAGGCGGACGCGTCGTCATGGGGCCTTAGCGGGTGGTTCGCCAAGCTGCGGCTGTTCGACGGTGAGCTGTTGAACGGAGAACCGCTGCTGTATATCGATCTGTCGGCGATCATCCGCAGTTCACTCGATCCAATGGTGTCCTACGCGCACGGTCATCCGTTTGTGGCCGTCAGAGATTGGAACTATGACTGTCTGAACTCCTGCGTGATGTGGATATCGCCATGCGCGGAGACACAGGGGATCTGGGATGCGTATCGTACGGGTGTGCGTTATCAAAGTCCGTTAAAGGGCGATCAGGACTACATCGATGACCATGTGCGGGAACACGGTCTGCATGACTGGGTGACGTGGTGGCCGCCGGAATGGGTGATCTCGTACCGCAGGCTATTTCGCGTGCATCGGCGCAGCCACTTCACCGCCATGGATGTGCTCTCACGCTCGATAGTGGTGAAGTTCCACGGCACACCGCGGCCGCACCAGTTAGGGGACTGGCGGGTGATGACTATGCTGTACCTGCGATACCCTTCGGCGTACCTGCATGCCCGTCCGCAGATGGTTCACCATCTGCGCGACGCCTGGCGGTAGTTGCCGGTAAATCGCCATGACACCTCGTTGGGGCCGGTGAGGCTCATGGGTGTTGAATCCAGCGTGCTGTTTGTGATGCCCCGGCTGCACGGCGGGGGTGCGGAGCGTGTGGTGACGACCCTGTGCAACGGCCTGGCGGAACAGGGCGTGCGCACCGGCCTGGCCGTGTTTCGATGCACACCGGAGGAGCGCACTTCACTGCATCCGCGCGTAGCGGTGCATGTGCTGGGTCATGGAGCGCGCCAACCATGGACGGCCGCGCTGACCATCGCCAAACTCTACAGGCTTGCCGGCGACTACCGCGTGGCGGTGTCCGGACTGGAGTTCCACACCGATCGAGTGGTGTACCAGATGAGCCGCCTCCGCCGTACCTGTGAACCTTGGGCGATGCTGCACATTGACCTTTCGGCATACGCCCCATTCCGCCGCCATGCCCGCCGACAGGACTTCGTACAGTCGGTCTATCCGCGTTTTGCCGGCGTTATCTGCGTCTCTGAGGGGGTAAGGCGCGGTCTGCAGGTAGTCACACAGCATGGTTGCGCCAACACCCATGTGATGTTAAACCCGCTTCCACTCGACTCGGTCCGACGTCTGGCGGACGCTGTGTCTCCACTGGATGTACCCTATCTGGTATGTGTGGGTCGTTTGAATCCGCAGAAAGACCACAGGACGTTGCTGAACGCATACCGGCGTCTGCGGGACAGGAGCGAGGACGCGCCGGAACTGGTCATCATCGGAGACGGCTCGCTGCGGGACGAACTGGCCGAGTACGCCGCAGCACTGGGCCTCAGCCCGCACGTGCGGTTCACAGGGCATCTGGCGAATCCGTACCCTTGGATAGCGCACGCGCGCGCGCTGGTGTTGAGTTCGGTGTATGAAGGGCTGGGTATGGTGTTGCTGGAGGCGATGGCGCTCGGTACACCCGTCGTGTCTACCGATTGCCCCAGCGGACCTGCCGAACTGATCGGCCAGGATGCACGCGGTCTTCTATCTCCGGTCGGTGATGGGGACGCGCTGGCTCAGGCGATCGCCACCGTACTCGAGTGTGAATATGCCACACAGATGAGGACACAACGGGCGTTGGAGTATGTGAAGCAGTTCGATGCGCCGCTCGTTGTACAGCGCTACAGGGATCTTCTGTTCCACGGGTAGGCCCGCGGATGACCTGTACGGGTTCAGTCGGCCGACGGCGGGGGCAGTGTACGCTGGAAGGTCTCCAGCATGTCACTCATGCTGAATGCCACGGGGAATGCGGCGGCATAGGTCTCCAGAGCGTAGCTCCAGACGGCCTCCAGCAGCGGATCCCACATGTAGTACAGGTATTGCAGGTCGTGCGGCTCCACCAGCAGACATCCGCGTGACTCCAAGTCATCAGGGATGGCCTGGAAACAGGCCACTTCACCCACAAACACAGGCACCCACGAGACCGCGTGCTCATCGCTCTCCAGACGGTAGCTGCCCAGCGGGGTCACACGCTGCAAGGTAATGCCGGCCTCCTCACGGGCCTCCCGCAGGACGGCGCGACGCGGCGTCTCGCCTTCCCGTATGTGGCCTCCGGGAATAGACCATCCCCGGCCTTCAATATCGACCAGCAGTGCGCGGCCGGAGAAAAACGCAAACAGCAGGGCGGCCTTGGCGGATTCGCGCCGGGTGCTGCCGGCTACGAAGGTGACCAGTTGGTTCTTCCAGCGTACGGTTGGAAATGGCATGGATGCTTTCATCGAAGCCCATTATGGCTTGCCTGTCATCTGATGTCAATGGTTGACGCCTGGCTGCGCGCAGAGAGCAGCCCGTTGCTGGTAAAATCAATAAGACAGACCTCTTTGGCACTGACATTGAGGACATGCAACAGCCTAAGGGAGGGCGCCCAGATGAGCGACGCGACTTTGCGTATTGTCATCGCTGATGACGAACCGATCATACGGATCGACCTGAAAAACATGCTCGAGGCGCTCGGCTACGATGTGGTGGCTGAAGCCGGTGATGGCCTGGAGGCGCTGGATGCCGTCCGGACGCACAAACCGGATCTCGTGATACTCGACGTGAAGATGCCCAATATGGACGGCATCGATGCGGCGCGACTGATCACCGAGGAGAAACTCGGGCCGGTGATGCTGCTGACCGCGTACTATGATGAAGATCTAATCGATCGCGCCAAGGACGCCGGTGTGTTCGCATACTTGGTGAAGCCGTTTAAGGAGCCCGATCTGAGCCCCAACATCGAAATCGCTCTTGCCCGGTACAAGGAGTTCCTCTCGCTCGAAGAAGAGGTAGATGATCTCAACGAGCGGTTGAACACACGCAAACTGATTGAGCGTGCGAAAGGGATCCTGATGGACCAGTACGGCCTGAAGGAGCAGGAGGCGTTCCGACGGATTCAGATCCAGAGCATGAACACCCGCAAATCGATGAAGGAGATCGCCGAAGCGATCATCATCGCCCACAGCGTGTGATGCACTCAGGACGCCATCGTTTCCGGCCAACACTTCGCGTGCGGCGTCTGATGCGGCAGCTTGGGCGTCGCCTTCGGGGCGACCAGACCGATCTGGCGGTGCTGACCGAGGAACTGGAACTGCGTGACAAGACGCTGATTGAGCGGGAAGCCACCATTCGTGAACTGAGAGCCCAGCTGACAGAACGCCACGCCGAAGTGGATGCGCTGCGCCGTATTGGCAACGCGGTCGGTTCCGCGATGCAACTGGAGGACAGCCTCAACGCACTGGTGGAGGCCGCACAGCGGCTGACCGGTACCCAATCGTGCCATATCTACCTGTTTGATGCATCGCGCACGGAACTGGTGCTTCGTGCTTCGGATGAAGAAGGCAGAGGGATGGTGGGTAATGTCCGGTTGCGGTTGGGAGAGGGTATTACCGGCTGGGTGGCGAGAGAGCGCCGGCCGGTAGCTGTCTCCCGGGAGGCCTACAAGGATCACCGGTTCAAATTCCTGCCGGATGTAACGATGAACCGGTTCGAGTCAATTCTGGCAGTCCCCTTGGTCTACGAAGACGAGGTGCTGGGTGTGGTCAATGTGCGTACGGTGGAACCGCACACATACGGGCCGCATCAGATCCGCATTCTATCCAACCTGGCGGCTCAGGCCGCCGGAGCCATCACGAAGGCTCGTCAGATGCGTGAGTTGGAACAGCGGGCCGAGCAGGCGTCCACATTGACCGAGGTGACGAAGCGCCTGGCCGGAAACCTGTACCTGGAAGACCAGTTGGCGTTCCTGGTGAACGTCACGGTGCAGGCGATGCGGTATAAGCTCTGCACGGTCATGTTGCTGGATGAAAAGACCAACGAACTGGAACTGAAGGCGACCAGCAGCACCAGTCAGGAATACATCAGCAAGCCCAACATCCCGGTCAGCAGTTCCATTGCCGGGCAGGCCGTATCGCGCGGCGCCACCATAACGGTTGATGATGTGAAACGGCAGCCGGGTTACCACTTTCCGGATATCGCGGCGCGAGAGGGCCTATGCTCGATGGCGAGCATTCCGTTGCGCACTCAAGACCGGATCATCGGCGTGATGAACTGCTATACAGCCACGCCTCACCAATTCGTGGAAGACGAGTTGAACATCCTGTCTGCGTTTGCCAACACTGCCGCTGTGGCTATTCAGCACGCGCGGCTGAGCGTGCGGTCCGCAATCCTGGCGGAGATGCATCATCGGGTGAAGAACAACCTGCAGCAGGTAGCCAGCCTCCTGCGTCTGCAGATGCGGTTTACATCCGATCTGCACGCGAAAGACGCGTTGCGTGAGAGCCTGGGACGCATCTTATCAATCGCTTCCGTACATGATCTGCTGAGCCGTGAAGACTTGGATTCCGTACCGCTGAACCGTCTGGCAGAGTCGATCCTGTCAGCGACCCAGCAGGGATTGGTGCCGCCGGACAAACGCATCGAGATGCGGGCGTCGTGTGCGAAACTGATGCTTCCGCTGCATCGGGCCACATCACTGGCGCTGGTGTTGAATGAGTTGGTGCAGAACGCCATTGAGCACGGATTCGCAGAGCGGAAGCAGGGTTCTATCCTTGTTAACCTGCACCAGGATGATGAACACATCGTGATGGAAGTCACTAACGATGGCGTTCCGCTGCCCACAGGTTTTGATCCCGGGAAAACCCCCAGCCTCGGTTTACGTATTGTCGAGGATCTGGTGCGTGGTGGTCTGCGGGGTTCCTTCCGTATGTTCAATCGCGACGGGTTGGCCTTGGCGGAGGTGCGTTTCCCTATCAATGAACGTCGGCGGACGATTCTGGAGCCTGATGAATGAACGACGATGAACAGCTTCAGCTGTTATGGGATCTGCAGCTGTTAGACGCACGCATTCTGAAACGTCAGAGACGGTTGCGCGAAATCGAGGCCGGACCCTTGTGCGCCGCAGAGGCGCGCCGGCTGTTGGAAACGAAAGCCGCAGCCGAACAGGCGTTATCAGAGGCGAAAGCTCACTTGTGCGCCCTGGAGACGGAACTGGCTCAGACCGAAGAGCGCCGGAAACAGACTCACAAACGGCTGTATGGCGGGACAGTGACGGCCACGCGCGAGTTGAACGCACTGGAACACGAATTGGCTGCCTTGAAGGAGCGTCAGGGTGAACTGGACGGGCAGGTGCTGCAAGCCATGGACCGCGTGACGGAACTGGAGTCGGAGGCCAGCGAAGCGATCCAGGCGAGCGCTGCTCTGTTGGACCAATACCGTGTTGAAAAGTCATCCATGGACGCCGAGAAGCAGCATATCGAAGCGGAGTTGACAGACCTGACGGTGCGCAGGGAACGGGCCGCTCAGCGCGTTGAGACGCGTCACATCAGCCGATATGAGACGCTGAGGCAGCGGGGCAATGGATACGGTATGAGCCCGGTTGAGGGCGACCATTGTAAACTGTGCCGCACGACCATCAGTGTGACCGTGATGAAACGTCTGCAGAGCGGTGCGGTGGTACAGTGTGAAAACTGCAGCCGCATTCTGTACCCGGCAAAGGAGTCGTAGCCCGACCTCCCGCAGCGCCATGTGCCGCGGGAGGTCCGATGCGCCGATCAACGCGGCGGAAACAGCCCTAACAGCGTATCTGCCAGCACTTCCATGCCGCGGTCATCGGGATGGTTTATGTTGTTTCCCAACAACGCCATATACGGGATACCCCGTTTCTGCAGCGCCACCCAACCGGCTGCCGCGTCGGCCACAGCCACACCGCGTGCTGCACCGAACGCCTTCAATGCGGCCGTATATGGGCGCGGGTCTGCTTGGAACCGTGCGTTTGGCTGGCGCATCCAATCCGGGCGTACCAGGTGCGGCGTGGTCAGGATGACCTCCGCACCGGCCTGCTGGAGCGCCTCGACCATGCGTCCGTACTGGCGGTCGACGCCGGCCTGGTCCAACCCAGCGTCGTTGACGAACTCAATGACCACCAAGTCAGCGCGCTTATCCACGACCTCCCGCTCAAACCTGCTGCGACCATCCACCACGGTATCGGTAAACACGGCGCTGTTCGCGCCGCCTTGCGCCGTAGTGATCAGCTCAATCCGGGCAGATGGAAACCGTTGTTTCAGTTTTGCCACAAACTGATACTGCCAACCTCCGTTGGGTGACAAAGACGGGTACCCTCCGGCGGTAACACTGTCGCCAAATGCCAGCACCTTCAGCGGAATGCCGTCACGCAGCGCCCGCAGTGTGCGCGGCAGCAACCGTTCCGCCACAGGCGGTCCCACAGGCGTTGCGTTCAAGGTGATCACATACAGGTGCTCCGGCGTGAGACGGGCCGCTGGCCGAGGCAGATAGATGGAGCCGAAAGCGATCTCGCCATCGTGCAGCGCAGGCGGGAACAGACGCCCCATTCCTTCTGTCCCTCGTACGACTCGGCAGCGGCCGTCCGGTGTCACCGCGAGTGTGTCCCAGCGGCTTGGAGTGTAGTCATAGTCGGCGTATACCACCGACGCGGGAGCCACTTTACCGTCAGCCACACGGCCGAAGGTGCCCCATTCCTCGTCCAAAAGGTAGTCCTCGCCCGGTTCAAAGGGCATGCTGGGGCCGGGTTGAGGCTTCAGCCGGAAGGTTCCGGGAACCAGGCTGCCTGAGACTGTACACTCATCTGCTATCAACCGCGTCAGTCGGGCGCCCTTCATCCATCCGCCTGCATTCGGGTTGAACTCGGGTATGCGCTCATGCACTTCATCACGCACTTGGATCGGCGTGATGTTCGTCACTTTGAGGTACTGTGCGCGGGGAATGGTGATGCGTGTACCGGCGACATTCAGGACGCCGGCCGAGACACGTATGGTCCAGTCAGACTCTATCTCAATGTTCACCGGGCGCTCCAACGGTTTGGCGGGTGCGCCGAATGCGACGGCGCTTGCCAGGATCAGCGGCCAGATACCGGAAACGTTCATCCATTTACCTCCTGCTCAGACATCGGCCTGCAGTTAGGATTGTACAGGCTTCACGCCTTCGATACGGGATGCAGGAATTCCGGCGGCGTCTGTATAACGGAATGCGGCACATCCCACTATCCGGAGGAAACGATGATAACAGGCAAGCTGGGGGTTCAGTTGTACTCAGTCCGCGATGATGCGGCACAGGATCTGGCGGGTGTCCTGAAGGGCATCCGGGCGATGGGGTATGACGGCGTGGATTTCGCCGGATATTACGGCCACAGCGCTGAGGCGATCGCTGCGATGCTGGCGGACACCGGACTGGGTGTCGCCGGAGCGCATGTAGGGATTGATACGCTGCTCGGTGATGAACTGGAGCGCAGCATCGAGTTCCACCGGACGATAGGGAACCGTTACCTGGTGGTGCCCGGGCTTCCGGCGCAGTACACAGAGTCGGCCGATGCCTGGCGTCGCACCGCCGACATACTGAACGACATCGCCGAGCGGTTGGCGCCGCATGGCATGCTGACGGGATACCACAACCATATGACCGAATGGCAGCCTTTGGATGGTGAGATCCCCTGGCGCCTGCTGATGGAACGGACGCGCCCGGAAGTGATCATGCAGTTCGACACTGGCAACGCGTATGCGGGTGGTGTCGATCCTGTAGAGGAGATGCGATGGGCCGCTCCGCGCGCCGTAACGGTGCACATCAAGGAGCATGCCCTGAACGGACAGCCCGCGATGATCGGTCAAGGCGACGTGCCGTGGGGGCCTGTGTTGGACGCGATCGACGAGGCGGGTGTCTGCGAGTGGCTGACCATCGAACAGGAGAGCTACTGCGGCAGTCCGATGAAGAGCATTGAGGGCAGTCTGCAGGGGCTGAAGCAGCTGTTGGCCGCCCGGAAGTAAGGCGCAACCCGCGGGGATGTGCGGGTTGCGCATCCCCGGCTTCACACTTTGAAGCGCACGTATACCACGTCGCCGTCCTTGACGACGTAGTCCTTCATCTCCAAGCGCATCGCGCCGGCTGCCTTGGCGGCCTCCCATGACCCATGGCTCTGCAGGGTGTCGAATGGTATGACTTCCAAACGGATGAACCCGCGCGCCAGATCTGAATGAATACGGCCCGCGGCTTCCACCGCACTGCCTCCCTCACGCAGTGTCCAGGCGTGTACCTCAGGTTCTCCGCAGGTGAAGAAGGTGATCAACCCCAGTGAGCGGTAGGCCTCCCGGATCAGGCGGTTGCGTGCCGGTTCACTGATCCCCAACGCCTGCAGGAACTCCGTCTCATCGGCAGCGTCCAGTTCGGCGACGTCTGCTTCGATGGTGGCGCAGAGAGACAGCAGACGCTGTTGCTTCTCTGCTGCATAGGCTTGCAGTTCAGGGGTGACGTCCGTGTCGGCAGCGTGTTCTTCTGGCACATTGGCGACCAGTATCAACGGCTTCTGAGTCAGAAACGTGAAGCCCCGCAGTTCCTTTTCGTGTTCCGGCTGCAGCGTGGCGTTACGCAGCGGTATCTCCTGCTCCAGGATCGCCTGAAACGCATGCAGCGCTTCCCTTTCGGCCTGTTCGGCAGGCAGGCTCTTTCGTGCTTTGAGTGCTTTGTCCAGCCGTTCGAGCCGTGTCTCTATCAGCGTCAGATCGGCCAGCAGCAGCTCTTCATCTATACGCCGTGCTGCAGAGACGGGATCGACCGTGCCGCTGAACGCGTCGACCACGTGGACCAGTGCGTCGACCTGCCGGATACCCGACAGGAAGTCGGTGCCCAAAGCGCCTCTGTGATGGTCATCTCCGATACGTGCGGCGCCGTCCAGAAACTGCACTGTGGCCGGATTGACGCGTTTGGGGGAGTAGACCTGCACCATGAAGTCAAAGCGGGGATCCGGTACAACCACGGCGCCCTGATGGGCGTTAGGCATACCCGGCACGCTGCCGGCGGGCGCACCGCTCAGCAGTGCGCGAAACAGCGTGGTCTTGCCCGATTGCGGCAGGCCGATGAGTCCGACGTTCATATCGCGGGTCTATTGCTCCTGTTGTATGTAATCAATCTGCAGGGAAGGTGGCGGCTGGTTGCGAAACCGCCCCCACGCATACCACCACAGGGCGGCCATCAGTAGTATCAACACGATATTACGCAGCCAGTACCGTGGCGCTGGCTGTGGAAGGCTGTTCCGTGGACGTTGGTAATCTGACGTACGCATGGCACATACCAGTGTAACACGACGGCGATGGTTGGCAGGACCAGACCGCCCGTTCGTATACACCCGAGCAAGCTGCGGGATAATGTGCGTATGGATACGATAAGCCGCCTCTCTCCCTATGTGCGTCTGGCGCACTACTACCCGGTACCGGCAGGATGGCGCATCCCCCCTCGGGTGATCAATGACCATCTGCTGTTGTACACCCGGGACGCATCCGGCTGGCTTCGTATTGAGGACTGTACATACCGGATCACGCCGCGTTCGTTGCTGCTGGTGCCGCCTGGTGCATTGCACGAGACATGGTACGACGCGATGACGCCGATATTGATGTACAATCTGCACTTCGATTATATGGAGCGAGATGACAGTGAGCATGTGCCGATCTGCAGCGCGTCGCCCGCGGAGACCCGTGCGCATCCTGAGAGGATACGTCAACCGTTTGAAGGTGATCCCTCACTGACCCTTCCCGTTGCCATTGAGGCGTTTGCTCCCGCTGTTTATGAGCAGCTGTTCTTTACCATTCACAGCGCGGCACAGACGAACCGTCCGTTCGAGCGCATGCGGGCGAAGGCGGTGATGCTGGAACTGCTGGCGCATCTGTATACTGCAGGAACCTTGTCAGACCGTCAGGTCGGCGCCCGTCTGCGCGCCCGTGAGTTGTTGGCTGGACTGCCTGGATATATAGAAGAGCGGCTGGCCGACGGGATTGGCGTAAGGGATCTGTGTGAGTTCTGTCATCTCAGCCGGACGCACCTGCGGCGTCTGATGGTCGCCGCCTACGGAGTCACCCCCGCAGACTACCTGTCCCGATGCCGCATGACACGCGCCCGGTATCTGCTGCAGCACGAACAGATCGCCGTCGCGCAAGTCGCTGGTTTGTGCGGTTACCAGAGCGTGCAGTACTTCACGCGTGTGTTCTCGGCGGCCTATGGAATGCCTCCCGGCCAGTATCGGGTCCGGATGACTCGCACGACGTGATACGGTGCAAAAGTGCAACTTGGTGTTTCTGATGGACAAACACCGGCACTGCAAATGGGCTGATACTGAGGTTGGCGTTGGCTGGCAACGCGATCATGAGAGGCAAGGGGACGAGATATGTCAGGTAGCTGCGAAGCCGCACCGTTGACCGCGGCCGTTGTGACCGGGGCGCATCCGTTTGACGTTCCGGAATTCCATCGTCTGTTTCGGGGAATGGATGCTGTGGACGCCTACATTCAGGACTTGGAAAACTTCTGCTGGGACTGGGGACAGATGCGCGACCGGTATGATGTGGTTCTTTTCTACAATATGCACATGCAGATGGGCGATCATGACCCTGCGGCCGCGGTGCTGGATGGGCTGGGTAAGCCGCATCAGGGCCTGGTTGTACTCCATCACGCTTTGCTGGCGTATCCCGACAACACCATATGGTCTGATATGGTGGGTATCGCCGACCGCCGGTTTGGGTACCACCCGGACCAGTCGCTGCCGGTCAGCGTGGCCGATCCATCCCATCCCATCACGGCCGGCATGAGTGACTGGATAATCACCGACGAGAGCTACACCATGCAGTCGCCCAGTGACGACAGTCACACGCTGTTGACCGTCGAGCATCCGCTCAGCATGCGCTCCGTGGCGTGGACGCGGCAGTTCCGTCAGTCGCGCGTGTTTTGCCTGTCTCTCGGGCACGACCCGGCCGCGTGGTCCAATCCGGGCTTCCAGACAGTGCTGCGGCGCGGCATACTGTGGGCCGGCCGGCGGCTTGGAGCGGCGTCATGAAGGCGCTGGTGACGCGTTTGTGCGCCGATGGTGTGCGCGAAAAACGGATGGTCGATGACTGGCCTGCCCCACCTGAAGTAACAGGCAACCTGGTGCGTGTTCGGACGCTGTTTTCAGGAGTGACCAACGGAACCGAGCGGAACGATCTGATCGGCGGTAACTATGCCACCCCGTCCGAGCGACTGCCGGCCACCTGGGGGTATCAGAACGTGGGTGTCGTGGTCGAAGTCGGGCCCGAATGCCGCGAGCTGTCTGTGGGCGATGTGGTCTACTCCAGCGCCGATCATGTGGAGTATGCCGTGTTCCCGGAAGACTGGCTGCTAGTGAAACTGCCGGATTCTGTGGACCGAACCCATGCGGCGCTGTTCGGGATGACCAGTGTGGCGATGCGTACTTGCCGGCATGCGGACTTGCGTATGGGTGAGCGGGTGTTGGTAGTGGGCGCCGGGTTTATCGGTCAGTTGGCGGCCCAGATCGCCGATGCGATGGGAGCGCGCGTCACAATCTGCGATCTCAGTGCGGAGCGCCTGAGCGATGCGCAGCGTCTGGGTGCGGTGGAAGAGGCATTCGTCAGTGATGCGGACGGCTGGTCACGGTGTGTTCCCGGTGGATCGTTTGATGCGGTGATCGATGTGGCAGGTGCGCCCGGCATGGAAGACCAGTTGATCGGCGCCGTACGGGCGCGGGGGCGTGTGCTGCTCATCGCCGGACGCTGCCAAGTCAACTACACGTTCAACCTGGGACAGTCTCACGAGGTCACCATCAAGCAGAATAGCCACTTTGACCGCGATGATCTGCACAATGTCTGCCGGCTGACCGCGAGAGGCCGGTTGATGATTGGTCCATTGCTGCGCGCCGTTGTCCCGGCTTCGGAGGCCTATGAAGTGTATGAGACGCTGCGTGACCACCCGCAGGAGTTGGGCGGTACTGTGTTCCGCTGGTCGGACAGCGTATAGGTGATAGACCGGTGCAGACGTGCGGTTAAGCCGTTTCGGCTTGCACGTCTGTGATCAACTGCAACGCCGCGTTCATCACCAGATCCGGTGCGTCTGGCGTGAACGGGAACAGGCTGAAGAAGCGCGGCGCTTCATATGCCGCATAGTCGCCGGGGCATTCATAGATATCCCGGGTGGGCAGATAACTGGTCAGCCCGTTCGCGTAGCCGATGGTCATCAGATCGGGGTGATGCGCACGCAATACGGCATCATGCCCGGAAAACGGCTCGAACGGAACCGCGCACAGCACCGCACAGCCGATCCGGCACGCCCAGATCGGCACAGGATCGGTGAACGGGTTGGCCGCCATCTCGTCTCTATAGGCCAGAGCTTTGTCGATCCATATTTCCGCAAAGCGCCTGTGTCCCGGTGAACCGGCGTGCTGCAGCAGGTGCGTCGCGTCGCGCTTGAGATCATCCAGGGTTGGTACATTGAGCGGAATCGGCAGACGCCGTTCGGCGACGGGCAGACAGCTCACCGCGCTTTCCGGTGCATGCCGGGCACGTCTCACCCGGTTCCACACGTGTCGACCGATGGATGCGACTTCCTGCGGCCAGTGCTCATGATGTCCGGTGTGCCATGACACCGGATCAATGTCACCGCAGAAACCCTGCAATACCAACGCGCGCGCGGCCGCCTGCTCGGCGCACTCGCACACGGCCCCCGGCCAGTCTGCGGACAGAACCGGATCTGCGCCCGTATGCACCGGGTGACAGGCGTATGAGGTAATGACGATGGGGGTGTGCGCGCCATCGAACCACAGCGTTTTCAAACGGGGGTCGATCTGGCAGAAGTTGGAATGGCGGCGGTTGATGCCGAACGGCTCGATGGTCTCACAACGCCACCGGACGGTGACCGGCTCCAGCGATTCGGCCGCATGGATGGCGGCGCCTCTCAGTTTGCCGGGCAGTTCGGCCACATAGTCGGGGTTCATTTCGCCGATACCATCCCACGCGACAGTGGCGGGTCCTGCATGCGTATGTGTGGACGCCAACAGGACCCGTACCGGATCAATCCCCAAGTCAGCCGCTATCAGCGCGCGGAGCCGATCTGCCTCCGTCACCGAAAAGCCGATCAAGTCGGTAGACAGCATGCATACCGTGTCGGTCCCGGCCCGTAGTACACAGCATCTTACGTTCAGGGGGCTTTCGATCCGCTCCATGGTGCGCCCCAAGTAATAGCCGAAGCCGCAAAGCTCCACACCTCGGGGAGGCGTTATGTCCCGAGTGGCATACCCGGCTTCCAGTCTGATGTCGCTCACAGCGTGTTACCTCCCGGTGATGCCGATGTGCAGCGCCGAACCTGGCAAGACCGTAACGGCTTCCGGAAATGTGATCACCGGTCCGCTGCGGGTTGCCCGCACACGGGTATCACCGCAACGGACGCTCAGATCTCCCTGCGGCAGATCGGCCAGTTCCAGGCGGTTCAACACAAGCTGGCCACAGGTGACCTCCAGCCAGAAGCGGCCGTCATGTGGTGCCTGTGCGTACCGGCCCCATCCGGAATCGGCGGACCAGAACGTCGTCCACTCCGGGGCGCTGATCCGGGGCGCGAAGCGCATCCATCCCTCCGGGGCGCTGTATCCGTAGCCATCCAGCGCGAGCTTTACCGACCAGGACGCCAACGCTCTGGCGTAGTGATGGCCGCACTCCACGTGGTTCCACGGGTTGCGGTTATGGCCGCTGTATCGGTCAGTGATGGCCTGCACAACCGCCAGCCCTTCGTCCACATGTCCTTCGTAGATCAAATGAGCGGCCACCTGGAACTCAATGCCTGTCCACGCCTCATCGCTGTAGACAAACGGCAAGGCCGGCCGGTTGCCATGAGGCCAGGTGCAGAGTAACAACGCGGACTCTTCGGGCAGGGCGTAAACACGCTGTACATTGGCAAACGATCCCATGGGATGACGGGTGTTGTACGTGTAGATCGCTTTCACAGCGCTGCGGACATGTGCCGGATCGAGCAGATAACCGAGGTTGTATACATGTGCAGCCCACTGTCCCAGCAACTGATCGGCAAGGCATCCCGCTCCGTACTGGTACTTGGGATACGCATCAGCAGCAGAAAGCGGTGTCTGGCGCGGTTGCCCGTTACTGCGGCAGGAACAGCTCACCGGCGATGGGCTGGCCAGATGCGCGGGAATAGTGACCTCCGGTATGACCTGAACGTGTTGCTCGTAGTACTCGCCGTTAAACAATGTCGCGTCCACACGGTCACGGCCGCTCGTGTATTTGGCTTCATACACCCGTGCGGCCTCATCGTCCCCCAGCGCTTTGGCCATCCGCGATGCGGCGCGTAACGCGCCCAGATACATCACCGTGCACAGGGTGTTCGGCCCGAAGAACTCAATGTCATAGGTATTGTGCTGTTCGCCTTCCATCACGCCGTCGCCGTCCGGGTCCCACAACGAATCGATCACATGCCCTTCCGGAGTGCGTTCCATCTTATCGGGTGTCATGGTCCATGCGTATTCCAGCGTGCGCTTAACATGAGGCCAGAGCGAGCGCAGAAAGGCCGTGTCGCCGCTCAGTTGCCAGTCTCTGTATACTTGCATGATGGCGCCCAGTTGCCCGTCCGCACACGGCTTGAAGTTCATCAGGCCGTTTCCCGGCGGCAAGTGGGACCGAAACGCCATGTTACCCGACTCGCGCGTGTTATACAGGAACTCGGTACTTCGCATGGAGCGCTCGAGACTGGGGAACAGGAAGGCCAGGGTCTGTTCGTAGTTCCAGACATGCGTGCAACTGCCCATGCAACAACCGCAGGTATCTCCGCAGCCTTCCCATGCCACAAACAGCCGCTCGTCCAACAGCAGGCACGTGGGTGAGCGGATAATGCTGACTTGAGAACCGACCGCCTCAATGACGCGGGACGGAAGGCTGGAGGCATACAGTGCATCGCGCCACGCGTCGGTATGCGCGCGCAGCGTACACAGGTTGTCCAGCAGCGTGTCTGCAGCCCTGCGTGCGTTCGTGAAGCGCGCACCCGCCCAGGTGCGCAGCAAGGGCACTTGCGGTGCTTGAGGCGCCTGCCACGGGTTCGCCATCCAGGGCCACAACCAACTCATTACGACAGGAATGGTGACAAACTGTCCTGCCGGGATGGCGGCGTGCATCAGCAGCGTCGCGGTTTCTCCACTCTGCGGCGCCGGCTCTCCTTCACGGGGTCCCTCCGGCCGACCTGTGGTGGAGAACGCATCCCAAAACAGGTGGCAGCCGTCCCACCATCCGCCCCGGTACCAGCGGCTCAATCCTTCTGTGTCGGGCCACTCGGTGCAAAGGCACAGCGAGCCGGTGTCGGCGTCTTCCGCGGGCGCCTGGGGGTGGTGTAATAGATATCCCTTCCGGCCGTTTTCGCAAAACCATTCGTTGATACTGCCGGCTGCGGTTCGCCCGCCGTCCGGTTTAGGGGCGGTACAGGGGTTACTGAGACACGCCGCCAATGTCACCTGAAGCGGCTGTTCTGTGGGGTTGGCGATCGTCCACTCAAACACAGCGAGCGGCAGTGAACTGGAGTCCACGTCCAGAGGCACGAAGGGATTCCATGCCTGCAACTGTGCGGTCACGGGGACATCCGGATCGGACAGGCTCAGATGAGCGGTGGGGTATGTGCCGGTGAACTCCGCGTTCTGAAACCGGGGCAACCCCTGCAGTTGCGCTTGGGGTTCGCCAAAGCCGCTTCGGTAGGGAGGGCGCAGAGCGCCCTCCAGGACTCGGCCGATGCCCGGCTCACCCTCTGCGCTGACATGCAGAGCGAAGAATGTGAAGGGCAGCCAGGAGTTCTTGTTGGGTTTGTTATAGATCTCAATATCCCGCAGGTTACCCCGGCCACCCAGTGAGATGCATCCGGTGCCAATGCCGCCCAGTGGAAAAGCGATCTCCTCCAGCTGGCGGCCTGTGAAACGCCGCTGTGGGCCTGTAGCCCTTAAGATATCTGTTGGCCAGGGAACGTGATGCATCCGATCCTCCTGATTGTCATCTAGAGCGGTGTTCGGCATGTGATGGTCGGATTCCTACTTTTACCGGCCGAATCCTGCATGTGTTCGGCAGCAGTAGGCAACAACACCGCAGATATGCCACGATATGACCATGAGCGGATCATCAGGTGCACGGCTGATCATTAACGCCATAAGCAACTACATGCAGACCCTGCTGTCTGCGGTGGTGTTCTTCTTCTTTACCCCCTACATGGTGCGTACGGTGGGCGCTGAACACTTTGCGCTGTGGTCGCTGGTCTTTTCCGTGCTGGGTTTCTTTGGCTTGATGGATTTCGGGTTTGCCACCAGTGTGGTGAAATACGTCGCCGAAGCCCGGTGCAGCGGCGACCTGGCGCGACGGAACCGCATTCTGAGCACGATCGCTAT
>CAZHSN010000003.1:0-45609 GCA_964535125.1 uncultured bacterium
GGCCATCCGTACGCAGCGGCTCCGGCACGTTCTCCTGCCGCACCCGGAATGTGGAGCCCAACAGGCACACCAGCAACCATACCACAGCCGAAAGCAGCCTCGGCCGGCGCGCGTCCCACCACCGGTGCAACCGCTCCTTCATTGGCTGAACTGGCTCCGGAACAGCTTGGCATAGGCCCCGTCTCGGGCAACCAACTCCTGATGGGTCCCCTGTTCCACAATGGCGCCGTGCGACAGTACCAGAATGCGATTCGCGTTTACCACCGTACTGAGCCGGTGGGCAATCACCAGAGTGGTACGTCCACGCATCAGCGTATCCAGTGCATCCTGCACCAGCCGTTCGGATGTGGCGTCCAGTGACGACGTGGCCTCATCCAGGATCAAGATCCTGGGATTGTTCAACACGGCCCGGGCTATAGCGATCCGTTGGCGTTCCCCACCCGATACACGCACGCCGCGCTCCCCCACAGGGGTGTCGTAGCCCTGCTCCAACCGCGTGATGAACTCGTGTGCGTTGGCGGCGCGCGCCGCTTCAATGATCTGCGCTTCGGTCGCGTCTGGGCGTCCGTAGGCGATGTTCGAACGGATATTGCCTGCAAACAACACGGTCTCCTGCGGTACGATCCCGATCTGCCGGCGCAATGACGCGGTAGTGACCGTTCGAACATCCAGGCCATCGATAATAATGCGTCCGGCGGTTGGGTCGTAGAAGCGGGGGATCAGATCGGCCAAGGTGCTCTTCCCGCTGCCGCTGTGTCCAACGACCGCGACGACTTCACCGGGACGCATTTCGAAGCTGACCTGCCGCAACACATCCCGCGCTTCCCGACCATATGAGAACGACACCTGTTCAAATTGCACATGGCCGGTGATCGGCGGCATGTCAACCGCATCCGGAGCGTCACACACCTCTGAGGGTACGTCCAGCACCTCCCGGTATATGCGGTCGGCAGCGCTGAGTATCTGCTGCCGGGTGGCGTTCAGGTTTCCCACCTGCTGCATGCTGACGGCGACCAGGTTCAACATCAGAAGGAAACTGCTCAGTCCACCGAATGTCAACTCACCACGGACAATGAGAATCCCGCCAACCCACAGTACCGAGGCGATACCAACCGCGCCGATCAGTTCGTTCAACGGTTTCAACGCGGCAAACGCGGCCACGCCCTTCATGATCGCCTTATAGGCCAGTTGGTTTACAGCATGGAAACGGGAGATCTCATACGGTTCGGCGGCAAACGACCGGACGACCCGAATGCCGGCAACCGTTTCCTGCATCACCGAAACCACCTCGGCCTGCCGTTGTTGAGAGATCGCTCCCACTTTGCGGATACGCCGCCCGATTGCACGGATTCCAAGCGCCATGACAGGCACACAGAGGAATGCGATGGCTGCCAGCTTCCAGGACACCACAAACAACCAGACAAGACCGACAATGACACCCAACGGCGCGGCGATGGCGTCCTTCAGTATCCCGCCGCCCGTCGACACGACGTTGATGTCGTTGGTGATCACCGAGACCAAGCTTCCCGTCCGTCTATTGGTGAAATAAGACATGGACAGAGCCTGAAGGTGTTCATACACCCGCTGACGCAGACTGGTAGTATATCGGTTGATGGCCATCTGCAGCAGGTAGATGTGACCGAACGTCAACCCGAACTTTACGGTAAACGCACCAAGCACAATCAGACTCGCGCGGTTTAAGGCACTGGTGTCCTTGTGCATCTGCGCGGCATCCACGACATCCCGACTCATCGAGTAGATGTAGGCGGTCATCAACTGCGCCAACCCGGCGCATGCGATGCCCAGCAGTATATGGCGCCAGTAGGGTTTTAGGTCGTTCAGCAGGATCCGTTGCAGTCTGGCATCGTCACGTTGGGGCTGCGTCATGGTGCGGTCACCGTTTCGTTCATGAACGTCACCAGGCGATCTGCAGCACGCTGTGTCGCACCCGGTTGCCCCAGCAACGCACGGATGGCCCGGAGTCCGGCGAGTTGCTGCTCGCGCTCCGGCCCGGACAGCAGCCGATTCGTCTGCTGGAGCAGTTGTTCAGCCGGGACCTCCCCCAGCAACTCGGGACAGATCCGCTGGCCGGCAAGCAGGTTCGGCAGTCCCACGACAGGAGCCTGCCGGCGCCGTAATGCATATTCCCACCTCAACGCGAGCGGACCGCGGTAGAGTATGATCATGGGCGTACCCAATACGGCGGTCTCCAGGGTGGCCGTCCCTGAGCAGCACCAGACCAGATCGCTGTGAGCCATCACGTCATGTGCCTGATCACTGATGGTGCAACACGAACCGAGTGGTGACAGACGCCGTTCCAGCCATCGCCGGTCCACAGACGGTGCACGCCCGACGACAAAGCGGACGGCATCATCCTCACGGCTCAGTCGTTGAGCGGCCTTCACCAGGAACGGCACGAGCGCTTCCACTTCATGCCGGCGGCTTCCCGGCAGCATGCCGATCAACCTGCCCGCCACGGATCCGGTCAGATTGCGGAACTCATCCCTGGGAGTTACGGGACACAGCCAGTCGAGTAATGGGTGTCCCATCCACTCCGCACGCATGCCTTGCTCACTGAGGCCTTCCGCAGACCAACTGAATGGGGTTATCACCAAATCAGCCGCTTCCCGCAACCTGCCTCTTCGCGGCGTGCGGCGCCAGGAACCGGGTGGAAAGTAGTACAGCACGGGGATCTGATGTCGCCGAGCCCAGCAGCCCAGCGGAATATTGAACGCCCCGAAATCCACCAGCAGCAGGCAATCCGGTCGGTTGCGCAGCAGATAACTGCGCAGGCGGTACTGCAGCAGTGTTAACGCCGGGATCAGCCGCAACGCGTGCGTCACCCCCACCGCGCCCCAGTGCGTACTGACCGCCCATAACGGTATGCCAATGTGCTGCATCCTGCGTCCGCCGACACCGCGAACATCAAGCGAAGGAGCCAGAGGCCGCACCGCTTCGATCAGGTGACTGCAGGCGAGGTCGCCGCTGGCCTCTCCCGCCACACAGAACAGACAGCTCACTTGGCGCGGCGTGGATCCATAGCCCGGCCCGCAAAGCCTTTACGGATACCCTTCATGAAATCAAGCAGGTAGTCGCGCTCCGGACTGGGATCGACCTCCTCCTCAATCACATCAATCGCTTGTGACATATTGAGTTTGGACCGGTACAACAGCTTATAGGCCTGGCGCAAACCCGACCGAACAGAGGCTGGGATCTGCTGCCGTCGCAAACCAATCGTGTTCAGGTCCAGTATTTCAGCCGGGCGTCCGTCAGCCAACGTAAACGGAGGAACGTCCTGCACCACTTTGGACATCCCGCCGATCATGGACAGCCGGCCAATCCGCGTATACTGGTGAACCCCCACCATGCCGCCGAACACCACATGATCCTCCACAATCACGTGACCACTGATGCCGGCCTGATTCGCCACGATCACATGGTTGCCAATCTCACAGTTGTGACCGATGTGGCAATAACCCATGATCATGTTGGAGTTGCCCACGCGTGTGACATTACCCTCACCCGTCGCGCGATGGATGGTCACATATTCACGAATGATATTATGGTCGCCAATCTCGCAGTAAGTCACCTCTCCGGCCCACTTGGTATCCTGCGGTGGTCCACCCAGCACCGCACCGGACATAACGTTGCAGTTCTCACCCAGTGAGGTGTGTTTGTCCAGCATCACATTCGCTGCCAGAACAGTGTAGTCGCCCACCGAACAGCCCTCTCCGATCACACAGAAAGGACCGATCTGCACTCCTTCACCGATCCGCGCCGTTGGATGGATCACAGCAGTCGGATGGATCATCGCGTCTGACCACTCATGCGCGTTCATCAGCGAGCTTCCTCCCCGGCGGCCGGTGCTTCGACCGCTTTGTCCACTATACTGAACAGCATCTCTGCCTCGGCGGCCACACCATCGCCAACCATCGCGGTCATCTTCACGCGCCCGTTCCTGCCGCCAAACCGCAAGACTTCGACTTCAGTGACCAGCGTATCGCCAGGAGTAACCAGTTTCCGGAACCGCACCTTTTCCATACCGGCAATGACAATGAGTTTTTCACCCGGAGGCGCGTCATACAGGAACAACACGCCGCCTACTTGCGCCATATGTTCCAGGATTAACACGCCTGGCATGATGGGACGTCCTGGAAAGTGCCCCTGGAAGAACGGCTCATTGGCCGTAACGTTCTTCATACCCTTGACGCGCTTACCCGGTTCCATCTCCAGAACACGGTCGACCAGTAAAAACGGATATCGATGCGGCAATATGTCAGTGATCGATAGATTGTTGAATGGAATGGACTCACTCATGGTTGACTCTCTCCTTAGGTCAGGCTGACGTGGCGTCGAGTTGCGCTGAGACGGCCCGCGCCAGCGCGTTGTTGAATTTGTGCCCGGGTCGGATCACCACAAAACAGGCATTGACAGCGCACCCGATCAATGCCATATCCCCGATGAAATCCAACGCCTTATGCCGTAGCGGTTCATCGGGATACCGCAACTCGGAACTGTAATGATCCGGATAGATGACCAATGCGTTGTCCAGTGCGCCGCCCAGCGCCATACCGCGGTCCAACAGGGGTTGAACCTCTTCGATGAACCCGAAGGTGCGTGCACGGGCAAACGTCTGCACCAACTCACACTGAGACAGATCCCAGGCTCCTGTCTGTGACCGCACCAGCGGATGATTGAAATGAACAGTCACATTGATGCATGGCGCGCAGGCCGGAAGTACCCAGGCGTGACTCGCCCCGGCGTGCAATTCCACTGGTTCGCTCAGATCCTTCCGGACACGCGACCTGCCGGTGGGTACGCTCGCCTCGGTCAGCAGGGCGGTCCATTGCTGTGCACTGCCATCCAGCACCGGCATCTCATCGCCGTTCATCACAACGGTCGCGTCTTCAATACCCAGCAGCCACAGCGCCGCCAACAGGTGCTCCACCATCATGACCTGATGGGGCCCGATCTGAAGTGATGTACACCGATCTACACCCGAGACCAGCGACGCGCTTGCGGTCACCGATATGCCATGACGCACAAACACCACCCCACGGCCCACAACTCCCGGATATACCGACGCGGATGTCTTCAGGCCGGAGTGAATGGCGACACCCGACACGCTCACGGGATGAACCAGCCGGCGGCTATTCACCCGACAACCTCGACACCTCGGCTTCCAGCGCCTTCACCCGTTCAAACAGCTTGTGCAGCTGGCGTACATAAGCACGCTCGCGCCACTCTTGACGGATGTCCTGCGCCGGATACCCCAGATATGTGCCTCCAGGCGCCAGATTCCCAATCACAGCGGACTTGGCGGCGAGGGTGGCGCCATCGCCGATCGTCACGTTGTCCTTCACGCCCACCTGGCCTGCCAACACCACGCCGGCGCCCAGCCGGCTGCTGCCGGCCACACCCACTTGAGCCACCAGCAGGCAGTATGGTCCTACCTGTACATTGTGCGCGATGTGCACCAGATTATCACAACGTGTCCCCGTGCCGATGCGTGTCGCACCTGTTTTCGCCCGGTCGACGCATACACAGGCGCCCAGTTCCACATCGTCTTCAATCACAACAGTACCCACGTGCGGTATCTTGTGGTGACGTCCATCGGCCCAGGCATATCCAAAGCCATCGCCGCCGATCACCGAGTTCGGACCAATGACTACTTGGTTCCCGATCTGCACGTCGTGCAGAATGCTCACCCCCGGAAGGATAACACAATCGGCGCCGATGGTACATCCTGCTCCTATATAGGCGTTACTGAAGATCCGTGTGCGCGGACCAACCGAGGCGCCGGCTTCAACCACCACGCCCGCGCCCAGCGACACAGTCGGGTCAATCAAAGCCTGTTCGCTCACCACTGCGTCCGGATGAACACCTTCGGGACCTGGCATTGGCTTGGCCCACACATGCAGCAGCCCCAAAAACGCCTGTCTGGGATTGCTGCAGCGTATACACGGCTTTGCCAGCGTCACTCCCGGAGGTGCGATCACCGCCGCACACGGTCCACTAGAGGCTCTGGTCGCGTAGGTTTGCGACTCGGCAAACACCAGATCACCCGGGCCGGCGAAGTCCACAGACGCCAGACCGCTGACGGTCACGTCCTCACCATCTAGTGTGCCGCCGGTCAACTCAGCAACACGCGACAGACGTACCGGTTCAGTCATGGAAGCATAGCCTCCATATCACGCGCCACGCGCTGGGTCCAGTCAGGCTGTCTCTTGCGCGTGAACTCCGCCCGTTTACCATGTAGACGGCAATATGTCATGACCCACTCCCTGCAGACCGCTCGTGCGGCCTGTTGCTGCGCCAACAGAGGCTGTTCGCCGGCCACTGTGCGTCCGATGGACCGGTTGCTGACGGCCGGTGCAACCGCGTTAACAGAGGCGTTGAACTCGCGGGAACCGAAAGACTGCCGCCCATCACCGGTCCAGCCGGTCACCGTATCGACACGGCGCAACAGACGCTCCATCCTGTACGCGGATGCATTGCGTACCGCGTCAATGCGCGCGTCCCGACGCGCCATTGCGTCAGCGCGCGCCTCTTCCTGCCGTCGGAAATAGGCCGTATCCACCTCGGCAAGACGCCGGGTAAACGCCGTGCGCACCTCGCGCCGACCGGCCAGCGAGGCGTCCAATGCCGTCTTGGCGGCTTGAGCAGCCGGCATCGCGTCAGCGGTCAGGCGCGCAGCCAATGCGCTGAGATCCGCCTCTGCCAGCCTGCCGCGGAACTCGTCGATCACCTGCAGGGCTTCAGAGAGCCAGACGGCGCGGTTTGCCAGCGTCTGATCCGCCAGCAATGCGTTGCTCTCGGAACGGAGTTGGGCAACTTCCCGGTTCAGCGCTTGCCGTTCACGGCTTTCGAGCCGTGCGCGGATAAGGTTCAAGCGTTGATCTGCGCGCGCGTCTCGGCGTTGAGTGGTGCTGACCGGAGCGTCGCGATCCCCTGTGAACGCCCGTACCGGCTCATCAACCGACGTTGCGCGGCTACCGGTTGCCTGAGGCGGCATAGGAGCCAGCAACAACGCACCATGGCTGGGGTGCAGGCGAACCAGACAATCCAGATCGACATACACTGCAGGCACACGCGCAGACGGCTGACGCCCGCACGAAGCGAGCGTCAGCACCAGCAGCAGCGCCAGTATGCCGTACTTATTTCTTTTGTGCGTTGAGCTTTTTGATGACATCGGCGGTGATGTCCACAGCCGCGTATAGAACCGACGACTTGTTGAACACCAAAGCAAGCTTGCGTTCCTTGGCGACCGCCTCCACGGCAACCAGCACGTCCTTGGCGAATTCCTCACTCAGTTCGTCGCGCCGTTCGGCGAACCGTTGACTCAACACGCGGTTGAACTCACCCAGGTTCTCTTTACTCTTTTTCTCCAGATCAGACAGCCGTTGCAGTTCCGCCTTCTCCTGATCACTGAGCGGATTTTTCTGCCGCAGCGCACTTAACGTGTTATTCAGTTCTGTGGCCTTTTTGGCCAGTTCATCTGCTTTGGCTTTCTGTGCATCGGCGGGTTTGTCCTCCATCATCGTGCTGATGTACTCCGCTGCCTCAGTGTCTTCCAGAAGCAGATGAGCGCCGCGCCACTCCAATAACGACTGCAGCTTGGTGAACAACGCCTGCAGTTGCCCTTGCATGGCCTTCGCCGGCGCTGACTCCTCGCGCACCTTGTCTACATCCACCGCGCCAAAGGAACTAAGAAGATCGGCCTTAGCTTGAGCGTGTACCGGGACTGTAAACGCCGTCGCAATGCACGCCGCCAGTGCGGCTGCGCAGATCCATTTTCGTATCATGCTTCCTCCTGTAGTAGACGGCGCACTCCCTGCATCCGCCCGTCACCCTGAAGTGACTCTGTGTTGACCGTTATGTACCGGGTTCCTAGAACACGTTACCAAAGCTGAAGTGTGTTCTGGTACTCTTCTCGCCAAAGCCCAGGTCGATACGAATCGGCCCCAACGGCGTCATGAAGCGGATGCCAGCGCCGTAACCAATGGCAGGACTGAACGATTTGTGCTGCTTATACCCTTGGATGTCCACTTTGTCCCAGTCGCCGCCCCATGCGTCCCCAGCGTCGACAAATCCCACAACGGTGAGCGACTTGTCCAGCGGATGGCGGAACTCCAGGTTCAACGAGGCGCTGTGGCTGCCCCAGAATCGATCTTCCGGATACCCGCGGACCGACTCAGATCCGCCCACAAAGAACTGCTCGTAGAACGGAAGCGATCCAACCGAGGTACCCGCCTTAAGCCGTAACGCCAGTACGTTCGGCGCCTTGGCGGCATCCTTGCCGGGACGTTTCAACGGGAAGTAGAAACGCAAATTGGTGTTGAACTGCTGGAACACCATGCTCCTTCTGGGGGAGGAGCTGGTGGATTTCAATGTGGCCCAAGCGTTGGTGGCGCCCAGCGAAAGCATACTTCCCTTTGTGGGATTGTGATCGAAGTCGCGTGTGTTGCGGGTCCACTCCAACGATGTCGCGGTCGTATTCCCGTCCTGCAATAACGCGGTAGCCGTCGCGGCGTTTTCCGTAGCGGTTGTTTCCGAACGCAAGGTGAGATACAGCCGGTTCTTCAGATCGAGACGGCGCCCGAGGCTGATCGTCCCTCCCTTACGCCGCTCCAGATAGTCGTCGGTGAGGCTCCCCGTGCTGAAAAGACTACCGCTGAACCGGTTCAGACTGCGGTCGTACACACTGAACCCCAGTGAGGTCCCCCGCTTATCCAGCCAGGGTTCGCTGAAGCTGAACTCCATACTCTCCCGACCGCCGGATGTGGCGGTCTGGTAGCGGGCGCTGACGGTCTGTCCCAGGCCGCGGAAGTTGGTGTCGCTGACTTCCAAGAAACCGGTCAGACGCTTCTGGTCACTATACCCTGCACCAAAGGAGAAGTTACCGGTGCGGCGCTCTTTGGTGTTCAGCGTTACCGCGAGCTTATCCAATGAAGAGCCCACATCCTGGCTCACGCTCAGTTGATCAAACAACTCCAGCGAATAGACACGGGCCAAGTCCTCTTCGATCAACTTCGCGTTGTAAGGTTTCCCCACTTTGGTGTGCGCCAGTTCGCGCAGCACCACACGGGGGCGCGTCTTGCGCAGTCCTTTGACATCGACTGACTCGATCGTGACTTCGATTAGTGACAGTACAAGAACCGTGGGGTCGGCTTCATCAAAGCGAAAGGTGTCAACCAACGCCAAGGCACGGGCCTGCTCGTACAGCGACTCTATGGTGCGGTAGTCCTTTTCAATGTCGTTTCGGTTCAGAATCGCTCCCGGTTTGGTCAAGATCGCCGCCAAAATGGCTTCCGTGGTGACCTGCTTGTTGCCCTCGACGCGAATTGCGGAGATACGCGGATACTCGACCACGCGGACGATCAGGGCGATACCGTTCTCCACAGGTTCACCGACCACATCGACAGCGCTGTAGAAACCAAGCCCTCGCACATCCTCACTCACCCGCTGCGCCAGTTCCGGGGTAAACTCCTGGCCGGTCACATCACCGATGCGCGCGGTGACCGATTCCGCAGGCGTGTTCGTCGCACCCACAACCGTTACGCCGGTAATCGGCGCGGCGGATACCCAACTGCAACATGCGATGGCCACCAGGCATAAGATCCAGTTCAAACCGCCCATCGATTTCACGTCGCTGTAGTCCTCCCGTGTGTATGTCTCTGCCGATAGTCAGAACCGAAGCCCCGCAATGAAACCCAACGTGGTTTCTTGCCGCTCGTTGATCATTAATGAGAACTGCGTGCTGCGCATGACGCCAAGCCAAGCGGGGGCATCATATAATAACCGCAATTCGTATTGCGGTGATAGTCTGTCGAACATGCGCCAATAACTCAGACTAAACGGTCCGCCCAGCTGTTTCACCAGCATGACGGACATCGCCTCGTTCTGGCGGTAGTCCAGGCGCACCTCGCTGAGGCCGAACGCGGTCTCCAAGCCGCTCTCCAGCGGCGAGAACACCGGGCTCAACAGAGACGCCGCCACGATGTTACCCAGTTCCTGTTCCAGTTTACCGGTGCTTCCGCTATCGAGCACATTCTTCAATATCCCCACACCCAACGCGTCTATGATCTCCTGTTCTGACGCCGTGGGAGGTTCCGAACTGAACCGCATCTGTGCGGTACCACCAACCAGCGGGCCGGTGAGTTCCATACTCACCAGATATCGCGCCCCCAAGCCGTAACCTCCGTAGATGCGCATACGCGAACTGGCGCGCCTGTTGGTCGTCAGCACGAACGGACCCGGGCCGGGAACCGGGTACGCCAACTGCACCGTAGCCGGCGGTTCCACGCGAAACACGGTGGTCGGAAAATAGAGCTTGCCATGCGTGACGTTGACACCGCCTGACAGTTCGGGGCTGCTTAACGTACCGTTCAACACCACGCGCCCCACTCCGCGCGCATCAATCCGCGGCAACCGGAATACCCCGTCTTCAATCACCAGCGTCAGGTTCTGGAACACCGGGTTGTAGGTCGGAGGGGTCGGTTCCCCCGCGGGCAGGGCTGCGGCGCCCGGTAATGAGATACGCGTCCGCTTGGAGGTCATCGTTCCAGAGACCACCGGCGCTTTCAACGGACCGGTTACGGTGATGTCGCCGGTCAACTCACCGTCGATACGTTCCTTCAAAACGCCGCTGGCGTTGGACTCGTGCACCATGAACTGACGGGCCGACAACGCCGCTTCCACCTCCGGCGTGCCGGTCAGATGGTTGACTTCACCGGTGAGTAATAACCGTCCTTTGGCATTATGTGAGTTGGCGGCAGTCACCGATGCGTGAACGCGGTCACCGTAGAACTGAATGCTGCCATCAATATGCTTCAACGCCGTAGAGAGCCTATCCAAACCCACGGCGCCATCTGTCAGTTTGACTTCGCCCGCAAAGGTCGGATTGTTGATGGCGCCCCCAACCGTGAGTTTCGCTTCCCAGTCTCCGCTCACTGACAGTCCGCTCAATGGCATGAACTCCAAGAGCGTGTGCAGCGGCTGACGGTCGGCAGTGGCCTGCGCCTCCATAGGTCGGCTTGTATCCGGGGCAAAACCACCCGGCGTTATCGGAATCCGGGCGCTCATGCGCAGAGCGTCCGATGACTGCTTGAGCACCAGTTCCGGGATTGTCAGGTATCCATCTTTCAACTGAATGTTTTGGCTGACCAGCAACTTCGCGCGTAGATTCCCGTATCCGGGATTGCTGACCACCAGACTGCCTGTAAGGTCCGGACTGTTGTAGGGGCCATCCATCAACACCGACACGTCCACCTGTCCCGACAGCGCCGCAAATCCAGGTACAACCCGCCCCAGTGCTCCCGCATCAATACTAAACAGATCCAAGGATGCCTGCGCGCTCTGCCGGTTGAACTCCCCATTCAGCAACCCGACCCCGCCGAGTCCTTCATACTGCCCGCCGGTCACGCGTAGTTGAGTGTCGAGCGAGCCCGATACGTGCGCGAGCAGACGGCCAGTATCCAGTCCCTTAACGACAACCCCCTCCACCGACACGTCCCCGTCCACTGAAAACCGGTCCTTCTGACCGTCTGCCCGCATCTGCACATCCAAGGCTCCACCATTTACCTGTAAGCCCGCCAGAGCGCTAACCAAGCTCGCGCCGTTGCGGGCGGCCAGGCGGCTGTCTTGAACCGCTTCAGACAGCCTGTGCATCCCGTGCAGTTGCAGCCGGCCCGACACGCTGTACTTCGCGTCAGCGAGATGGTATGTTCCCGACTCAATCGCCAAAGAACCATATGGGCTGTCGATCTTCAGCGGCCCGAGGGTGAGAATACCGTCCTTAAAATCCGCGGTGGCGGCAGCTTCCGTCAACTCAAAGGCATCCATGGAACAGCGCGATGCGGTCAGCGAAGCGGAGGCTGCATCCAATGCCTTGGTTCCCCGCGCAGTGACGGATGCATCGAACACACCCAGAACCGGTTGACGCGTTGAATCCGGCAGATAACGTTCCACCCAGCTCAAGGGCACCCCGCGGGCGTCCAGTTTGGCCGTCCACCCGTCTCCTGGCTCCCAGCTTCCCTCCAGTCCAAGTGTGCCCTGCCCTACCGAAGCGCGGCTGTCACGCAGTACCAACGCGCCGTCACGCCAATCCGCTTCTAAATGCACCCCGGAGACGATCAAGTCATCCACGGTGATCGCCGCCGACTCCACAACACCCGATGCCCACCACGACTTGCCGTCCCATCGCGCCTGCAGCAGGCCGTCAAACGCGCCTCCCAGATCAGGTTGTGAAAGCCGCGTACCGGCGATCTCCATCATGTCATGCAGATCAATGGTGCGCAACTGACCCGATACGGTGATACGCCGGTCCGTGTCCAGAGGGCGTTCCACCTGGGCGTCTGCCAGCACTTCGCTCAACCCCCGCCGGACTTGCGCATGCCGCAACTCCAGGCGGTTCCGCGTTGCCTGGATGTCGCAGCTCACAGAATCGAACTCGAACCCGTTCACGAGCACATCAGAAGCGGTGATGTTGCCGTGGAACGCGGGGTCAGCCCAGCGCCCTTCGGCACGGCCATACAACGAAACCATCGCCTTGAACGCTGGAAGGTCGGACACTTCCAGCAATCTGGCCAGCGCCTCCGCGTCCATCTGCCGCCAGGTGATACGGGCATCCATGGTTTGTCCCGTAACGCCGGCTACTCCATCAATGCGAATGGCGCCCAACGCTCCCGCCTCAACGGATGCCGCTATGTCCAGTTCATCCAGTGATCCGTCCGCGCGCAACGAAACCAGCGGAGCGTGGTACTTCTGGTACCGGGCGTTGCGGACTGTGCAGGCGACCTGCACCTCGGGCCGATTCGGACGCCCCGTGAGCACGGCGTCCAGGTTGGCCACCCCCGATACGGCATAGGGCCAGATGCGCAGTTGGCTCAACTGCAGGTTCCGCAACATCAACTGAGCCGAGATACCCTTCGGGGTATATTCGCCGTGCGATCGGATCCGGGCGTCTGCCAGGCGCGCCGCAATCCGCCACCGGGCGATGTCCTGTCCCCAATCCACGTCCGCTTGCGTCAGCTGTATATCCTGACTGCGGAACGACGCTGCACTGCGCACGTCCACCGCGCGCATGGTGAAACCCTGCGGGCCGATGGCCAGCTGTACATCACCACTGACCGGAGCGCGCACGGCGACATCAGCAGGGACCATGCGGCGCAACGCCGTGACGCGGTCCGGACGCACCGAGCGCAGGCGCACGGTCATCTGCAGGTCCGGATCACCCGCAACCAGGCCTCCGCCTTCGGCCTCTATGGAGCCGCCCAGAACCTGCGCTGCCCCGCGGAAACGGATCTGGTCGTTACTGAAGCTCACGCGCGCCTGCGATGCCTGCAACGGGATTGCGCCAACGCCGGGAGCGGAAACAACACCATTTGGACTGGAACCGGTGACTTCACCGGCCACCTGCACACCGGAGGGTTGAACGGAGACCCAGACCGTGCCGTTGGCTTGAGCGCCGGCTAGTCGGACCTGAGACACGCCGAACAGCTCCGGAATATCCGTTACATCAAGAGACTCCATGTGCAGCCGGAGTGAGAGAGACGGCCCGAAACCGACACCGTACGCATCAATGCGGCCCTGACGCTCCCGAGCCTTCACCCGCAGCGACAAGGCCTGCCCGGACACCAGCACGCGCCCTGATATTGAGGACACCGACCGCCGCAGTTGGGATCGACCGACTAACGCCTCAAGATCCACCTCGCCGTCCCGCACCCGGATATCAAACATGCGGGTGGGTTCGGTCGGCTCACCGCCTTCGGGGATATACTGGGTGATATTCCACTTGCCATCGGACTGCTGCGCCAACCGGAGATACGGACGATCCGCTTCGATGCGGATACGGGAGGTCCATAAACCGGCCACATGCACGCGGTCTGCAGTCGCCTCCGGCGACACGGCTTCGCCCAGACGCACCCCGCTCAGCGTGACTTCGCCCCGAACCGGTCGAACCCGGATATCATCCGCGTAGATCGGGATGCCCGTGCTCTGACGCACCCATGCCAAGGCTGCCTGAGGCCCCCATTGCTCCGTCCAGTGGGTCAACCGGATAGCCATCATCACGGCCATCACTGTCCAGCTCAGCCAGACAAGCCCATACAACAGCGGGTGAACGGCACGGATGACGTAACGCATCAGGCAGTTCCCCTCACTGAGGCCCCGCCCGGTTATCTCGTTCCAACAACCGCTCGGTCAGTGCCTGGGCATTGTAGGAACTCCGGACAAATGGCTGAGACGCCACCGACAGAAACCCCATCGCTTCCCCCTGCTGTCGGTAGCGGTCGAACTGATCCGGTGTGACATACTCCACGACCGGGTGGTGGGCCGTCGTTGGGCGCAGATACTGCCCGATGGTTAACGCATCCACATCGGCTTCCCGAAGCTGCTGCATCACGTCAACCACCTCGGACTCGGTTTCGCCCAGTCCCACCATGATCCCCGACTTGGTGAAGACACCCGTATGCCGGCGTTTCACGCCCGCCAGCACGCCCACGGAGCGTGCGAATATCGCCTGAGGACGCACCGAAGGGTACAATCGGGGTACCGTTTCAACATTGTGGTTGAACACCTGCGGATGTGCAGACGCCACGATATCCACTAACACGGGATCACCCTGGAAATCAGGCGTCAGAACCTCAACACTTGCCTCCGGCAACAGGTCACGGATCGCCAGAATGACATCGGCAAACTGGTGTGCGCCGCCGTCCGGCAGATCATCGCGCGTCACCGATGTCACCACTACATGTCGCAGCCCTAACTGCCGCGCCGCCTCGGCTACGCGCCGGGGTTCTTCGGGATCGACAGGCGTCGGCGCACCGGCCGACACCGCACAAAAGCGGCAGTTGCGTGTACACACTGCGCCCAGGATCATAAACGTGGCGGTATGCCGGCTCCAACACTCGGCTAGGTTGGGGCAGCGGGCGCTCTGACAGACTGTATGGAGTCGCAGACCCGAGATCAGACGCTCCACCTCTTCCACCGTTCCGGGTTTCGGCGCCCGTATGGTCAGCCACGGAGGCAACGTGCGGTTCATGAACAGTTCCTGTAGGTACTCATCTCTTGCATTATAACGCGACGCTTCTGTACTGTGTTATTAATGGTCACCATGCATGCAGAACCTCAGGACATGATGAACCGCCGCGCGTTTTTGCGTCTGCTGGGCGCCGGCAGCCTCCTGCTGGTGCTGGCCCGCACCGGGCTCGCAGGCGCCGTCACTTCGGAAGACACCGCATACCGTCAATTTGAGCAAAAGTGCAAGGCGTTGGCGGGTAGCTGTCTCGTCGTCACGGCACGCTGTGCCGGAACCGTAGGAGACGAGCACAGCACGCGGTACGTAATTGACTTTGATGGGCAAATAGGTACCTGCGTCTCCCATACCCGTATGAGCGAAAACGTGGAATATCGTCTGATCCTGGATCCATCACCCGGTCCGATGGATATTTACACCGTGCGGGCGATCATGCAGGCGGATGCATGGAAGGCGGCGGCCCGGCGCTCTCAGGCCCAACGTCAACCGGCAGTATCTGCACCAACAGGTATGCAGCCTAAGCTACAACCGAAAGCCGTGGTGTACCACTCCAATGACATGGTGTTCCGCCAGTACTTGGACGCTATCCAGCGGTTAAACCCCAAGCTGGCCCCGGAAACCGCCCGCCGTATTACCAATAGCCTGTTGGCATTCAGCCAGAAGCACAAGGTCGATCCGCGCCTGGTGATGGCCATGGTGCTCGCCGAGTCGCGGTTCCGACCGGATGCCGTATCCCGAATGGGCGCCGCTGGTCTGGGACAGTTGATGCCAGGCACTGCGCGGGGATTGGGGGTCACCAACCGGTTCGATGTAGAGCAGAACCTGGAAGCGTCCATCCGCCTGCTGCGCGGTCATTTGACCTCATACGCCAGGCGCGTCGGGCCGGATGGCGTCATGAACTTTGAGCACATCATTCTGGCGATGGCGGCCTACAACGCGGGCGCCAATGCGGTCTCCCGCCACGGCGGCGTTCCTCCATATCGCGAGACCCAGAACTACGTGCGCAAGGTCGTGTCGTATTACAAGCAGCTGGCCGGCATCCGGTAGTCGTCCGTCACCGCTTATGCCAACAATGACGCCACCGCACTCTCCTGCGCTGACTTGAACTGCTCCTCGTACAGGTCTTTGTAAACGCCCGGTCGCGCCACCAACTCTTCGTGCGTGCCTTGATCGACCAGTTTGCCGCCGTCCAACACCAGAATCCGATCGGCGTTGACGATGGTGGACAGCCGATGGGCGATCACCACATTGGTGCGTCCCTGCATCAGCCGTTCCAGCGCCGCCTGTACATTGGCCTCGGTCTGGCTGTCCAACGCGCTGGTCGCGTCATCCAGTATAAGAATCTTCGGATCGGTCAGGATAGCGCGCGCAATGGACATGCGCTGTTTCTGCCCCACCGACATGGAGACGCCATCATCGCCGAGTTTCGTATCGTAGGCATCGGGAAGCCCCATGATGAAGTCATGCAGATCGGCCTGACGCGCAGCCCAAAGTATCTCGTCAGGTTTCGCGTCGCGTTTGCCATAGGCGATGTTTTCCCGTATCGTTACCGAGAACAGCAGTGACTCCTGCATCACCATACCGATGTGCCGCCGCAGGCTTTCCAGCTTGATGTCCGCGATGTCATGCCCGTCGATCAACACCCGGCCCGTCGTGGCGTCGTAGAACCGGGCGATCAGATTCACCAGCGTCGACTTACCGCTGCCTGAGTGCCCCACTATGGCGATCAACTGTCCCGGTTCTATACGCAGGTTGATGTCCTGCAGTACAGGATGCCCTTTGCGATACTCGAATGAGACGTTCTCGAACACGATCTCTCCGTGCGGTTCGTGAGCTTCCGCTCCGGGACGATCCTCGATCTCGGGGCGGGTGTCCAGCGTTTCGAATACGCGGTCAATCGCCGCTCCAGCCCATTGCAGTGAGATGTTGAAGTCCACCACGCGCACCGCCGGGTCATACAGGTAGTTCATGAACATGGTGAAGGCCAGCAACTCGCCGACTTGCATGTCGCGACCGGTCACCATTTTAGCGCCGATGGACCAGACAAGCGCCGTGCCAACGGCGCGGATGAGGCTGGCCAGCACACCCAGACGCCGGTTCAGGTGCACCTGCCGGATGCCCATATCAAAGTTGCGTCGCAGAGTATCCACAAACCGGTTCAGTTCGAAGTCTTCGCGGACGAACGCTTTGACGACGTTCACCGCCTCCACCTTCTCATGCAGCATCCCAAGCAGTTCATCCCACTGCTCCCGCAGTTTGACGCTGATCTCACGGATGTACTTAATAAACAGCTTGTAGTTCAACACATAGAGAGGAACCACTGCGACGGCCACCAGCGCCAGGCGCCAGTCCTTATAGAAAATCACACCCAGCACCGCGAAGATGGTCACGATGTCGGTGATGAGCGTCACGATCCCGCCGGTCATCATATGCTGGATGACATCGATGTCGCCCGTCAGACGCGCGAGTATCTTGCCGGACTGCCGCTGATCGTAATAACTCATTGACAGTCGGTTCAGGTGACGATAGCTCTGGAAGCGCAGATCAAACACCAGACGCTGCCCCAGCCAGTTGATCAGGTAGTTCAGGCTATAAGAGATCAACCCGCGGGCGACGTACACCCCCAGAATGATCCAGAACACCCTGTTCAACGCATGCCAGTCTTTGTTTGGAAAGACATGGTCGAGTACATACTGGTGGACCAGCGGCAGCGGTATCTGGCTGAGCGTGACCAACGCCATCAGTGCGATGGCGATGATCACCCGCGCCCGGTAAGGCATGAGATAGCCGATCAGTCGACGCAGGTTCTGCATACGTCCTCCCTTGCGGCGAACTCCATCTCAGCGTTCTGACGCTCTTGCGTCAGGACTTATATACCTCGGCCGGGTCCACCAGCCGCTCAGCAATGGTCTTCAATGGCCCATTACCTTGGGGTATCTCGCGGTAGAAGCAACTGCGGTACCCGTCGTGGCAGGCGGCGCCCATCTGGGTCACCTTCATCAACAGCACATCCTGATCGCAATCCACATACAGACCCTGAACCTGCTGGGTATGTCCGGAACTCTCTCCCTTAACCCAGAACTTGCCGCGCGAACGGCTCCAGTATGTGGCCTTGCCCGTCTCAAGCGTACGCTGAACGGCTTCCCGGTTCATCCAGGCGAACATCAGTACTTCGCCGGTCTCTGCATCCTCTGTGATCACAGGGATCAAACCCTGTGCGTCGAATTTTAGTGAGTCGATGACTGTCATTCCACGCCTCTCGTATTCTGTTACGTTCCAGTATACCACCGGCGGAACCGACGGCCCGAACGGCTACAATATACATGTGATCACTTCACTGCCTATCGATCTGCACGACTCTCTGCCGTCCACACAGGATCTGCTGCGCAGCCGTCTGGCATCGGGTGATCCGCCTGCGGTAATTCGGGCGCGTCATCAGACACAGGGGCGCGGACGATTTGGGAAACGCTGGGACAGCCCTTCGGACGCTTCTCTGCTTATCAGCGTACCGGTGCCGATTGATGCAGTGGGTCATACGCACGCGCATGCGTGGGCGCTCGCCGCCGCACTCGCGGTGGTGCAAACCTTAAGCGAACAATGCGGACTGGATGCCGGCATCCGCTGGAGCAATGATGTGATGGTTTCCGGTCGCAAGATCGCCGGTATACTGGTGGAAGCGATGCCGGGATGGCTGCTGACGGGCATCGGCGTCAACCTCACCCAAACAGAGTTTCCCGCCGGGGTACACGCCACATCGTGCCTGTTGGCGGCCGGGACTGCGCCCGATACCGAGACCCTCCTGTCCTCACTGCTGCGGCAGTTGCAGGATGTCCTCAGTCTATGGCAATCCGGTGATATCTCTGTATTTCTAGAACGCTGGCGGGCCTGCGATGTGACCGGCGACACCGCCTACCGGCTTCCAGACGGTCGGCTGGGACACGCGCGGGGAATCACTCCCGATGGACATCTGCGGCTGCAAGTCAGCGGACACCTGATGGTGATTACCGCGGCCGAACCGGTCACTCACTTATACCAACAACCACATTGGGGAGACGCCATGAACCTCACCGCCATCCGGAGCATCATCACGGCGATCACAGAAGACACCCGCAATGGAGTCCCCATCCTGTTGAATAACCGCGACCGGTATGGGATCGACATCGGTGAGTACCGAGCGCAGTTTGAAGGCGAAGACGATCTGCTGCATCTGTCCATCACCCGTCTGGACAATGGCCCGGTGGATTGGCCTGAAGCACGCGCATTGTCGGCGCTGTTTTTCGCAGGCATACCGGAGACAATGATCTTTGCGAAACCGGCCCGTTGTTCAGCGCATTTCTACCTGCCGCATGATGTGTTTTTACGGTTTCCCCATGAGGATGCCGATCAGGGTACGCGGACGTAACTCCCACCGGGGTGCCGGCGCACCAACCCGTTCATCTCCAGCAGCAGCAGTTCCGCGTTCAACACAGCGGCGGATTGGCCGGTTCGCTCTATCAGCGTGTCCAGGTGGGTTGGCACAAGGCTCAGTTCCTTGACGATCTCCCGCTGTAAGCCAGTCAGGTCACCCCATGCGGCGTCGCCGCGTGGCCTTTCGGATGCCGATATGCCGAAATACTGCAGCACTTCACCCGCGCTTTCCACCAACTGTGCGCCGTCTCGTATCAGGCGATGACATCCGGCGTGCTCCCCGCCATCAACCGGCCCGGGGACAGCGAAGACCGGTTTGCCCTGGTCGCATGCCAGACCCGCGGTCACCATGGCGCCGCTCGCCATCGGTGCTTGGACAACCAGTAAACCCATGGCGAGGCCGCACACAATTCGGTTCCGCATCGGAAACCGCCATGCGTCAGGCTTCACCCCATGCGGGTATTCCGACACCACAGCGCCGTGTTGGCTGATCTCCTCGAACAACGGAGCCGCTTCCGGCGGATAGGCGACATCGATGCCACTCCCCAGAACGGCGATCGTCCGTCCGCCGGCGCGCAGAGCGCCGCGGTGCGCGGCCATGTCAATCCCGCGGGCGCCGCCGCTGACCACCGTAATGCCTGATGACGCCAGATCAGCCGCCATACGCTCACTGAGCGCACGCGATGAGGTGGATGCCTTGCGGGTCCCCACTACCGCCAGGCTGAACCGGTCGGATTCAAGCAGCGTACCCCGCACGAACAGTATCGCCGGTGAGTCATCCAGATTACGCAGCGCAGCTGGATAGGTATCATCCAGGCAAGTGATCACCGTCACGTCCGTCTGACAGATTCGTTGCCTATACGCAGGGGTTAATGCACACGCATTCAGGAGGCGCTGCGCCATGGGGGGTGTCCACCCGTCCAACTGCAGCAGTTCGTCGGGAGCGGCCCGGAACAGATCCGCCAACCGTGCAGCATACGCCTCCAGCAACGATGCCACGCGCCGAGGGGGCAAATCAAGGAGGGCGAGGCGCACCAGCGCCTCGCCCTCCGGAGTCAGCTTTCCGAGATTCAGGCTCATTTACCCGTGGTTGTACTCACCACATAGCCCCAGCTGTAGGTCGTTTTGTTGCCATACCAGTCTTCTGCAATCACGGTAATCTGATGGCGGCCTTCAGACATGGGGGACACATTGGCCGGGAGCGGCGCCTTCTTCTCGCCGGTGACGTCATCACGCTGCGGATGACGCAACAGACGGTCTTTGATGTCATACTCGGAAGGCACCTCGACATTGTCGATGAGCAGCCGGAGCGTGCGTGTGTTGAGGCCGCTCAGGTCATCGGTCACGCGCGCCTCAATCCGCAGTGTCGCCGTTCCGGACAGAACTTCCATCCGCTGCGGCCGCACCTCGCGAACCTCGGGTCCGGTGTTGTCTGGCGCATCAGCCCGGAACGCGGTGCAGCTGCCGTCCGCAGTTATAACCAGCAGCGAACCGTTGGTGAACGTCGGAGACGCACAGACATCAGGACCAGCGGCGTTCAGAGCGCCCGTCAACGGCGCGATATTGGCTGACCACCGTATGTCACCCTTCTCGGTATCCAGTGCGTATACATCACCGCGGGCTGTCGGCACGACTACCGCATCTTCAAAGGCCAGGGGGGCTGCCGTAATGGTGTTGCTGGTAAAGGGTTTGCTTCTCCATAAAGAACGGCCCTGAACATCAAAGGCATGCAGATGCGCTTCCCGGTCGACCACGAACACGCGGTTGCTGACGACTGCGGGTTCTCCAACGCCTTCAGCCTCCACCGGCCGGCTCCACACCAAGCGTCCGGTCTCCGCGTGATAAGCGTTTGTCGACGAGGCGACATTGACAAAGATTAAACCGCTGTTCAAGACCGGAGTAAGGCCTGTGTTGACACCAAACACCGGCACTTTCCATCGGACCACGCCCGTGGCCAGGTTCAATGCGTACAACGTCTGGTCCTCGCCGATCACATAGGCGAGGGTATCGCTGAGTGTGACTCCACCCTGCACGACATCGCCCAATTGGGACTGCTGCCTCCATTTGGGTTCGCCGGTTTCGGCATCCACCGCGTACACGCGGTTGTCCGAGCAGCCAAAGTAGACCGTGCCCGCCTTCACCGTGATGTGGCCTACGATACCGCCCTGCGCGCGGAACGTCCAGCGGAACGCCCCCGCGTTGGGGCCGGATATCTCCAAGGCGTACAACAGCCCGTCGGAAGCGCCTACATAGACCAGGCCATCGCCAACCCCGGGGGTACCTTTCAGCGCGGACGTCAGAGGGCGCCGCCGGTCAGACGGAAACATCCACTTCAACCCGCCGCTCTCCGCGTCCACCGCATAGACACGGTCCTTGCTGACGAAGAAGACATGTTGGCCATCTGAGACGGCCGAAGCGTTGGCGCGTCCCGCGGCCAGCGGTGCATGACGCCAGGCAGGCGCCATAGGCAGAAGCGCCCGGGCGGCAATGCCGCCGGCGTGTTGTTCATCCTGCCTGTAGGCCGTGGCTCGCTGGGCCGCAGCGCCGACAGATAGCGCCGATGCGGCGACACATATTGTTGCGGTGATCCACCACGATCTGGTCTCTCGCTTCACCATGCTCCAGCTCCTGATCCCTTGAGTTGGCACGTAGGCCCCAAGTACAGGGTACCAGCCCTGTTATACCGCTTCACCCTGCCACGCAGTATTCCCTGCCTCTGATGATATAGTGTAGCAGGGTTATGCCCTCCATCACATGAGGAGACACTTTTCCATGGCTTTTCATAATTTCCACGAGGTGCTGTCTGCGGCACAGCAGCTTTCCGGTAACCGCGTCGCCGTCGCCTGCGCGGCTGAGGTGTCGGTCCTTGAGGCGCTGAAGCTGGCCGAAGCCAACGCACTGTGCGTACCCACACTGGTAGGTAACGCGACCGCAATCGAGTCGATCGCCTCTGAAATTGGATACCACGTTCCGGCCGATCGGATTGTGCACGAAACCGATGACATTCACGCCTGCAAAGCTACCGTGAAACTGGTGAAAGATGGTCATTGTGACATCCTGATGAAAGGGCAGGTCCATACGGCATTTCTGCTGAAGGCCATTTTGGATAAGGAGCACGGCCTGCGGACAGGACGCCTGATGAGCCATACGTTCATTCTGGAACTCGCCGATCGTCTGCTCTCTGTCACTGACGCCGCCATGGTGCCGGCACCGGATCTGGCGCAGAAAGTGCAGCTGATCAACAACGCGGTCGCGATCGCCCAGTCACTGGACAATCCATGCCCGAAGGTGGCGATCCTCGCCGCGGTCGAAGATGTCAACCCGGATATGCAGGCCACCGTCGATGCCGCCATCCTGTCCAAGATGTGTGATCGCGGTCAGATCAAGGGTTGTGTCATTGACGGGCCGCTTCAAATGGACAACGTACTGTCTGAGGAAGCCGCCCGCATGAAGAAACTCACCGGGCCGGTGGCCGGCAAGGCCGACGTCGTGTTGTGTCCGGACATCCACTGCGGCAATGCGCTGGTCAAGATCTGGGCACACACCACCGGCGGGCGCCTCGCCGGAGTGTTGATGGGAGCCGCCAAGCCGGTGGTGTTGACCAGCCGTGCCGACAGCGCCGAGTCCAAAATGCTGTCCATCGCCACTGCCCTGCTGGCCGCTTCCAAAGGCTAGTCCAACCACACAGACTAGAAACTAATCTTGCCGCCCGGATGGGCCTGTCCGGGCGGCATCATCTGATGAGGTCCGCATGTCTCGATCCGAAACGTCAGACGCTCAACCTGTGCTGCGGCCATGGCGCGCCATCCTGATCGCCCTTCTGCTGACACCCTTCAACGCGTTGTGGTTGGTACAGATGGAAATGACGCAACGCGCCGGTCAGGTACCCGGCGCGAGCACCGGACCGTACCCGACGACGTTCTCGCTATTCGCGAATGTGATCTGTCTGCTGGTGGCGCTGATCGCCGTGAATGGTGTGATCCGCAAGGTAAAACCCCGATGGGCGCTGGCGCCGGCGGAACTCATGATCGCATACTTCATGCTCAGCATCAGTTCCGCGCTCACCGCCACTGACTTCTACAGCGTACTGGTGCCGATGATCGGACATGTGCAGCAGTACGCGAACAATGTGAATATGTGGGACCGGTTGGTTCTGCCGTTGATACCGGACTGGCTCAAGGTCTCCGATCCGGATGCGTTAAAGGATTGGTACATCGGCCGGGTCAACCCCTGGCAATGGCGGTACCTGGCGGCCTGGGCGGCTCCGCTGTTGATCTGGGGTGGGTTTACGGTGGCGCTGCTGATGACTATGCTGGCGCTGAACGTACTGGTGCGTAAGCAATGGACGCAGAGTGAGAAGCTCAGCTATCCGGTCATCACCTTGCCGCTGGAGCTTACGGAGAACACCGGCGCCTTCTTCCGCAACCGGGTGATGTGGGCCGGATTCACCATCGCCGCGGTGATCTCCCTGATCAACGGGTTCGCTGTGCTGAACCCAACCATCCCGATGATCCCCATCAAGGCGCAAGGGATCAACCACCTCTTCCCCGGTCCACCGTGGAACGCCATGGGCTGGACGGTGGTTTCCTTCTACCCGTTCGCCATCGGTCTCAGTTTTCTGCTGCCTGCCGACCTGTTGTTCTCTTGCTGGTTTTTCTGGTTTGTCTGGAAAGCGCAACTGGTGCTCAGTTCCTACTTCGGCTGGATCGGCATCAACCCACAGTTTCCATACGTCATGCAGCAGCAGCTGGGCGCCTACCTGGTGCTGGGACTGATCGCCATCTGGGGAGCGCGCCACCACCTCAGGCGGGTGCTCTGGCTGGCATGGAAAAACGAGGACGGTGGCGACAACTGCGGCTTCTTCACGTATCGTCGAGCGGTAATCGTCGCGCTGCTCGGTATCAGTGTCTGTTGCGCGCTGTTCACCGCGCTGGGACTGCCCTGGTGGGTCAGTCTGGCGGCTTTTGTCATCTACTTTGTGGTGGCGGTCAGCATCACGCGCATGCGCGCCGAACTGGGGCCACCGGCTCATGACCTGCATTATGCCGGACCCGACACCCTCTTTACGGTAGCATTCGGCTCGGCAGCCTTCAGTCCGCAGCAGTTAACCGCGCTGAGCTATTTCTACTGGTTCAACAGAGCCTACCGGAACCTGCCGATGCCCCACATGCTGGAAGGCATGAAAGTAGCAGAACGCACAAAGTTGCCGCTGAACGCCATCAATGTGGCGATGATCGTGGCGATCATTGCAGGCGCCGGGGTGGGTATTGTAGCCACCTGGGCGTTTGGGTACTGGCGTGGAGCCGAGACCGGTATGGCCACCTACTTCACCGGTTTTGGCCGCGAAGCGTTCGACATGCGCCTCTCCACATGGTTGCGCACCCCAACGGGCACCGACGTACCGGCGCTGCTGGCGGTCGGCTTCGGTGCTTTGGTCACCGTTCTGCTGAATGTGGGGCGGATGGCCTGCAGCTGGTGGCCGTTCCACCCGCTGGGACTGGCTATCTCAGGCAGCTATTCGGTGAACATGATCTGGCTGCCGATGATCGTGGCATGGACGGCGAAAGTCACCATCCTGCGCTTCGGCGGATTGCGGCTGTACCGCCGGGCGTTGCCTTTTTTCCTCGGGTTAATCCTGGGAGACTATCTGTTTGGATGCGGCTGGCCTCTGATAGGTTGGCTTCTGAACATAACAACGTACAGCTTCCAACAGTGATCACAACCGTCTGTTGGCGATAGACCGCCCTCCATGGGGTAAAATAGTGAGAAAACCGGACAGGATACACACACCATGAATAATGAACCAATCCGCGAGGCGCTCAGTTTCGATGACGTGCTGCTTGAGCCTCGCGACACAGAAATAACACCCGACCGCGTAGACACCAGCACCCGCCTGATCGCGGGTATCCATCTGAACGTTCCGATCGTCTCGTCACCGATGGACACCGTCACAGAAGCCCGTACCGCCATCGCCATGGCGCGGGAAGGCGCGGTTGGCGTGATACACCGCAACATGACCATTGAACGGCAGGCTGAAGAAGTCGACAAGGTCAAACGGTCTGAGCACGGCATTATCGTCGACCCAATCTCGCTGACACCGCGTCATTCCATACAAGACGCAGTCAACATGATGGAGCACTACCACATATCCGGAGTGCCCATCACCGACGATCAGGGCATTCTGGTGGGTATCCTCACCAACCGCGACATTCGCTTTGAGACCAATTTCTCCCGGCGTATCTCTGAGGTCATGACCTGCCGTGAGAAGCTGGTCGTCGCCCGCGAAGGCACTATGCTTGATGAAGCCAAGCAGTTCCTTCACGAGCACCGCATCGAAAAGCTGCCGATTGTTGATGCCAATGACCGACTCCGCGGACTGATCACCATCAAGGACATCATGAAGGTGCAGCAACACCCCAACGCCACCAAAGACGCTCAAGGGCGACTGGTAGTGGGTGCGGCGGTGGGGCCGCTGCGCGATCCGGTCACCCGGGCGCAGGCGCTGGTCGCTGCCGGCGCTGACTTCATTGTGGTTGATTCGGCACACGGCCACAGCCGGGGAGTGCTGTCTGCGGTCGAGGCCATTAAGACAGCGTTGCCGGACTGCCCTGTGGTGGGCGGCAACGTCGCCACACGGGAAGGCACGAAGGCTCTGGTGGACGCGGGCGCTGACTGCATCCGGGTCGGTATCGGCGCTGGTTCTATCTGCACCACCCGCGTGGTGGCCGGCGTTGGCATCCCGCAACTGACTGCCATTCTGGACTGCGCCGATGAAGCCGCCCGATTGGGTGTCACCGTGCTGGCGGACGGCGGTATTCGGCTGTCAGGCGACATCACCAAGTCGCTGGCTGCCGGATCCCATGCGGTGATGGTTGGCAGCCTGTTGGCCGGTACGGAAGAGGCGCCGGGCGAGATCGTGCTGTACCAGGGACGGGCTTACAAAGACTACCGCGGTATGGGTTCCATTGCCGCCATGCAACAGGGCAGCAGTGACCGATATTACCAGGAGAAGTCGTCGCGGTTCGTTCCGGAGGGCGTCGAGGGACGCGTACCCTACAAAGGGCCGTTGGCCGATGTGCTGTACCAGATGCTGGGAGGCCTGCGGTCCGGAATGGGTTACCTCGGCGCACCCACCATCGCCGAGTTGCAACAGCGCGCTCGATTCGTACGTATAACCAATGCGGGGCTACGGGAGAGCCACCCGCACGATGTATGGATCACCAAAGAGCCGCCGAACTACACCAGTGACTGGGGTGGCGTCTCACCGAACACGATGGAGTAAGCCATCCGCGCATGACACGCACTGTACGCAACCGATTGCAGTTTGGTCTGGCAATGGCCGGAGCGGTTGTGGCCGGCCTGTTGACCTACTGGCACTTCATGAACATAGACATGCCGTGCACAAACAGCGGTTGCGCCCAAGTAGCGGCCTCAGAGTACTCCCGGTTCCTGGGAGTTCCCGTCGCGGCGTGGGGATTGGCGTACTACCTGGCGATACTCGTGATCAGCGCGTCAATCCCTTCGCTGCCGGAGAGCAAGCAACGCGTCATTGACCGGTTATCAGGCTTGCTGCACGCTGGAGCGTTCGTCGCATCGGCAGTATTGACTGCGCTTGAGGCCTGGGTCATCCGCGCTTTTTGCCAGTACTGTATCGCATCCGCCATTATCGTCGTGCTGCTGTGCATCAATGCATGGTGGCCCGGCAGACCGACATCCCGAGAGGTTTTGGAAGCGTCATGAAATCAGAGACCCGGTTCCTGTTGATCATGCTGGTGGTCGTCGCCTGTATCGGTGGCGTGATGGCTGTTACGAATTACATGGCGCGTCGGCCGGCCATGCCCACACCGGTAAAGGGTACGCAGGAATGGGTGGAGGGAGTCAACCGCCCCACTCTCGGTCCAGCCAACGCACCGGTGACGCTGATCATCTTCAGTGACTTTCAATGCCCCACCTGTAAACGGGCAGCCGATGAGGTCCGCGACCTGAGCAAGCGCTACGATAAAGAGCTGAAGGTGGTCTTCCGCCACTTCCCGCTGACTATTGCGCACGCAAACGCCAAGCTGTTCTCAGAATCCGCGGAAGCGGCGTATCTCCAAGGCAAGTTCTGGGAAATGCACGATCTGCTGTTCAGCGACCAGATGGCCAACCCCGACGAACTGAAGCGCCACGCCCAGGCGCTGGGGCTTAACATGGCTCAGTTCGAGGCCGACAGGCGCGGCTTAGCCAGAGAGGCCGTTGAAGAAGACATCAAGACCGCCCGCGAACTGGGCATTGACGCGACACCATCCATCATCATTTACCACAAAGGGGAAGGACAGCGTTTGCGTCTGTTCACACAGATCGAACCGGCCATCAAAGAGGCCTTGGCCGCCGACAAAAAGGCCCGGTAATGGTGACGCGCATACCCGCATACGGAGACCATAGATCCGCATGAGCCTGCTTGATACCATATCGGGGCCAGCCGATCTCCGGTCGCTGTCAGTGGAAGCGCTGCAGCAGCTCGCACAGGAGCTACGTTCGACGATCATTCATACGGTCTCTCAGACCGGCGGTCACCTGGCCTCGAGTCTTGGGTGCGTGGAACTGGCGATTGCTCTGCACCTCACGTATGACGCACCGCATGACAAAATCATATGGGATACCGGCCACCAGGCCTATCCGCACAAACTGCTGACCGGACGTCGCGAGCAGTTCCACACATTGCGCCAACTGGGCGGTCTCAGCGGGTTTCCCCGCCGTGACGAAAGCGAGTATGATTGCTGGGGTGTTGGGCATGCGGGCACAGCCGTCTCTGCAGCCACCGGATTGGCCGTGGCGCGTGACATTAAGCATGACAACTACCGCGTGGTGGCGGTGGTCGGTGACGCCAGCATTGCCAGCGGCATGAGCCTGGAGGCTTTGAACCACGCAGGCGATCTGCACACCGACATGACGGTGGTCCTGAATGACAACAAGATGTCAATCGCAGCGGCCGTCGGCGCTCTGACGACTATCATTTCGCGCATGCGCTCTCAGCCTTGGTATCAACAGGCAGAGAAACGAGCCCGGCATGTGCTGGGCGGTCTGCCCGGACCGGCCGCCCGTTCGCTGACCAAACAGGCCGAAGGGATACGCCTGGGGTTTACACACTACATCGCACCGAACAACACGGGCGCTGTGTTTGAAGAGATGGGATTCCATTACATTGGTCCTATCGATGGCCACAACATCGAACTGATGGCCGAGGTCTTCACGGACGCACGAAAACTCTCTGGACCGGTGTTGATCCACGTCATCACTACCAAGGGCAAGGGTTACAGCTATTCGGAAAACAACGCCACCGTCTACCATGGCGTACCACCCTTCTGCGCGGAGGACGGTAAGCTGGTGCGTTCTGAGGATGGTCCCAGTTTCACCCAGGTATTCGGCGACGAGTTGATACAACTGGCGCACCAGGATCCTCGGATCGTGGCGATCACAGCGGCCATGCCCGATGGAACCGGTCTCTGCACGTTCCAGCAACGGTTCCCCGGCCGTGTGTACGATGTAGGGATCGCTGAAGAGCATGCGGTGTGTTTCGCTGCGGCGATGGCGACCGAAGGGCTGCGGCCCGTCGTTGCGGTCTACAGCAGTTTTATGCAGCGTGCGTTTGACCAGATCATGCACGATGTGGCGCTGCAGCGGCTTCCCGTCGTCCTGGCGCTGGATAGAGCGGGGCTGGTGGGTGATGACGGCCCAACGCATCATGGATGTTTTGACCTCTCCTGGCTGAGGTCCATCCCGGGGCTGACAGTGCTCGCTCCCCGTGATGGAGAGGAACTGCGCGGTATGCTGCAGTACGCATTCCGCATCGACGGACCGACCGCCATCCGCTACCCTCGCGCGTCATCGGTGTCCAGTACCCCGCACACCGATGACCCCGAGTTGGATTCCGGCGCCGGGGCCCTGTTGATGCATGGCGCTGATATCATGCTGTTGAGCGCCGGCGCATTGGCTGACGCGGCCGTGGCCGCGGCCTGCATGTTGCGCGACCAGGGCATAGACGCCGGGGTCTGGAATGCGCGGTTCATCAAGCCCATTGATGCCGCGTCAATCTGCCGAATGGCCAACCAAGCGCGTTTACTGGTGACCTTGGAGGAGAACAGCCGAACGAGTGGCTATGGATCTGCGGTCGCGGAGGTGCTGGCTGATGCTCAACTGCCTACCCCGTTGTTGATATTGGGCATTCCAGACCAGTTTACAGAGCACGGGGCGCGCCCGCAGCTGTTACAACGGCTTGGTCTGGATGCCGAAGGTATCTGCCGAAGTGTTCAGGTCAGATGGCAGGAGGTGTCCGGCCAGCAACCGCCGGCCGGCTGTCACCCGCACGATGTCTCCGCTACAGCTTGAAGTCGACCAGTGCAGACACACCGACTCCGTTTACACGCTTGATGTTCTGCACCGACTTGCTCGAGATCGGTACTAAAGCACGCAGACGCACTCCGCCGATGGCGTTGAAGTTTCCCTCCAACTGAGCAACAGCCTGCACCTGCGCCACGTTCGCCTCGGGCCCGCTGACCTGAGCGGCTCCCAGATAGGCGCCATTGCCTACACTCAGAATGGGCACCACCTTGGTGGCTTGCTCGTTGGGTACATCCTTGTTACCGGTCAAGCTGTTGATTGCCTTGTTGATGTCCGGCCCAAATTTCTGAACCAGTAATCCGATGCCGGCCCCTTTCAGCACCCCACCCAGATTGGGCAACGCGGTGACCGCCATGGGGGTGACCAGCAGCACAGCAGCCAGCACCGCCATGGTGATCAACCATCTCTGTTTTCGTGTGGTCATTGTTCTGTCTCCCTTTCTGACAGCGGCGTGTCGGTTGTCTCGCTCATCTGGTTAGACCGGTATGCGGCGGCCAACGGTACATCACCGCTCCCGGTTATGCGCGCCAGCGGGCATTTGGTGTCGTGATCGACACCGCAATGAAGGCAGAGCTGTTCCGCCTGATCCTGCATGGATGCTGCAGCGGCGTCTATCAGCGTGTCCAGCCATCGCACACAGACATCTGCCCCGACCCGTTCGGTAGCGTCCAGAAGACACCGAATGCCCTGCTCACGTTGTTCGCGCAAGTCGGATGCAGCGGCCAGACCGGTTGATGTCAGCCAAATGGACACCGATCGCTTGTCGTCTCCCATGGTCTCCCGCCGGATAAGTCCCCGGTTCTGCAGTCGGTTCACCATGTTGGTAGCGCTGGGAAACGACACCCCCAGGCATGCGGCCACATCCCGGGCCCGCATGCCGGGGTGGCTGGCCACCAGCAGTAACGCGGCAGCCTGTGCGTCTGTGAGCCCATACTGTGCCTGCGCCAGACGCATCGCACGCTGCTGCACCTGTTCCACTGCAGTGACAAACAACCGAAGGCGTCGCGCCATGCGCTGTGACAGATCAGTCGTCAGATGCTCCACCGGATCACCTCAGTTTACTTATACTAGCTAATCATCAGTATACGGGAACAAACCAGGCCAAGCGACGGTCAGTCTTGGTAGAATCGGAAGAGAGCCAACGCGTCCTATCGGGATCTCATGAGGAGTCCGGCATGCCCAAACAACGCTTACTGTTCATCAGCGCCTGTGCAGCCGTGATCGCTTGCACGGCTATCGGACACACCGCCCCATACTACAAGATCGAGTGGCTGGAACTGCCCGCCGGCGCCACGCAGTCAAGTGCGCTTGGCCTGAATGCAGACGGGACGGCTGTGGGGTTCGTCACCCTGCCCACCCTGCGGCAACTCCCGGTGGTATGGAACACTGCCGGTGAGCCCACGGTGCTGTCTGTTGGTGACTCGCCGCACGACTTCGCGGCCACATCGATCAATGATATCGGAACGGTGGTTGGCTGGGGACGCGAGTCCGGCCAGACCGCCTATTCCGCGGTGATGTGGCGCGGAGGGATGCTGACAGTGTTGGCTGCCGGAGACCAGAGCGGGAACAACACCGCAGTGTCCGTCAACAACTCAGATACGGTACTGCTGACGCGTTACCTGTCGCCCACCTCGTGGCAGATCCACCGCTGGACCGACGCCACTGGTCTGATGTCTCTGGGAACGCTCGGCGGATCTGGCTCGACCGCAGCCGGCATTGCCGAAAGCGGCCTTGCGGTTGGACACAGCATGGATGCGTCCGGCATAACGAAAGCCTGCCAGTACCGTCCGGGGGTGGGACTCGGCGCTTTGTCTTTCCCGGACCCCGCGGCGGAGTCACGCGCTCGCGCAATCAGTTCCAACGGTTCGGTGGCTGTCGGGATGTATGCAGACACCATCGGTAAGCCGCATCCGGTTCGATGGCTGTTGCCATCCAATACCTGGCAGCCTCTGCCTGACCTCGCCGGCTACACATCAGGCGACGCCCTGGGTGTCAACAACAACAACTGGGCGGTTGGCTGGGCCAGCAACGGCATCACCCCTGTCCGGGCGGTGCTATACCACCCGCAGGATGGAACGCTGGACCTGAACGCCATCACTGCGGATCTGCCCGAGGGCGTAACACTGCGGACCGCTGCCGCCATCAACAACGACGGGGTGATCGTTGGCGCCGCACTGGTGGATACCGGAGGCGATGTGCTGCTGCGCGCCTTCCGCGCCAGGCCCGTATACGCCATCACGGGCGTGTCGCAGATTGACGGTTACCCGGCCGATGGCGCGGTGCAGGTGGCGTCTGTTGAAGTCCGACGCGACGGCGAGTTATACCGCACCACGACCATTCAAACCGGACCCTTGACTCCGTTTGCCATCGTTGATCTGCCCAACGGCATCTACACCGTTCGCATCAAAACACCCACCACATTGGCTGTGCGTTTTGAGGTCACGGTGTTGAACGACAGTGCCGAAGCCCCTGAGATCCGGCTCATTAACGGTGACGCCGATAATGACAATATGGTCACCCTGTATGACTATTTGGCTTTGGACGGCGCGTTCGGCACACCGGTGGGCGACTTGGACGGAGATGGCCAGGTCACGCTGTTCGACTATTTGATCGTCGATCGCAGCTTCGGGGCGGTTGGTTCCTGATCCCGTTCAGATGTAACCGGCCGGTCAGGTTGCTCGCCGCCGGCCGTGTTATACTTCATATGTGAACCATTTCACGTTTCGATACACCTCAGGAGGCTGTGCACATGAGCACCACCATTGAGGACGTCCTCGCACGAGAAATCCTCGATTCCCGTGGCAACCCCACCGTGGAAGTTGATGTATACCTCGCCAGCGGCGTCCGCGGCCGGGCCGCCGTCCCGTCCGGAGCATCCACCGGCACTCACGAAGCCGTTGAACTGCGCGACGATGATCCCGCCCGTTACTTGGGCAAGGGCGTTCAAAACGCCGTCGATAACGTCAATGACCGGATCGCTCCGGAAATTATCGACATGGACGCGACCGAACAGATCGCCATCGACACGCTGATGCGCGAACTGGATGGCACTCCCAACAAGAGCAAACTGGGCGCGAACGCTATTTTGGCCGTCTCTATGGCAGTCGCCCGCGCAGCGGCCGAAGAGGTCGGGTTGCCGTTATGGAGTTATTTGGGCGGCGTTTATGCCCACACGCTTCCGGTACCCATGATGAACATTCTCAACGGCGGACAGCATGCGGACAGCAACGTCGACTTCCAGGAGTTTATGGTAGTCCCCGCCGGCGCGGCCTCGTTCCCCGAAGCGCTCCGTATGGGTGCTGAAGTGTTCCATAGTCTGCGTAAAGTGATGAAAGCGCAGAACCTCAACACCGCTGTCGGTGACGAAGGCGGATTCGCCCCAAACCTGCCATCCAATGAAGAAGCGCTGAAACTGATCATGGAAGCGATTGAGAAGGCCGGATATGTACCCGGTCAAGACTGCTTCCTGGCGCTGGACGTCGCCGCATCCGAACTGCACAAGGACGGCATGTACCATCTCACCGGTGAAGGCGCAGTGCTGTCTGCCGAAGAGATGATCGACCGGTATGATCAGTTGGTCTCCAACTATCCCATCGTCTCGATTGAAGACGGCTTGGGTGAGAGCGACTGGGACGGCTGGAAGAAGCTGACTGACCGACTGGGTAAACGGGTTCAACTGGTCGGCGATGACCTGTTTGTCACCAACGTCGACTTCCTGCGACGCGGCATTCAGGAGGGCGTTGCGAACTCTATCCTGGTGAAAGTGAACCAGATCGGCTCTCTGACCGAGACATTCGCCGCCGTTGAAATGGCCAAGCGCGCCGGCTACACCGCCGTTATCTCGCACCGATCCGGCGAAACAGAAGACAGCACCATCGCCGACATCGCGGTGGCGACTAATGCCGGCCAGATCAAGACAGGCGCCCCCTCCCGCACCGACCGCGTAGCCAAGTACAACCAGTTGCTGCGCATTGATCAGGCGCTGGGCGATGTCGCCGTCTATCCGGGATTGTCAGTCTTTCCCGGTCGCTGATCCACCAGTTCAGCAGTACGCGGGCGGCCACAAACGTGTGACCGCCCGCTTTTTGTGACAGCGCAGGCATCGCACCGGAGGTACATCCATGACCACAGATCAAGACAGATACGCCAGACGCACCCGCATCATCGGCACCATCGGCCCATCGTGCCGCTCCGAAGAGGTGCTGCGCGAGTTAGTGGCCACCGGTCTGGATGTCGCACGGCTCAACTTTTCTCATGAGTCCCATCCTGTGCACCAGGCGTCCATCGAACGGCTGCGCGCCGTGGAAGCCGCCACCGGAACGCCGATCGCCATCTTGCAGGATCTGTGCGGCCCCAAGTTACGCCTGGGAAACCTGCCCGCGCCGCTGCAGTTGGAACAGGGAGATCGCATCCGCTTTAGTCCGTCCGGTCAGGGAACCAGTGTCGACGACATACCCTTTCCGGCTCAGCGGGCGTTCATGGCCATCGCACCGGGTCATCGGCTGCTCATGGACGACGGAAAGGTGGAAGCGCTGGTCATCTCGCGCACTCAGGATGTCATTGAGGCGGAGGTCGTCGTAAGCGGTGTCATCTCCGCACGCAAAGGAGTGAACCTCCCGGACACCCAGATCCCAGTGGCGTCTGTCACAGACAAGGATCTGGACGACCTGCGCTTCGGCATTGAGCACGGCGTCGACTGGGTGGCGGTTTCCTTTGTGCGCTCACCCGCAGATCTGGCTCCGGTACGGCAAATCATCCGGGAGAGCGGCTCCCGCACGCGGCTGCTGGCAAAGATCGAAAAACGTGAAGCAGTGCAATCGCTGGAAGAGATCCTGGCCGTTGTTGACGGGGTGATGATAGCCCGCGGCGATCTAGGCGTGGAGATGCCTATTGACGAAGTACCCATCCTGCAAAAGCGGATCATCAAACGGTGCAACCAAGCCCAAAAGCTGGTGATCACCGCCACACAGATGCTGGAGTCGATGATGACCAATCCGCGCCCAACGCGCGCTGAGGCCTCGGATGTGGCCAACTCCATCATTGATGGTACAGACGCGGTGATGCTCTCCGGAGAGACCGCCATTGGCGCGTATCCGGTGAAAGCGGTGGAAGTCATGAGCCGCATCGCGTTGCAGGCAGAACGGTCCATCATGCATCACAGCCGGCATCCGGTGCTGCCCGAAAGCGGATCGCAGACCGTGACGCAGGGAGTCGCCGAGGCGATTTGGCACCTGGCGCACGGTATCGGGATACGGGCTATTGTCTGTCTGACACAGTCGGGCGGTACCGCCCAGTTGGTATCCAAACACAGACCGGAAGCGCCCATCATCGCTCTGACACCGCATCTGCATACCTGCAGGCAGTTGGCGCTCGCCTGGGGCGTCCGACCAATCCTGTGCGATGAAGTGTATGAAACCGAGTCGATGCTCCGCATGGCCGCGCATACGGTGCTGGAAAGTGGTGTTGCCCAACGCGGTGATACAATACTGATAACCGCCGGCGTTCCGGTAGGTATTCCGGGCAGGACGAATCTCATCAAGGTGCATACACTGGGTGACCCGTTATAAGCCGCGCGACAACCGCACACCGCAGACATCGGTCAGACGTTCGAAGACGTCGGGGCCTGGGTTCCTCACGCTCTTGTCGCAGGGGATATTGCGTCTGGCCGGCATTCTGCTGCTGCTCGCGCTGATCTTTATAGGCCTGTCCAATGTAATTGTGCGTACGCAGCAGTATCACCAGCGTCAGCAGGCGATCATTGAGCAACAGCGGGAAATAGACCAGTACAAGCAGAGGAGAGATAAGATCCACCGCGAGTTGGAGCATCTCTCCACACTACAGGGGCGCATCGACCTGATGCACGATATGGGTTGGGTCATTCCAGGCGAGAAAATCGTCTATATCGACATCCCAGAACATGTCAAGGAAGCTGATAAGCGTTATCCTTGAGCCAGATCCCGCATGGCATCATCCAGAGTCGGATATGTCCACGTGCGTCCCGTTTCCTCGTACCGTTTCGGCGCTATCCGTTGGCTGCACAGCAGCAACTCATCAGCCATCTCACGCCCCAAAGCCAACCGTAGCGCCCAGGCAGGTACCGCCGGCAGTTGGGGCCTGTCCAGATGCCGCGCCATGGTCTTGACGAGCTGCCGCTGTGTCGACTGACGAGGTGCGACGGCGTTGAACACCCCCTGATGGCGTTCATCCCAAGCGGCGTCGGCAAACATCGCGGCCGCATCCGCAAGGTGGATCCATGGCATCCACTGCTCTCCGCTTCCGACTGGTCCGGCGCAAAACGGACCGATACGGCTCAGCCGGGGGTATACCCCGCCGGACCGCCCCAGCACCACTCCCAGGCGCAACACTACCACACGCCTGTTCTTGGCCAGAAACGTCGCCCGCTCCCACTGCGCACACACACTCGCCAGAAATCCGCTGCCCTGCGGAGAGTCTTCATCCAGCAGCGCGTTCGCAGCGCATCCGTAATACCCGACGGCAGACGCGCTGATCAGGCATGCCCGGCAATCCGCTTGATCCATGGCATGCACCAGACGTGTTGTCGTCTGAACACGCGACCGCAGGATGCGCTGCTTCTCCTTCGCAGTCCACCACCCTTGACCAATCGAGTGTCCGGCCAGATTGATCACAGCGTTTGCTTTCCGCAAGACATCGATGAAGGGCCTCTGTGCGTCCACGCCGTTCCATTGCAGGATTGTCACCCCGGATGAGTGAACATCCGCGGTACTAGCCCGTCTGACACCGGCCGATCGGCTGACGATGACAACTTGGCTGCCCCGTTCGCCCAGTTGCCGTACAACCTCGCGTCCGATAAACCCGGCGCCCCCCACCACAACAGCCAGCATCGCACACCTCCTGAGTGAGACTATTCTACCCGACACCCGAATGACCGATGCACACCGTATAATTGAAAAGGACACCTGAATGATCTGAGGTAATCGATGGCCAATACATTCGGACGCGTGTTTCGCATCACAACATTCGGCGAGTCACATGGCGGTGGTGTGGGCGTGGTCATCGACGGATGCCCACCCGGCCTGCCGCTGGATGCATCGGTCATCCAGGCAGACCTTGACCGCCGCAGACCCGGACAATCAGCGATGGTGACGCAACGCCGTGAGAGCGACACCATACAGATCCTGTCCGGGGTGTTCAACGGTCAGACTCTGGGAACACCGATCGCGTTGCTGGCGCACAACACAGACGCCATCTCGGAGTCATACGACAGTTTTCGACACCTGTATCGCCCGTCTCACGCCGACTATACGTATGACGCCAAGTATGGGGTGCGTGACTGGCGCGGGGGCGGACGCAGCAGCGCCCGCGAGACGCTCGCCCGCGTCGCCGCTGGCGCGGTGGCCCGCGCACTCTTGGCGACCGTCGGCGTTGAGGTCATCGGCTGGGTCCAGTCGGTGCATGATATCGACGCGCGCATTGAGATGGACAGCCTCACCCGCGATATGGTCGAAGCGACCCCGACACGTTGCCCGGATGCGCATGCGGCTGAGATCATCGCCCGCAAAATCGAGACGGCGCGCAGTGAAGGCAACTCGCTGGGCGGCATTGTCGGGTGTTTGGCGCGCGGCGTACCTCCGGGATGGGGTGACCCCGTGTTCGGCAAGCTGGAAGCGGAACTGGGAGCCGGTATCCTGTCTATACCGGCAGTGAAGGGTTTTGAGGTCGGATCAGGTTTCGCAGGAACCCGCATGACCGGACTGGAACATAACGACCCGTTCATCCGCAGCGCGGACGGCCGCATCACGACCGCAGCAAACCGAAGCGGAGGCATCCAAGGCGGGATCAGCAACGGACAGATCGTGTGGATGCGCGCTGCGGTGAAGCCAACCGCGACCATAGCAGCCGAACAGCGCACCGTTTCACAACGCGGTGTAGAAGCCATCATTCGGGGTACCGGCAGACACGATCCCTGTGTGCTGCCGAGAGCTGTACCCGTTGTCGAAGCGATGGTCTGCCTGGTCCTGGCGGACTGCTGGCTCCGTCAACAGTCCATACGACCCGAACCATACCCGTTCACTCCGCGTGGAGTAATCGAACCAACCGCAAGTGAAGAGGAGGAGTCATGAACAAGCAACAGGTACAACAGGCACAACAGCAGGCTCTCACCTACTTTGATAAGGCAGGCATCGTACTGACCGATGCGGAAAAAGCCGGCATCGAAGTGGCGGACTTCGGGCTGAATAACCTGGACAGTGAGGGTCTGGAGATTGTCACCTATATTAACACCGACCGGTATTGCGCGAAGGAACTGATCCTGTTCCCGCACCAGACCTGCCCGGAACACCGCCATCCCGACGTGGACGGCAACCGCGGCAAGATGGAGACGTTCCGGTGCCGATGGGGCGAGGTGTACCTCTATCTGGAAGGCCCGGCCGTGGCACACCCGAAAGCGACTGCGCCCGCGCTCAGTGCGCCATACTACACGGTGTGGCATGAGGTTGTGCTGCGACCGGGAGAGCAGTACACGCTGGACCCCAATACGCTGCACTGGTTCCAGGCCGGCCCTGAAGGTGCGGTTGTCAGCGAGTTCTCCTCCACCAGTCGGGATGAGGCGGACTTCTTCACCAACCCGAATATCAAGCGTCTCCCTGAGATCGAAGACTGACATGACCTGGAAGCCGGCGCGAACAGGAGCGATCTGGATCGGTGTGGCGTTCACCGCCTATAACGCCATCGCACCGTTCGTGCCGGCGCCTGCCGGTTCGGCCGTCGCGGTCGTCTTCAGCACGTTCTGTTATCTGGCGGGCGCTGCCGCCTTGATGGCAGCGATCAGCGGCGCCGGATACCATGTGCGGACCCACATGGCGACACTGCTTACCGGTGCGTTGATTGCCTTGTTGATCAGCCTGTGGCCGGTTAACCGGTGGGATCAGCGACTGTGGCCGTTGGTGTTTGCCATTCAGAACACCGCCGTCGCGTTTGCTGCCGCCTCACTGGGTGTATGGGTCAGCCGCATACTGCGCGAACCGTCCATCCTGGCGCCGGCGGCGCTGTTCGCGGCCATCGCCGATGTGGTGATCGTGCGTGTATGGCTCACCCGCTACATGCAGATGACCGGCAGTCTGTTCAGCGCAGTCAGCCAAAAGGTGCCGATGGCCGGATCGGCGTCACCGGCCGCACCTCCTGGCGGACTGCATCATGTCGGTTACATCGGTCCGGCAGATTTGGTATTCATGGCGTTGTTTCTAGCGGCCGCCTGGCGTTTCGAAATGCGTCCTGTCCAGACGACCATCTGGCTCACCGTGATACTCACGCTCACGATGCTGGCCCAGGCGCTGCTGGGCGACTTGCGCGTGCCGGTGATCGGAACGTTGATGTACATCCCGGCGCTGGTCCCCATCGCGGTGGTCTTCCTGGCAGTCAACGCCCGGTATCTGCGTCTCACCTCAGCCGAGTGGCGGGCGGTGGGCATCGCTTCGCTGATCGTGGCTTTGTTGGCTTATGGAGTGATCCGAATAGCCGGATAGGCACAGGCGAGATCACTCCATAGGATCGGCGGACAGGTACACTGTTAATACCACACTTCGGGAGTAGCCAGTTCGTGTCATCCCTATGTCGTCACCGCCTGTTCCGCTTGTCTGTGACTCTCGCCGTTATCGCCGCAGCATTCGTCCTTTCACGCCAGATCACACTGCCGCCTCCAGTGGAAGACGTCATCCCGGAGATACTCCAGCCCGATCCGGTGGGACTGGTCATCCACCACTCAGACACTCCGATACGGATGAGAGGGCGATACGTCGACGCCGCCATGCTGGACGAGTTTCACAAGCAGCAGGGCTTTGGCGTGGAATACCGCGGAAAGGTGTATCACATCGGGTACCATTATGTGATTCTGCCGGATGGCCGCATTGAGCCAGGCAGACCGGAACACTGCACCGGCGCACACTGCCGCATACCCAAGTACAACCGGTTGTACTTGGGTATCTGCCTGATCGGCACATTCCAACCGGGCGCTAAGTTTTACGGCACCCAGAGTCCCACGCATCCCACACAGGCGCAGCTTGACTCACTGGTGGCGCTTTCAACCAAGTTGGTCACCAAGTACCATATGGACGTGAACAACATCATCGGACACCGCGATGTGGTGCCCACCCATTGCCCCGGCCGCAATGTATCGGTCGGCTGGTTGCGTGGGCGCGTAGCCCGCGCCACGGGGCAACCCGTGCGTACTGCACAGCAGAGTTCTGCACAACGCACTGCGCATGAGTGAGTTACTCACCCCGCACGCTTTCCGGAAACTGAACGCTGCGCGCTTCGGCCTGAGTCTGACTTGGGCATCGTTATTAGGCATCTGGCTGCAGTTTCGGGCTGCCGAAGCGGCGCCAGAACAGACGGGGTCCTACCTCGGCCTGATCAGCGCCATGGGCGCGCTGGTTGCGTCGGTGATGCCGTTTGTGATCGGGCCTCTGTCCGACCGAGTGCGCCCGCGCTGGGGACGGGCCCCCTTCCTGGCCGTGACCGCAGTCCTGGCCATGCCCTGCCTGGTCTGGTTTGCCTTGTCGCGGGGTCAATGGTCACTGGCAGCCGCCTTTCTGGCGCTCCAGGCGGCGCTAAACATCTCCAGCGGTCCTCTGGACGCGCTGGCTCCAGATCTCACACCGGCGTCGCACCATGGCAGGGTGAGCGCAGCGGGAGGCCTGCTGATGATGCTGGGGCAGGCGCTGGGGGTTCTCATGGCCGGGCTGGCGATGCAGATGGCCATCCGATCGCCGGATTGGCGCATCGGCGCGGAATTAGCGCTGGCCGTCTTCACGGCGTGTATCCTGATGGTCAATGCATCGGTCAGTATACGACAGGAACAGGCGTACAGACGCTCGCCGTTGCCGTCTCCCGTCTCACACGATCGTCCCGCGCTGACGCATGTACTGCGCGGTTCATTCGGTTGGCTGGTCCTGTCACGTGCGTTTTTTAACGTCGGCTTTTATACCGTGTTGACATTTCTGTATTTCTACGTGGAACAGACGCTGCGGATCGGCGCACACACGCCAATCACCACGCTGGCACTGTTCGAGACCGCCATCCTCTGCGCAGTGGCTGTCAACGGCGCCGCAGGACGCATGGCAGACCGCTATCCGCGCAGACGGCTGCTTTGTGTGTCCGGCGGTCTGCTGGTGCTGGCGTCCGGGGGATTTCTGTTGCTGCAGACACTGCCGCAGTTGTTCATCGCAGCCTGCCTGTTCGGCGCCGCATGGGGTGTGTTCAGCGCGGTGGACTGGGCGCTGGCCTGTTCGTTGACACCCCGCCACATGGCGGCGACTGTCATGGCGGTCTGGGGGTTGGCCTTCACGGTACCACAAGTGCTTGCACCATTATTGATGGGACCCGTCGCAGACGGCATCAACAGGGCTGTAGCCGCGGGGGCAGGATGGCGTTGGGCGTTGAGTTCGCTGGGGCTTTGGGCGGCGCTGGGACTGGCCGCTCTTTGGCGGGTGCGTGAACCTTCAGTTACCGAGGCCGCATGATACACTATAGATAGCCCAAGAACCGGGGGCGTATCCATGAGCCAACCACACACACAACCTGTCAGCGCCGTCATTCTCCGTCACTTTGAAGCAGCTCGCACTGCCTTCGTCAGCGGACGGTTTGACGCAGCGATTGCACAGTGGCGGCAGGCTCTTCGCAACCTGGAGTCGGAAGTTAACACGCAAGAGGCCCGTGCGGGATGTCATCTGCAGATCGGCAGGTCATCGCTGCTGCTGGGTCACTTGGACGAAGCGCGCTTTCACTTTGAACAGGCCGAACAGCTGTTCAACACATCTTTTGAGCCTTGCGTCGGCGCCGTGTATGCGCGCCTGGGACGGGCAGAGGTCTACCTGCAACAGTCTGAGGCGGATCTGTCCTGCAGGCTCAGCGCCCAAGTGATCGCAGAGATCGAGTCACAGGACGAGGCGTCGGTGATTGCACATGCCTACCGGATCCACGCGGAGGCGTTGGAACTGCTGGGTGCGGTGATACCGGCGATTAACGCCTATAACTCGGCCAGATGCGCCTATATCGGCATGGAAGATCAGACCGCCGCACGGGCATGCGCAGAGCAGATCCAAGTGTTGCTGGACACATACGTTCCTGAAAACTGAACAGATTGCCCAAAAAGCGGCAGGTGCCTGGCGTTTCTGTGGTGAACCTTACTGAAAAGTCGGCGTCATTGCCGTTATACTGTCAAAGGGACGCAGTGTCCCCGGATCCAAGTTCCAACTATACCGTTCAGCATCCCAGGAGGTAGCCTGACAGCATGCGTTTTACCAGCAAGCTAGCCATATCCCTCTTAGGGCTCTTACTGGCCTCGCACAGCTCTCACGCAACCGTCCACCGGGTGAAACCCGGACAGACTATCGACACCATCGCCGCCCACTACCGGGTAACTCCCAAAGCCTTGGCCGACCATAACAGATTAAGCCGTCCGGACCGGCTGCAGATTGGTCAGACGCTGAACATTCCGCCGACCGGCGCCGTAGCCGCGCCGATTTCGATGCGGAACAAAGGATTTGCGAAAGTAGACCGATTGTCGGTTCGTGTCGCGCCGTCCCGTACGGCCCGTATGCTTACCGCGGTCGATAAAGGCCAGTACATGCTGGTCACCGCCGTTAAGAGCGGATGGGCGCAGGTGAAGCTGCCGTCCGGCAAGATGGGCTGGGTCAGCCGTGAGTACATTTCCGTTACCGGACCGGCGCCTGCACCGGTTGTGGCTCCCGTGCAGCAGGTGAAACGCCAGCCGTCATCCTCTGTGCGTACAGCCTCCGCACCAGTCAAACCGGCCGCATCGCGTAACGCCCCAAAGCAGACGGCCAAACCTCAGCAAACCGCGTCAGTAAACCGCTCAGCCTACACGCGCACCAGCCCTGACGGGCGGGTTATGCAGATCGCCAGCCGTCATTTGGGCACCAGGTACCGCTCCGGCGGCTCATCGCCCAATGGATTTGATTGCTCGGGCTTTACGCGGTACGTGATGAAGTCCGCCGAAGGCGTCAGTCTGCCGCATTCCGCACGCGCCCAGTTTTCCAAAGGCGTTCCGGTCTCCAAGTCAGAACTAAAGAAGGGTGATCTGGTGTTCTTTGCCTGTAACGGACGCGGTATCTCCCACGTCGGTATTTACGAAGGCAACGGGCGTTTCATCCACGCCAATCGGCCTGGAGGCAGCGTACGGTATGAACGGCTGGACACCGGCTATTACCAGCGGACCTACGTGGGGGCGAGACGGCTTAGCCGCTGATCACTCCGCCCAAAATCAACCAAGAAGCCGGCTTTGCCGGCCCTTTTTTTGCGTCTGTATCACCTGCAGGGTAGGGTAAACTTGTCCAAGATGGAACCAAACGAAACGTATTCAGATATCAACATGCACCAGGTGCGTCGCGTGGCCGAGGTGCGGAAACAGATCGTCAATGACCTGTTGGAGCAGGGCTGGATCCTGCATGATATCTATATCAATTCCGACTATCGAAGCACCTACATACTGCTCTGTCTGGATGATATCACCTGTCCGCGCTGCGGAGCTATCGCGACCATCGAGATCAATGAAGAGGGTGACCGGTACCGGTATATTTGCGCTAATGAATGCAATTAACACCGCCGATATCAGGTCTCAGGGAACAGCACATATATGACAACCAATCCGAAGAAACGTGGCGAATCCAAGGCTCGGCCCAAGCGGGTCGTGTCTGCTGCCAATCTATCCAGCGGGCCGCGGCGCGGCTCATCCAGTGAAGCCCCCTCGCTGCTCAACCGGCTGACCAAGACCGGGCTGTTGACTCCCGAGCAGGAGATATCGCTGGCCACTCGGGCGCGCGCGGGCGAGAATGAGGCGAAGCAGAAACTGGTCGAGGCGAACATGCGACTGGTGATGAACATCGCCAAGCACTACCGCAATACGCTGGTGCCGTTCGAGGATCTGGTTCAGGAAGGCGCTATCGGCCTGATGAACGCCGTAGAACGCTACGATCCGGGCAAAGGGTATCGTTTCAGCACGTATGCGACGCACTGGATCCGTCAGGCGATCGGCCGTGCCATCGACAACAAGGCGAAGACCGTGCGGGTACCGGCCCACGTGGCCGAGCTGCTGCGTAGACTGGAGAGAGAACGCGAACGGCTCCGCCGGGAGTTCGGCGATGAACCCACCATGGAGCAGTTGGCCAAAGCCATGGAGGTCACCCCGAAGAAGATCATGCAGCTGCAGCAGGCCGGACAGGAGCCACTCTCGCTGGACATGCTGGTCGGTGAAGAGGAAGATACCTCATTGGGTTCGCTTATCCATGACCACAATGTGCGCGACCCGGAGGACATGGTGCTCGATTTCGAACGCCGGCGGGTGTTGGACGACCTGCTGAACAACGTACTGACCGATCGCGAGCGACAGGTCATTGTTCGCAGACTGGGATATGGCGATCAGGACGAACAGGTGCTGCAGGAGATCGGCGAAGCGCTGAAAATCTCTCGCGAACGCGTGCGGCAGATTGAAGCCCAAGCGATGCGGAAACTCAAGGATGCGGCCAAAAGCAAGGGGCTGAGAAACTACCTGCTGCAATAGGCCGTCACACGGCGTCCCACCGCGCTCGCCCCTTCAATCAAGGACACACGCTCGTCTCGAATGGGCCACTCCCTGCGGTGCAGCCGCTCACATGACGGCAACACGCCAGGGAGTGGCCTTTCTTATGTTCAGCGGCTCCGCTCGATGGCCACACTGACGATGGCATGCGCCGCCACAGGCAGACGCAACGTTGCCCCCTGCAGGACATGCACGGTGTCATCCACAGGACGCTCCAACAGATCCACCAGACGGTACGTGTAGTCGCCATCAGGCAGACATGACAGCGTGATCACCGCCTCGGCTGGTTGGCCGCTGGTTTCCCATAGCCGCAAGATCATGGCGTCACTATCCTCCGCCCGCTTGATGGCTGACACGGCCACGGTGCCGCCCGCCACTTCCAGGAACGAACCAGAGGCAGGCAGGCATCCCTCATGCACGTCGGCGCCTACCGGTATGAGGGGCTGTGCCCAGCATTGCGCTAACTGCGCGGCGGCCGCCGGGGAACACGCACCCAGATGTGGGACGATGCCGAACCGCACCAAGTGTTCGCCCACTTCTGGAGCGGGATCAGGATCATAGCTGCACCGCAGCACTGTGGCATGCAGCACATTGCGCTCCACCCGATAGCCGTACCGGCTGTCGTTCACCAGCGTAACGCCCCGGGTCTCATTAGCCACATCCACCCATCGCAATGCAGGGACTTCGGAGCCATCCACAGGGCGCTCCTGCACGCCAAACGGAATCTCCGTCAAAAACGCCGGGTGCTCCACGGCAAACGGAAGCGCCATGCTCAACACAGGCACATCGGTGTCCGGCGAGCCCATCTCCCGCCACTCCATGGATACATGGATTTCGACCAGATCACTGCCTGCGTTCAGTGCGACTTCCAAACGGACTCTGGACCGGCCAATGCGATGCAAGGTGCGGAATGCGGCACGAATCGGTCCACGCTGAGCGCTTCGCATCGACGTCACCATCCCCAGTGAGTCGCCGCTGCGCGCGTCCCGTGGATCTGTCTCGTCAATTGGGGCGCCATCTGCCAGCAGCGCTCCAGGACACCCCGGTTGGTGGCACCAAGCGGTCATTATGTGCGGCGTCTCGCGATGCAGCGACAACGCCCCGATCACCTGTCCATCCGGAACCCAATCGTCTCCGGTTCGACGGTCGATCAGATGGGCGATCCCCCCCGTCGCAGGGTCGATCTCCACCCGCCATCGCTGATTCACCA
>CAZHSN010000004.1:0-45383 GCA_964535125.1 uncultured bacterium
AGATGGGCGGTGGTCGCCGCATCATGCGGCAGCCTGGAGGCGGCCCGGATCTGCTGCTGCGCCAGACGTAAATGATGGCGGGCCAGCATGCAGGCATCCTCCGGGGATCCAGGCGCCTGTCGAAGCGCCAGTTGTACCATGCGCGCTACCCAGGCGCGTTGAAGCAGAATTCGTGTATCTGCATACGCACGGGTGTTCATCTGGCGAAGCACCGCCCGGTGCAGGTGATCCATCAACTCTGCCATGCTCAACGAATCCGGCGCCGCGCTGCGGAAACTGTTGTTCGCGACTGCCGAGAGCGTGTCGGGTGCGAGCAAGCGGTCGATCAGGCCGATCGGAATGGCTGCAATCCGGTCACGTACCGGTTGATCCCATCGTTGCGTGGTATCCGCCAGCCCTGCCATGGGATTAGGCGCCAGCATGCCGTACATCGCTTTCGGCGCCCATGGAAACGCGTCGGTTAACGCGGTGTCCATGATCAGCCGCAACGCGCGCCGCTGCAGTTGCGGAGAGACTGCCTGCAGCGGTACCTTTTCGTCGGCGTCCCCTTTGTGGTTGTTGTGCAGCCGTACGCCGCCCACATAACGGGTTGCTTCCTGCAACGCCCGGTTCATCATCCCAATCACTCCCCAGAACCGTCGGGTGAACTGGTAATAACTCTCGCCGGGCTTCACGCTCTTGGCCGGCAGCTTTTGCAAGATCTGACGGCTTTCCTGCAGCATGCGTTGCCAGTAGTCCAGCGGCTCCTGCGCCAGGTCAAATCGAGTGATATAAGGGTCAGGCCCGTCGGCGTACTCATCACCCAGCCATTGCAGCCCGGGCCGGGTGCAACGGCTTGCGATCGCTTCCAGCAGCGGCGCTTCCGTTTCCGGTGCAGTGGCCCCTGATGGTCTGTATCCATACTCAATGGCGTGCAGATCGTAATCACCCAGCTTTGTGGCCCAGAAGTCAGTGTCCGGGTGGTGCAAGGCGCCCAGATTGTATGGTGTGTAGTCCATCACCGACGCGGTGATACCGTGGCGGGCGACGGCCGCCGCATCACTGAGTGAGTCCATGGGCATTGATGTACTGGCCACGAAGTTGTGGCGCAATCCCAAAATGTGCCCCATTTCATGCGCAACGATTGAACGCAGATACTCCCGTATGAACTGCTCTGTACGTTTGTTCATGTCACCTGTATCAGTCGCCTGCATCGCGACCCATCCAAACCAAGCCTGCCGTTGGCTTTCAGCTCCCAAATGACAGAGGGTGCATGTGTCCTGATGGGTTGATTCGACGTGTTGGTCTTCACCGGGTGCTCGGAACGGATCGATGAACCGTTCGAACTCGCCGCGCGTGAAGCGCACCATGTTGGCGTCAATGGTGATGGCTGCGTTCAGCACCTGGCCGGTCATGGGGTTCACACGGGCTTGGGCGACCGCATATCCAGAGGACGGGGAAACGACCCAGCGTACCATGTTGTAACGCATGTCGGCGAAGTCCCAATCAGCGTCATCAGGCATCTGCTCTACGCGGATCACGTTTCGGATACCGATCCGCTCAAACGCCTGATTCCACCAGAGCAGCCCTTCGCGGATAACGTCACGGTACTCCGCTGGTATGGCGTTGTCCAGCCAGAACACAATCGGCTGTTTCACGTCCGAAACGGCCGCCTCTGGCTCACTCTTCTGAACATGCCACCGCCAGATGTACCGCTTAACCTGGTCGTCTTTGGGCACGCTGTAGTCCATATGGTCCGCTCGGAAATAACCAACGCGCCCGTCGTACAACCGTGGTATGTAGTCGTTCTCCGGCAACTGGTACAGGTTCCATGTGACGGTTGTCGCGATGGAACGCTGGTCCAGCAATGGCGTCCATGTGGTCGCATATACAGGCGGTATGCCGCTTCCTTGCCCCGGTTGTCCTTGTCTGTTCAACACGTACCGCGTCGCCAACACGATGTTTGCAGGGAAGCTGCGAACTGAAGTAATAGCGGTCTTGTCTTTGTCAATGCTCCATGTGCCGATACCCATGGCTCGCGCCTTTTCGGTTATCTGCGAGAGGTCAGACCGGAACAGGTCCGCAATGGGTACCAGCAACGTCTGGGTTTCGGCGTTCCGTGCCTCAATTTTCAAGACATCCAGCCATGCATCCGAAACAGACCGCTGTACAGCGCGCGCTACGGGTGAGTCAGGATCGGCACGGAACTTCCAGTTGGGGCGAACGATCACCAGGCGTTCGTCATCAAGCTTCTCAAGACGGAACAGGATGTCATCCACAGGCGACCCCGCCACCAGACCGCCCGCACCGGCCCCGCTGTTCACCGTGCACTGCAGCATCATCGGTTTTCCCAGGGCCGTTTCGGGCAGTTCCAGGTAGAGGGTGTCTTTGGCGGCTTCCACCTTGCGGTACAACGTGAACAGTCCGGTCTGCTTTTCGAAGCCATTCGTGAGCTCGCTGATGCTTTTGGCCGGTTTTGCTGGTGACGCGGATACCTCCACAGGGGCCACTTCGGCAGCAAGTCGGTCCAAGACCAGTTTGCCGCTCATCAGCCGATCGGGTGTCTTCGAACTGGGGGGAGGCAGGTCGGTTACCACCATGTCGGCATATGTCACATCACCCGTAACCGGATCAATCAGGAAGAAGCCGGAGCATCGGTACGGCTTCCGCCCTGATGTTTCCTGATAACTGACCGATATACGCGCCACATCGATGTTTTTGTGCTTTTCCAACCCAATGAATCGGCACTGGGCTCTGGCTGACACCTGTCCCGACGCTTCGTTCCCCGGAAACACATGCGTCCATCGGTCATTCCGCTTCACCGGTTTGTCCGGCAGTATCGGCTGAAGACTGATCATCCGTCGGACCAGAGCGCTGCGCAACGCGGCGTTCACATCCACGCCGGTGAACTGGACTTCCGCGAGCGCTCCTGTAGGCCGAATGGTCCAGGTGCAGCGCGGCATGGTCTCCCGTTCACCTTCGGGGACCTCGGCGCCGTTGACACGCAGCCGGGTGGCCGTTATGTTACTGACGCGTGTCACATCGCCGGATGATGAGACCGCGGTTACCTGTTGCCAGTAATCCTGGTGGCATTCCACGTTCAGTGCTCGGCCGTCGGCCGCCTGTTTGACCGTCAGCACCAGACTGTATGTGGATTTCAAGCCCTTTGGCAGGCGATGGGTGAGGGTGACAGCTGGTTCGCGCTGAGCCAGTGCATGACTGGTGAGCATGCAGCAGACGGCCAGCAGAGGAACGTAGACACGCATGAACGATCTCCTTGGTTCAGATAGCGCCGGTTCAACGTCTATATTCTACTTGTGATGCTCGTTGATCTTGTGGTTGCGCTGCAGTTGACCGCATGCTGCATTGATGTCCGTTCCCCTGGATCTGCCCACGACGACCGGACCCCCGGCCTCTGCCAATATGCGGCCGAACCGCCGAATGGTATCCTGCGGCGGACGGGTGTACGGGGACCCGGGCGCTGGATTGACCGGGATCAGGTTCACGTTCGCGGTCAATGGGCGCACCAGTGCCGCGAGCTGTCGCGCGTGATCCGCGGAGTCGTTGACTGTGTCAATGAGTACATATTCGATGGTGCATTTGCGCCCGGTGGCCAGCGTGTAATCGGAAAGACACTGCAATGTCTCCGCGACTGTCCAGTGGCGCGTGGCTGGCATGAGACGGCGCCTGAGAGCGTCATCAGGCGCATGCAGCGACAGCGCGAGGGTGAACGCCGGACGGAGTGCGATCAAGCGATGGATCTCCGGCACGACACCGATCGTGGAGACCGTTATGCGACGTTGTGAAATCCCGATCTCATGGTTCAGCACCTCAATGGCATGCAGCACAGCGTCCGTGTTCCATAGCGGTTCCCCCATACCCATGAACACGATGTGTGTGGCAGACACCTGCGTTTCGTGCTGGGCCGTGAGGACTTGTGCAACGATCTCAGCTGCAGACAGATTCCGGGTAAAACCCATCTGACCGGTGGCGCAGAACCGACACCGGGCATGACAGCCGACCTGTGTCGAGACACAGATCGCGGTGCGGCGTGCATATGGCAGGACCACACACTCCACTTCGCGTCGATCTTCATAAGCAAGCACCAGGCGATGGGACCCATCGGTTGCATCGACGCGGGCTCTGACGTCGGGACGTACCCAGGTCAGATGTTCTGGCAATGCGTCACGCAGAGAAGCCGGAAGATCGGTCATCACGGCATATGACTGCGCACCGCGCTGGTACACCCATGTGGCGATCTGGCCGATCCGCCAGCGTGGCAGAGAGAGAGGCTTCAGAGCCTCCAGCAGCTGTGGTTGTGTAAGGCCAGGCAGGGCTGGACTGTTTGCGTATTCAGGAAGTGGCACGGCTACATGGTACCGTGTATGGTGACAACGGCTGTAGAGCCCCATCGAACCAAAGGAGTATACGTGCGCCGTGTCTGACAGCAAACACACGGATGTCTTGTTTTTACATACGCGATTCGCTGTAGCCGGCGCTGAACGGGTCATCCAATCGGTGGCTTCCGGTCTGCACCGGTCAGGCTGCCATGTCGGTGCGATGGCGCTGTATGAGGCCGAACAGATTGGTCGTCAAATGGCCGCCGAGGGTATCGCTCTATACCCGATACATGCGCGCGGACGCGCCGATCTGACGCTGCCGGTCCGGTTCCGCTCAGCTATGCTGCAGATCCGCCCCCGATGTACCGTGGTGGTGGACTCGCCCATGTCGGTACTGTACGGGTCGCTGGCGCGCAGTCTACGCTGGACGGATCGGCTGGTGCTGTCTGTGCATTGCTTCGCCAAACCCGGCAAAGAGCTTCAGTGGCGCATCGCGCGGTCGTGGGCGCGTCACACCGTCGACCGGATCGCCGCGCTGACAGACGCGCACCGGGAACACATAGTGCATACACTGGGGTTTACACCTAATTTGGTAACCGTCATACCCAACGGAGTGGACACGGATGTCTATCATCCGGGAGAGGGAGTGCTGCGCAGCGGCTGGCAGATCCCTGAAGGGGCGACAGTTGCAGCGCTGGTTGCCCGGTTGCGGCCGGACCGAAATGTTCGGATGGCGCTGGAAGCGCTTCGCGCATGCCCGGAACAGCTGTACCTGGTGATTGCGGGTGATGGGCCGGAGCGGGAACGGTTGGAGTCATGCGCCGCAGCGCTGGGTATCGCACACCGTGTGCGGTTCGTCGGCATGATGGAGCAGACCCAGGATGTCTGGAGGAGCGTGGACATCGCGGTCTGCAGCAGTGACGCAGAGATACTCTCCATGTCGTTGCTGGAGTCTGCTGCATCCGGTATCCCCGCAGTGGCCACCGACGTCGGGTCGACGCATGAGATCGTTTTGCACGAGAGGACCGGTCTGCTGTGTGCGCCTGGTGACTGGCAGGCCATGAGTGCGGCATTGACCCGTCTGGCTTCTGATCCGGTACTGCGTGTCCGCCTCGGCAGTGCAGCACGGGCACATGTTGAGACGCGCTTCAGCCGCCAGTCGATGCTGGCGGCATATCAGCGCTTGCTGTTCGATTGAGTTTTTGTCAGAGCGGACGCATGGCAGGGAACAGGATCACATCCTGTATCGAATGGGCGCCGGTGATGATGATCGCCAGGCGGTCCATGCCGATGCCGAGTCCGCCAGTGGGCGGCATACCGTATTCAAGCGCCAACAGGAAGTCTTCATCCAACGGATGGGCCTCTTCGTCTCCGGCGGCTCGCTTACGGGCCTGTTCCATGAAACGCTCCCGTTGATCTATCGGATCGTTCAACTCCGAAAATGCGTTGGCCAGTTCCTGCCGGCAGACATAGGCCTCGAAACGACGGGTGAATGCCGGGTTGTCGGACTTTTTCTTCGCCAGCGGTGATGTTTCCAACGGATGGTCAATGACGAACGTTGGGCTTATCAACTCAGGCTGGACGAACCGCTCGAGCAGCTTCTCGATGATGCCGCCGATGGTGTCTTCTCCTTCGACTGGCAGTCCGCACCGTTGTAGGGCGTCTCTGGCGCTCTGCAGTGTTTCGAACTCTTCCGGCTGCACACCAGCGTACTGTTCGATCAACCCGAGCATAGTCCGCCGTGGCCACGGCGGTGTGAAGTCGATGGTGTGACCCTCATAGTGTGCGACAGGCGCACCGTTTACAGCCGTGCAGACATGCGCTACCAGATTCTCGGTCAGCGCCATAATGTCGTCCAGGTCGGCGTACGCCTGATACAGTTCCATCAGCGTATACTCGGGACTGTGACGTCGATCCATGCCTTCGTTCCGGAAGACCTTGCCGATTTCGAACACTTTCTCGATGTTGCCCACGATCAGTCGCTTGAGGTACAGCTCCAGTGATATGCGCAAATGGAAGTCAACGTCCAGAGCATTATGGTGTGTGGTGAACGGCCGGGCCGCAGCACCTCCTGCGACGCTTTGCAATACCGGCGTCTCGACCTCCAAGAACCCTTGGGCTTCCAGGTACCGGCGTGTCTCACTGATCACTCGACACCGATCGAGCAGGATCCGGCGCGCATCAGGGTTGACCAGCAGATCCAGATACCGATGGCGGTAACGCGTTTCCACATCATTCAGGGCAAACCACGTGTGGCCGTCTTTGCTCTTGCCATACGGTACACCCCGCAGGGCTTTAGCCAACAGAGAAAAACTACGGGCATGCACCGACTCTTCGCCGGTCTTAGTGCGGAACGCGTCTCCCTCAACACCGATGAAGTCAGACACATCCAGCGACTTCACGCGCTGGTAGGCCTCTTCACCCAGATCATCTTTACGCAGATAGATCTGCAAACGGGTGGTTCCGTCATCTATGTGAGCAAAAGCCGCTTTGCCCATCAGACGTAAGGACACGACCCTGCCAGCGACCCGTACAGTGGATCCCTCCAGTTCGTCGAAGTGCGACAGAATCTCCTGGCACCGATGCGTTCGGTCGTAGCGTTCAACCGAGAACGGATCGTATCCGTCCGCCCGCATCGCTTCAAGTTTCTCTCGACGCGCGCGGTTCTGATCGTTGAGGTCTTCTATATGGTCAGACATGGTGAATCTCCCTGTGTAACGGCGATGCGCTTTCGCCATTATAGTATGCCAACATGCGTCTGACAGCCCCAAGAAGCGTATCTGTGATACAATCGCGATGATGCAGGACTCTTTACCGCCCGTATCTGTCATCGTGCCGGTCTACAACGAAGCAGGCACGATCCGTGAGCTGCTGCGCCGGTTGCGCGCAGCGCCATTTCCCAAACAGATCATCGTAGTGGACGACGGATCAACCGACGGTACGGCCGAGATACTGGCGGGTGAGACAGATATTACACTGGTCACTCATGACGGTAATCGGGGCAAGGGGGCGGCCATACGGTCGGGGATCGCACAAGCCGAAGGTCAGGTCGTGATTATCCAAGATGCCGACTTGGAGTATGATCCCGACGAGATCCCTGCGGTTGTCACCCCGGTGCTTGAGGGAGTTCATGACGTTGTCTACGGTAATCGGTTTGCCAACGGGATTCCGGCCGGTATGGCGTGGCCTAACCGGCTGGCCAACCGTTGGTTGTCGCTGACGGTGCGTCTGTTATACGGCGTCAACATGCGGGACGAAGCCACGTGCTATAAGGCGTTTCGAACCGATCTGTTGAAGAGGTTGCCGCTCCGCTGTCAGCGCTTTGAGTTTTGCCCGGAGGTGACTTCGTTATTGCTGTTGATGGGCATATCGATTCATGAGATTCCGCTGCAGCGGTATACTCCCCGGACCCGCAAAGAGTTCAAGAAGATCGGTTGGAAAGACGGGATTGAGGCGTTTTGGACCCTGGCACGACTGCGTATATCCGGGCATACCGTATTGAGCCGGCATATGGAGAAGGAGGGGATTCGTGAATAGAGTCGTCACGGCGCTCCGCCCGTACCTTGGGCTGATCATTCTGGGTGTCATCTCAGCTGCGGCTATCGGGGTCGCGTTCGGCCCTATCTTTAAGAAGTGGGTCTATCAGTACACCAACGAGTTAGGGTATTACTCGCATGGCCCGCTGGTGCCGTTCCTGACGGCATACATGGTGTATATGCGCAGAGACCATTTGAAGGCCCTGCCTGTCAAGCCGGCTCGTTCCGGACTCTGGCTGCTTGTGCCCGGGCTGATCGCCGGTATGCTGGCGCATCTGTCCTATTCCACAGGATGGGTCATACCCTCTCTGTTTCTCCTGATCTACGGTGCGGTCGCTTTTGTGCTCGGATGGCAATGGGCCCGCGCCATCTGGTTTCCGATCGCCTTCCTTGGGTTTATGATGCCGCTCCCCGCGGCCATAATAGATGACGTCTCGCGACCGATACAGGCCATGTCGGCCAATCTGGCTGACCAGATTTTGAAAGTGCTGCAGTATGAAACCTATCGGAACGGTGTGGAGATCCACATCCCCGGCGGCTATGACCTGCTGGTGGGATCTGCGTGCAGCGGCTTCCGAACGATTATCTCGCTGGGCACGTTTTCCTGCTTTTTCGCGTATTACACAGGGATAGCACTCTGGGCCCAGACCCTTCTCGTGGTCATGGCTGTTCCGTTGGGTCTGTTGGTGAATGCTATCCGCATCGCCGCAGTGGGTGTCGCGGGTACTGTCTGGGGCGATGCCTGGGGAGAGCGCGTGCACGACTGGGGCGGATACGTGGTCATCGTGCTGCCGCTGCTGGTGTTGTTTGGCCTGGCCTCACTGCTTGGCTGGAACAGGAGGGAGTCATGATGTCCGCCGCTATCAAACACGCCGTCATTCTGGCTGTCTGCTGCGCTCTCCTGGCAGTCTTCTGTCTGGTGGCGCCTCCGATGCACGGGATCCGGCAAAGCGGCTTCCATCCCGACACGATTCCGCAGCAGTTGGGTGGATGGAGCAGTATCGATGTCCCGGTGGCGGAACCGGTGTTGAAAGAACTCGATCCAGACCGTAGCGGAGACACCCTGTCTGTGGTGTCGCGGCATTACATGAAGGACGGAGATTTCGTCGACGTTTTATTCATGGCCGGTTCGACATCCTCCACGTTTCACAATCCGCATGTCTGTTTTCCCACCCAGGGATTCACGATTACGGTGGATAAGGCGATCAAGCTGGATGTCGGCGGCGCGGCATCACCGGTGAATGCGCGTATCCTGGCGTTTCGACACGACGACGGCAGCGATCAGGGCGTCATGCTGTACTGGTTCCGGATGCCGGACCGCACCTGTACGACAACCACTGAAGTGAGATGGTCGCAGTTTACCCACCAACTGCTGGGTAAGGGCAACACCCAAGGGTACTTGATCCGGTTCGTCACTGCAGCGGACACGCTGGAAGAGGGTACCAAGAGGCTGCAGGAGTTCGCCACGGAATTCATCAAGGCGTTGCAGGAAGTTGTGCCGAATGCTACGTAAACGCCCGACGATACCTTATGCAGTGCTGGTTGCGTGAGATGAGAGTGTTGATGGCTGACATGATGTCTTGGGTGCCGTATTACTGCAGATGTCTCCTTGATGGGTTGCGTCAGGCCGGTTTGACAACCATCGAGTATGCCACTGAGTCGTACCGGTATGACAATCGGGGCAGTTCGGCCTGTCCCGTATGGTTCCGTGACCCTCGAGACGGTATATCCAGGTTGCCCAAGGCGATCCGGAATGCGCGTCGGGTGGGGTACTACATCCGCAACCTCAATAGCATGGTCAGACATGCGCGGCAATATGATCTGATCCACGTGCAGTGGCTTCCGTTGGTCCACACGGGCGGATGGGAGCGGGCGTTCATGGCGCGAGCGGCCAACAGGACGAAAGTGCTGTATACCGTTCACAACTATCTGCCGCACGATACCGGTACCCGGTACTGGCAGGCGTACAGGGATCTTTACAGCGTGTTCCATGGGTTATTTGTTCATTGCGCGCATCTGCGTGATCAGCTTGTTGGCGAAATGGGACTTCAAACGCCTATTCATCCCATCAAGCATGGGCAGTTCGGCACGATGCGGGTTCCGTCAACCGCTGTCGATAAACCATGGGCTCCGTTGTTTTTACTGCAGGGAGCCATCAAGGCGTATAAGGGTGTTGATACATTACTGGATGCCTGGACAGAAGTCGAACGTACGCATCCGTCAGCCCGGTTGCGTATCGTAGGACCGGTAAAGCCGAGGATGCATGCTCACATCCGGAACGTGATGGCTGAACGACGATACAGCCGACTGGAGTACTGCAGCCGGTTCCTCAGTGACTTGGAACTGGAACAGGAGTACCAGCAAGCCGATGTGCTGCTGTACCCCTATTTGAGCAGCAGCAGCAGCGGCGCGTTGATGATGGGGCTTCAGTACTGTAAACCAATGATCCTGTCCGACATACCGGTGTTCCGGGAGACGTTGCAAGACGGACAGAACTGCCTGATGTTCCCCTGCGGCGACGCGGAAGCGCTGGCTTCGGTCATGGTTGAGGCGGCTCAGAATCGGCCGCGGTGTCAGCAAATGGCTGATGCCCTGTATCGAACCGATTTTGGGGCGTATACATGGGAGAGTGTTGGACGGGCAACGCTGCAGGTTTACAGCAGCGTGTAAGGGGTTATCATGCAGCCGCCTGATTTAATCTGGGTAGGTGTGCTGATGGTGTTCAATGAGGTGCCGGTATTTGTTTGACCGATTGCGAGTACGAACGCACAGGGCGTTGTTGTTGACAGTGGCAGGTGTGTTGCGGTTGATCTGGGTTATCAGCATCCGTCCGGAGTATTACTCGGACTTTGCGCTATACTTGGATCTCGCTCAATCTATGGCGGATGGGAATGGTTACCGAATGGGGGGCGCGCTCACCGCCTTTATGCCTCCGGGCTATCCGTTCTGGTTAACGGCGTTGATCGTGGCACACATAGAGCCGGTAGTCGGGCAGGTAGCGCTGAGTGTACTAAGTGTCCTGTTGTTGTATATGGTGGTCCGGGAATTGTCAGGAAACGAACGTGCAGCGCTAGCAGCGGGTTATCTGCTGGCGTTATACCCGAATCACATCGCCTACAGTTCCCTCCTGGCCAGTGAGCTGCTGCAGATGTGCTGTGTTTTCGCAGGTTGTGTGTGGCTGATCAAGGCTTTGCGTTACTCGCACGCCAGTTTGATGGTGCTCGCGGGTATGGCGTTCAGCTATGGCACGCTGGTGAAAGCGCAGGCAGTGCTGACGCCGGTCCTGATCCTGATCGCGTGGCTGGTGCACGAACGGCGGCGCATTGATCTGGCCATGGCCGCGCGCCTGTGTGTGGCGTTTGCCTGTGCCTGGTTGGCCGTGCAGACGCCGTGGTTCGTACGAAACATGCGGCTTTTCGGACAGCCGGTCTGGGTGTCCACGAACCATGGATATAACATGCTGATCGGGTTCAATCCGATGTCGGATGGAGGATACGGCCTGGAGGCGCTGCCGAAGCAGGAGGTGGTGAACGAAGTGGAGTTCGACCGACGGCTGTATCGGGCAGCAGTTCGAAATCTGCGAAACGAACCGCTGCGGTACCTGGGGTTATTGCCTGTGAAGCTGCTGAGGCTATATGCTGGTGATGGAGACGGCATCCTGTACAACTACATGCATACTAACCGACCCATCATGGAGGCGTGCGACAATCATCTGCTTTGTGCTTACCAGCAGATGACTCGCCATCGAGCGCATGGCCACCGATGGCTGGCGCTGTTTTGGGTCAATCTGGCGTATTACGCAGGCGTGATTGGTCTGTTCGCCGTCTCAATCATCAAACGCAGGATCATATTCGGGCACGGTCGCGCGGCGGTGCTGCTGACATCCGCGATACTCATTGTTGCGTATTATTCGGCGGTGTCATCTGTGAGTTTTGGCGGTTTGCGCTTCCATTTTGTGATCATACCTTGGATGATGGCCTGTGCGGCGTGCTATGCGACTGTACGACGCAGCGCTCTGCCGCCTCGCCAGTCAAGGCCATCTGCAGTACAACCATGCCTACCAGGCGACACAGGTGATACGGGATGAAACAGGCAGTCCTTCAATTATCGTCGATATGGGGCTCCGCATGGAGATGGACGCGAATCCGTACCTATCGCGTTTCGGAGTTCATCTACGAATCGTATACATCGGTTCAACTGATCAATACGCTTCGGATCATTCTGGTCGCGTTGGTCGCCGCAGCACTGGTTCAGTTGGTCATTGGCAGCGAGGTGGTGAGCCGCGAACTCTTCGGCATCAAGATCAGTGTTTTGGACCAAGGATTGGTGTTATTGCTGATGTTCGCGGTGATCATTCTGCCGTGGCTGATTATCAATCCCCTGTGGATCGCCGTGACTGTCATGACGATGATGCTGTCCATTGTGACTTGGGAAGTCTGGTACCGTTCCCGACGGATGGGGTTGTCACCTACTGACATGCTGTTGTGGCTGGGTATGCTCATGATCTTTGCCCACCAAAGCTACCGGTTCGACTGGCGCCGTACCGCACTGAACAGCATTACATCTGTCGCGCTGGTGTACTACATCATCGTCGCCGGGGTGGTGCCGACGGTCTACGCCACCCAGTATCTGGATATCAGTCCGCCGAGTGTCTGGCGGGTAACCAGTGTATTCCAATGCTGGCTGTTGTACTTCATCATCGCTGGTTTCGCCAAGGACGCCAAGGGATTGCGAGTTGTCCTCAACACCGTGATGACGTTGGGCGTGATTACAGCTCTGGCGACGGTCATGCAGTCCGCGTTTGCCCAGCAGTTGAGCTGGTTCCGGTACATCTTCATTGGAATCATCAGCATGGAAGAGCAGGGTGGGGTGATCCGGGTCATGCCTCCGGGACTGCTGTTGATGGTGTTGGCCTTTTGTATCTGCTATTACATGTACATTCATGCGTCCAGTCACACGGTGGCTGCGCGCATGCTGGGGTTGTGTCTGGTGCTGACCGCCGGAATGATCATTACGATGACCCGCCATGTGTGGTTGGGAGCGTTCATTGTTTTTGTAGTGGTGTCAATTTCGGGGGGTGTCAAAGGGATTACGAAGGCGATCGCTTTATTGTTGATCTGCATCGTGTTCCTGATGGCGTTCTCATCGGTCTACAAGTCTACGTCTGTGGTCGCGTCCAAGGATCTTTTCAGCAGCATCTTGGACCGATTGGAGGTGACCAAGACGGAGGACCCGTTGAGCCGCAGAGGGAGTTTGGGTGATCGTGTGCGGGAGATCGACCTGATGCGTCCTCAGTGGGAAAAGAGTAAACTGCTGGGAATTGGTGTAGGTAAACCGTACTCCTACAAGGGGCAGTATAACATCGCATATGGTCGTGTCATCAAGATGCCCTACACATACGTACACAATATGTTGTGGGCGGTTCTGGGTTATACCGGCTTGTTGGGGCTCTCAGGTGTAGCGGTGCTGTATTTCGTAAGCCTGGGGCGCGGCATCTACATCTACATGGTGGATCGTAAAGCCCAATTCCGAGGTATGACGTTATGCAGTGTCGCCACGTTGTTTGCCTTCGGCGTCTCCACGCTGGTGCAACCCTTGGTGTTTGAACCGAATTCCATTCTTGTAATGAGCCTATGCCTGGCGATTCCTGAGGTCACGCATATCGTGAACAAGCAGCAACGTGTGGCGGAAGCGGCATAACCCGGTCGGGGATCCATTCGATCACCGTGAAGATACTGCACATTACGGGTGTCGACTTGATGGGCAGCAGTTCATCAGCGATCCGCTCACGGCAGTTGATACAGGGGCTGTTGGACTTGGGGCATACGGTTCGATCTATTCATGCCGGACAGGTCGCGGGTTATCCGTTCAGCTGTCCGATCCACCGTAAGCCGTTCGCCTCCGGACCGTGCCGCTGTCCGGTCGGCAGGTTGTACAGGTATCTCTTCTACCGGCTGTTGCGGCTGATCGCGCGTATGCGGCCTGCAGGCATCGATCGCGCGTTATTCGCATCTGTTCGGTGCGCTCTGGCCAGCGATGCGACATATGACGTCGTGATCACAGCCAGCGATCCGGCCTCGTCTCATCAATTGGTGTCCCGCTGCCGACGAGAGGGAACCCTGCAGGACTGTCTGTGGGTACAACACTGGGGCGATCCGCTGGCCAACGACATATCGCGTTCCTGGCTGCTGCCCCAGCGCGCCGTGCAGGGCATCGAACGCCGGTTGCTCGCATCCGCTGACCGGGTTGTGTACGTTTCACCGTTTACGCTTGAGCAGCAGCAGCGTCTCTATCCGGTAACTGCTTCCCGTATGTCCTGGTTGCCGGTTCCGGCCATCGGTCCGATGCCCAATCCGGCGCCTTTAGAGATCGATGGCCCCGTGCAGATCGGTTATTTTGGAGACTACAGGCGCATCAACCGCGATGTGACTCCGTTACTGGAAGCCGTGGTTCAGGCGGATGACTGTTTCCTGCACATCGCGGGTGAAGGGGATGTACAGATCCCTGTATGCGAACGCATCGTCTGCCATCCGCGCCTTCCGATGAGCCGTTTGGAGCCGTTGTTCGCGTCCTGCCATGTCATCGTCTGTGTTCTTAACCGTACGGGCGCTCAAATCCCCGGCAAGGTGTACCATTGGGCTGAGTCCAGACACCACATCCTGGTGACTTATGATACCGCACAGGCTCCGGTGGCGCGCCATTTGGAGCGGTATGAACGGTTCGTGTTCTGCCCCAACACGGCTGAGGACATTATGATCACTTTGAAAGACATCCGTGCCGGGAGGTACAACCATCTGGCTCGGCCGTGCGACATGCTCTCATCAAAAACCATCGCCCGGCAGTTATTGGAGATTGCGGCCAGCCCATGATCGTCTCCATACGCTACCCGGTGGTGGTGCCTGTGCACGCATCTCTTGATCCTTCGGCCGGCGACTACACCCGGGTGCGCCGCGTGCGTCAGGTACTGCTGACGCTAGGCGCGGTGACGATCGTTGAGGTGGTTGTCGTTAAGCTCAGTCAGATACCCCATTGGCGGCGGTGGCGAACGCAATACGGCCCCGCGTCCCACCAGCGCCTTTTCGTACCCTTGGTTCTTCCCATGGTGGAGATTTATGCAGTCCGATGGGTGAACCATGTCGTGTTCACCTTGGCCGGATGTCTGCTCAAAGCGCTAATACGGCCGGACGTCATCGTGTGTGAGACGTTGAAGCCATGGGCGATGGCCCGGTCGCTTCGATACGCCGATTCGGCTCTGGTGGTCGATCTGCACGGAGCGGCGTCAGAAGAGGTTGGCGCCGCGTCTGGAACCTGGGACCCAAAGAAGTGGACCCCTGAGCGGATCCGCCGGTATGTGTGCTACATCGAACGGATGGAGTCGCAAGCGCTTATGTCTGCGCATGCGCTGGTCCTGGCGTCCCATGCGCTTGAGAACCATGTACGAGCCAAGCACGCGTTGCCTGCCGTTCAGCGACGGTGTGTATATGCGTCTGCAGTTGACACGGATCGGTTCATACCCAATGCGGATGCGCGCCACGAGATACGCAGGCATATGGAGGTCAACGATACCGACGTGGTGCTGGTCTATTCCGGTAGTCTTTACGCATGGCAGTGCATCCAGGAAATGCTTGACCTGTACCGCCGGGTTGTCATGTCCTGTGACGCCTGCGTTCATCTGTTGGTGTTGACCTCCGGTGACGGCGCCGTCATTGAGCGTTGTATGAACCAGATGGACCTGAGCCGGCAGCGGGTTCATATACATGCGGTCGCCTATGAACAGATGCCATACTGGTTGTGCAGTGCTGACATCGGTATAGCCTTACGGAAAGACACGGTGGTCAACCGGGTGGCTTCACCGACCAAGGTCGGCGAGTATCTGGCGTGTGGTCTACCGGTGATCACCACGCCGGTTGGGATTGGGTGGTGTGACTGGAGCAGGCACACCGACGCAGTATGTTTCATAGAGTTGGACCACATGGATCGTTCAGCACATGAAGTGAACCTGCTGATTGAACGTTATTGTGCGGAACCGAACCGGTTTCAGGATGCAGCCCGCGCGTGTGCCTTGGATCAGTGGTCCGAGCCGACAGCTGGCGGCCGGTTGAGCGACTTCTTCACTCAGGTGCTGAAACGGGGATAGCGTCTACGGACGGTTTACCATGTATCGGGTACTACGCGCTGTAGAAATTGGCAGAGAGAGCCTCCGGTGAACAGGTGTCCGCGTATTCCGAACTGCCGCGCGGCGGCCATGTCGGTCGGCTTGTCACCAATGAACAGACATCGCTGGCGATCAATACGACAGTCGGCTGCCGCTCTTTGCAGCATCCCATCAGACGGTTTACGGCATGGGCAATGCTTCACAAATGGATCGACCGTTCCCAGAGGATGGTGGGGACAGAAGTAGAATACATCGATATGCGCGCTCTGGCGCATCAGCTCTTTCTGCATCCACAGATGGAGACGTCGCACGTCATACACCGTGTATAAGCCATGTGCTATGCCGCCCTGGTTGGTGATGACCGCAACGGTGATTTGTCGTCGGTTCAGCCAGGCAACGGCCTCGGGAGCATCGCGCGTCCACATCAGCATATCCGGGGAGTGGACATAACCGAACTCGACGTTCAAGACACCGTCACGGTCGAACAGCACGGACGGACGTGTCATCGCTGCAGTCAGGTAGTCTGCTGCGGTCTCTGGACGCCCTAGACCGAATCCAACTCGGATTCGTCAATGTCGAAGTTGGCGTGTACCGCCTGCACATCATCCAGTTCATCCAGCATGTCCATCAACTTCAGCACCGCTTGCGCATCCTTGCCTTCCACTTTAACCGTTGCAGACGGGGTCATAGTGGGTTCCGCACTGTCCACCGGGATGCCGGCGTCAAGCAGCGCCTGCTGTACATGTTGCACCTGGCCTTGAGCGGTGATGATTTCGTATCCGTCATCGTCGGCTGAGAAGTCCTCGGCGCCGGCATCCAGCGCGGCTGTCATGACCGTCTCTTCATCGCCTGCGCTGGCTGGCACGCGGATGATCCCTTGAGGCGTGAACATCCAAGCGACGCAGCCGCTTTCTCCCAGACTCCCGCCGCATTTTGAGAAGGCATGCCGGATCTCAGAGACGGTTCGGTTCTTGTTGTCGGTCATGCACTCAACCAGTACAGCAACTCCGGCCGGACCGTATCCCTCGTACACCAACTCTTCGAGCTGAACGCCTTCCATTTCGCCGGTACCGCGCATAATACTGCGCTTGATGTTGTCCTGAGGCATGGAGTTCTCGCGTGCTTTGGCGATGGCCATTTTCAGTCTCAGGTTCGCATCCGGATTGCCGCCGCCTTCACGGGCTGCGATGATGATCTCTCGCGCAAGACGCGTAAACAGCTTGCCCCGTTCGGCATCCTGCTTGCCTTTGCGCAAACGGATGTTGTGCCATTTCGAGTGACCTGACATACCAATGACCTCCCCCTGTTACGTTCACAATTATAACATGCGCGCCATGTGACTATGTCCGGACCCGTTCACTGGTGAAGTCGGCGGCGGCGTTGGGGATGTAAGCAATCTGTGAGCACGTGGATTTGCTGAAATCTGGTGACCACCTGCAGGCCGTTGACCTGTGAGATGCGGCGGATATTTGTTATTCTCTTAGTTGATGCCTTTGGCTCACCGCATGAGCCGAAGTGAAGATTGAGGACCTAGGAGCGGATAGCGCATGAAGAATCCCTGCCGGGTGTTCTCCCCACTCGTGGCTTTGGTGCTGTTGGCAGCACCCTGCGTCGGGTTAGCCACTCCCGCGGAAGACGCGTATCGGAAGCTTGCTGAAAGCGTAAACCCTGCGCGAATTCGCTCAACAGTCGACAAACTGTCCGCTGAGCCATCCCGTATCTCCGGTTATCCAGGTGCAGAGCGATCTGCCGCATGGGTGGAGGCTCAGTTCAGAGAGATCGGTTTGGAGAGCGTTCAGACCGAACGGTTCCCGGTCACGGTGCCCATGGATGAAGGCTCGTTCCTTCAGGTTGGCAACAAGCGCGTCAAGTTACACGCTATGTGGCCCAACCTGGTACGGACCAGCCAACTGCCGCCAGAGGGCATTACGGGTCCGCTGATCTACGCGGGTGACGCGAAACTGCCTCGCTTCAGCGGTAAGGATGTAGACGGCAGTATTGTCATGGTGGACTTCAACTGCGGTAATCAATGGTTGAACGCACCGCGGTTGGGCGCCAAGGCTGTTATCTTTGTGGAACCTGATCAGGCGGTACGCGGTGAATGTGAGGCCAAATTCATCGGCGTGCCTGTGTCAGTTCCGCGTTTCTACATCAGCAAGAGTGAAGCGGTTCCCCTGATGGCGCTTTGCCGGTCGCAGCAGTCGCCCAAAGCCAGCGTCACCTGCACCATGCCATGGAAGAGCCTCAGCGGTTCGAACGTCGTGGGATGGATTAAGGGGACCGATCCGAAGATGGCCAAGCAGGTCATCGTCATCTCAGCGTACTTTGACTCGATGTCGGTGGTTCCATCGCTGGCTCCTGGAGCCGACGCCACATGCGGTATCGCCGCCATGCTGGAGATTGCCCGAGCCTACAAAGCGAATCCCCCCAAACGGTCGGTGATGTTCATCGCCACCAACGGTCACTTCACCTCTTTGGAAGGCATCCGCCGTTGGATGGATCGCCACATGAGCCGTCTGGAGCGGCCCAATGTAGGGCAAAAGCTGATCAACTCCTTGTTGGGTTTATTCGGGTACAAACCGGACACCAGCCATCTGATGGATATCTACCTGTGGATCGGCCTTGATCTGAGCAGCCGAAACAAACAGGTGGGCCTGTTCTATAAGGGCTATTTCTATGAGATGCGCGAGGATGTGCAGAACCGGTTCTCGGATCTGGCGCGCGTGTGCCGGGAGAATGCCGACAAGATCGGTGCGATCTTGGGATTCGAAGGCAAGCGGATGTTTGCCGACGGTGTCAACCCGGTAGACGGCAAGATATGGCGGAACTTCCTGCCCGGCAAGTTCGCGTTTGATGCCGAACTGATTACCTTGGCGGGCGCCAACGGCATCACATTCGCCACCACTGACGATAATCGACCGATGTTTGACACGCCGTTTGACCTGCCGGAGCGGGTGAACGTAGCCAGCGTGGTCGCTCAGACGCAACTCATTGCCTCACTGCTGTATCACATTCTGAATGACAGCAATGAGATCACGGATCTTACCGCCAGCCGGTTCCCCATTACCGAACCGGGTAACTTCCAGCGCATGGGGCTGCAAGGCGGTTTCTCCACCGTAAGCGGTCAGGTGGTACGGTTCGATCCAAGAAAGAGCTTTATTCCCAAAGAGCCGGTGCGCGGTAGTCTTGCCGTTGTCCGTCACGCCAGCAAGTCGTTCATTGGCGTTCGCGGCAATCTGATCCAACAGGTAGATCCCAAGGCGCAATACCGCTTCCCCGGTGTCCCGCCTGTTACCGCATACGGCTGGAACCGGCCTACCGCGATTGCCGCATACAAGTTGAATGAAAAGACAGGCGAGATAGAATTCGCACCGGATTTGGGCGTAACGGGCGCGGCTGAATATCCCACGGATTTCCCGCTGACAACTGGCGAGAAGACCTCGCGGATCGTGGTGTTCCGATGCGTGCCGACTGCCTTGTATGACTTGGTGGATCAGCAGGCGCTTCGGGCGTTGACCACCATGGATATCTTGGATGCAGAGACCAACGGCCAGCCCCGGATGTATGGGTATGCGTTGGCAACGGTGCAGGACTATCTGCTGACATCGTATGTGGAAGACGTGGCGGTTGTGTTTGCCCAACCCGGGTCCCGCATCAAGATCATGATGGGTGTTGGGCCGGCAGCCACACGGTTCCTGTTGATCAACGCGACCGAGAAGTCGCCTGAAGGCGCTGGATACATGGTGTCAGGTGAAGCGTCTGAGGCCTTGGGCTTCGTGGTCGCAGCAGAGAAGAGCAAGTTGACAGAGCGCGACCTGATCGCCCGCGGTGGAGTCATCACCAATACAGCCTTCCGTGTCGCCGAGGATATGTGGAACCTGAACGAGTACCGGATGAGCAAACTCCGCAAGTTCCGCATCATCAACGAGGGACTCGATCAGCTGCACAGTATGGCCAAAACCCATTTGGACCAAGCGAAGGAATACCTGCAGGCCAAGGACTACAGTAACTTCGACACATACAGCCGGGCTGCATGGGGATACGAGGCGCGTGCCTATCCGGATGTACAGGCCACCGCCAACGATGTCGTGCGCGGCGTGATTTTCTATATGGCGCTGCTCATGCCGTTCGCATTCTTCATGGAGCGGTTGTTCTTCGGTTACAGCGATCTGCGCCGACAGCTGACGGTTGCGTTCCTGATCTTTTTGGCCGTGTTCTTCCTGTTCAGCCAGATACACCCGGCATTCCAACTGGTCAGCAATCTGTTTGTCGTGCTGCTGGCGTTCGTGATGCTCGCCCTTTCCGTGTTGGTTACCTTCATGGTGGTGGGTAAGTTCGAAGAGCAGCTCAAACAGCTAAACCGACAGATCAGCGGGGTGCATCGGGCAGACATCGGGCGCGTCAGCGTGGCGTTTGCGGCATTCTCACTGGGTGTCTCGAATATGCGCCGACGGAAGATGCGTACGGCGCTGACCAGCATCACGCTGATCTTGCTGACATTCATCGTGTTGTCGTTCACATCCATTGTGGCAGTTCTGCGCTTCAACAAAGTGCCTGCTCCCGGCAAGCCCAGCTACAACGGCATCCAGTTGCGCACCGCGCTTTGGGAGCCGCTTCAGGAGCCTGCCTACCGGTTATTGAGCGATGAGTTCCGTGACCGCGCGGTTGCGCCGCGAGCCTGGTACTTCGGCGTCGCGTTCGGCGAGCAGTCGTTCTTTACGATCCGTATGGGTGACCGGGCGTACGATGCCAAGACACTCGTGGGGTTGACACCGCAAGAGACTCAGGTTACCCGACCGGACCGTGCGCTGCTGGCCGGCCGCTGGTTCGAGGAGGGTGACCGGTATGTGACCATTCTGCCCAGCGGAATGGCCGACGCCCTGCGTGTACGACCGGAAGACGTTGGAAATGCCAAGGTGACCTACAGCGGTTTGGAATACACGGTCATCGGTATTCTGGACAGCGCCAAGTTCAAGACCATCAAGGATCTGGATCAGGAGCCCATGACTCCGGTCGACTTCATCCTGATGCAGAAGATGAACAGGCAGGGTGGTCAGGGCGGCGCCGCCGAGTCAGGATTCCGGGAGTATGTCCACCTGGAGCCAGACGCGGTGTTCTACGTGCCGTACAAGACGCTGATGAACCAGGGAGGCGAGATCCGCAGCATCGGCATCTCCTTCGCCAGCGAGGAAGAGGTCCGGATGGTGCTGGAGAAGCTGATGCCCCGACTAGGGCTGAACATCTATGCAGGGCAGGGCGGACGTACCTGGAGGTTCTCGACACTGGCGGGGACAGCCGGACGCGGTATCGAGTTCGTCTTGATCCCCATCGTCATTGCGGCGCTGATCGTGCTGCAGACCATGCTCAGTTCGGTGTTCGAGCGTGTCAAGGAGATCCATATCTTCTCGTCTCTGGGCTTGTCACCCACACATATCGGCTTGCTGTTCTTCGCCGAAGCGCTGGTTTACGCCATCCTCGGTTCGGTGGCCGGTTACTTTGTGGGACAGCTGAGTGCTAAGGCGATCGTCTGGCTGCAGATTGAGGGGCTGTACCTCAACTTCTCGTCCATGTCTGCAGTTATCTCGACCCTCGTGGTGGTGACGATCGTGCTTCTGTCCACCATCTATCCGGCCCGGAAAGCGTCCGAGGTGGCGACGCCTGCCATAGAGCGTTCTTGGCGCGTTCCCGATCCAGCCGGTGATGTCTGGAACATCCCCATGCCGTTCTCGGTGAACGCCGTGCAGGCCGCCGGCTTGAACGTGTTCCTCTCGGAGTGGTTGAAAGCGTATGAGGACTACTCCATCGGAGACTTTGTCACACAGGCGGTCTCCACGGAAGAGCGCGACGGTCCTCTGGGCAAGGAATACCAAATCGAGTGCACCGCGTGGCTTGCGCCGTTTGACTTGGGTGTCAGTCAGAAGGTGAAGATCCAGGCGATTCCTACGGATATGGCGGATGTGTATGAGCTCAAGCTGGAACTGACCCGCCTGAGCGGCGATATCGCCAACTGGAAGCGCGTGAACCGCCGGTACCTGAACACCATGCGGAAGCAGTTCCTCATCTGGCGCACCCTCAGCGCTGAGGACCGCAGCCGGTACATGGAGTCTGAGACCGCCGGGGCGACCGCGTAAGTGAAGGCACAGACATGTCAGCAGCCCGGATCCCCGTGGTTCGGGCTGCGATGGAATAGAGTCGTGGTAGGCGAACCGATAGATCGCCGGCAATCGGGAGGACCATCCATTGGCAGTTGACGAACTCGTATTAGCCCGTAAACAATCCGAGAGCCAATCGGTTGAGCAGTCACAGAAGTTCGAAGAAGGGTTTACATCACGCACAGCTATCGGTACCTTCTTCGTAGCCTTCATCATGCTGCCAGGCGCACTGTATCTGGGTCTGGTCGCTGGGCAGGGTCTCGGCCCGGCTGCACAGTGGGTGACCATCGTGCTGTTTGCTGAAGTGGCCCGACGCAGTTTTGCTCCGCTGAAGAAACAGGAGATCTACATCCTGTTTTACGTGGCTACTGCATTGACCGGTATGCTGGGCGGTTTAGGATTATCGGGAGGACCCTTTGCCGGTCTGATCTGGGGGCAGTACTTTATACAGTCTCCGCCCGCAGCGCCCATCGCTGACATGATCCCGCATTGGGCCATTCCAAGCGCCAGCAGCCCGGCAATACTGCAACGGACGTTTCTACATCCCGACTGGCTGATCCCGATCTCTCTGCTGGTACTCGGCGAGGTACTGGGGCGTTTGATGTGGATGGGACTTGGTTATTCGCTGTTCCGTGTGACCAGCGACGTGGAGCGCCTTCCGTTCCCGATGGCCCCGGTTGCCGCATCCGGAGCGACCGCATTGGCTGAGGCAGCATCCAAAGAAGAGAGTTGGCGCTGGCGCGTGTTCTCGACCGGCGCAGCCATCGGGTTGATCTACGGTTTCTTTTACCTCGCCATCCCGATCTTCACATCGGTGTTGTTCGGCAAGGCGTTTATGCTGATCCCCATTCCGTTCTTTGATCTGGTGCCCAATACCGAGCACATCCTGCCGGCCGCTTTGACGGGGTTGTCCGGTGACATGGGACTGGTGCTTGCGGGATTTGTGTTGCCTGCACCGATTGTCATCGGTCAGGCGATCTCTTCCATAACCTGTCAGATATTCCTGAATCCAGTGCTGCAGCGACATGGCTTTTTGCCAGACTGGTACCCCGGAATGGGCACCATCCAGACATCACTTACCGTCAATATGAACTTCTGGCTCAGCGTCGGTATCGGTGTGCAGCTGGCCGTCGCGGTCATCGGGATCGCCATGGTCATCAAGACGCTGTATGCTGCAAGCAAGGAAAAGAAGAACAAGGGTGCATTTGCTGAGATCCCCAAGGGACGCGGAGACAGCAATAAGACAATCTACCTGGCGGTGGGCGCCTGGTTGATCGCAACGTGCTGTATGATCGCGCTTGCTCACTCTCTGGTGCCCGGCTTCCCGCTGTGGATTCTGATCTTCTTCGGGTTGTTTTGGACACCGATCAACTCCTACATCAGCGCCCGTATGATCGCTCTGACAGGAGCCGGCGTCGGTTTCCCATACTTGAAGGAGGCCAGTATCCTGAAAACAGGATATGGGCAGGTGGATATCTGGTACGCGCCGATGCCGCTGGCTGATCATGGATGGGCTGCGCAGCGATTCCGCGAGGTGGAGCTCACAGGAACGCGGTTCACCAGCATTTTGAAGATAGAATTCTTCATGCTCCCGGTGGTTCTGCTGGCCAGCTTCCTGTTCTGGTCGTTCTTCTGGCATACCAGTCAGATACCATCTGCACAGTATCCATATATTCAAAAGTTCTGGCCGCTGAACGCGCAGATGCAAGCGCTGTGGCAGCAGATCAACCTGAAGGGCAGCGCCACCGGCGCGTGGCTGCTCAGTGCATTACGCACGGACTATATAGTGGGTGGTCTGGGCTTCGGTGTACTCACGTATGGGATATTCTCACTATTTAAGATCCCCTTGCTGTTCTACTACGGCTTCGTCGGTGGTATCGGTGGTCTACCGCACAACACCATCCCGATGCTGATCGGCACGATCCTGGGTCACAAGGTGTTCGCTAAGCGTTTCGGCGCCGTCACCTGGAAGATGTGGACGCCTGTGTTGCTTGCCGGTTTTTCCTGCGGCACTGGACTGATTGGTATGGCGGCCATCGCGTTGGCCATCATTGGACGGTCTGTGTCGTATCTACCCTACTGATATAATGGAGGTGCCGTTGGCGTACGCAGGAAGGCAGGAAACACAATGACAGAGACGGTAACTACCATGTATTTCGGATGGCAAGAGGCATGGCCTATTTTGGTCATCGTGGTCATCCTGTTCGGAGCTCGGCGGTTGCCGGAACTGGCACACGCAGTCGGTGAAAGCCTTCGGGAGTTCAAGAAGGCCACATCCGAAGTTCTGGACGATGACAAACCGGTTCGTACTGACCGAGATGATCAGAACAGCGCCTGAACCAACCAGGCATAGCGATACGGCACAGCGGTGACGAACTGTGTTGCTTGGCAGGGTGTAGAACTTGATGTGCCCGATGACTGGGCGTTAACCGGTTTTTCCGGAGACGCCCGGGAAGGGTACCTCAGAGTAGACTCACCCGGCAGTCTTGTGGCGGAGGTTCGATGGGCCTCCGCCCGCAAAACAGAGAACCTGCGCAAGCGTCTGGATACCTACCTGGCCCTTGTGGAACGGCAGGCGAAGAAGCGGAAAGCGGTGTTCTCCGCCCGTATTGATGATGACACTGCCGGAGTGCGATTTCGGTACACGGCTGATCGCAAGGTATACGGGATCATCCGGCAGTGCGAACAGTGCAAGAAGGTGACGATTTCGCAGGTTTCGGGTGACGATGATGACCCGGTGGCCGGAGTCAGCCAGCCTATCCTGCGCACCATACGATGTCATACAACCGACGGGTGGACGCGATGGGCCATGTTGAACGCCGACTTTCACCTGCCTAAGTCCTATCGTTTAGTGAAGCACAAGGTGATGTCCGGACAGTTGCAGCTGGAATACCGGCATACATACCGGAAACTGGTGATGACGCGGTGGGGCTTGGCTGACCGTATGCTGAAACGCTGGGATCTGGCCGGCTGGGCACAACAGATCGCCGGCTGGAGACATCATAGCGGTCAGACATCGGAACAGAGACTGTGGGGACATCAGGTGTTGATGTTGGCCGGAAGACCTGTGCTGTCCCGTGAATGGATTAAGCGCGTCTGGTTGGTCCCGGCTGCCAGGCACGCGATGAAAGTGCACTCTGCAGTCTGGCATTGCGATGAGTCGAATGCGCTGTATTGTTTGACGTCTACAGGAATGGATGCGGAAAGCTTTCGTGTGCTGTTAATGAGGGTGGCATGTCACTGAAGGACTACTTGACGTCACGGCTGCCGTTCCTGCGGTCGAAGCAGCAGTTGGATCGGAAGGACGCATTGCGTATTGTGCCGATGCGAAATCCGCTTGTGGAGGCAGAAGTACTGACGGAGGGCGGTGTGCTGTTGCGCGTACCGGTGGACGTCACCAGCAAGTCGATCCGATGGGCGGTATCAGCGTTTCGGCTGCCGCCGCACAGGCAGGTACAACTGGATGATATCGGTGGTGAGGTCTGGCAACTGATCGATGGACATCGCACTGTGGATGGCATCGTGCAGAAAATGTGCGCCTCCACCAAGATGAGTAGACGAGAGGTGGAGGCGTCGGTCAGCATGTTTTTGAAGTTGCTGGCAGATAGACGGCTTATAGGTTTCAGCTCGGGAGGAGATCGCTGAGTATGGCTAAACACAACGGGACTGTCGGATCCCTGCATCTGCCGATGCATATCGCTTTTCGCATCAGCATGCAGAACGTACGCATCCGGTTCTGGCGTACGGTCATTACGGCTGCCGGTACGGTGCTCGGTATTGCATTCCTGGTATCTGTGCTAACCGCTATGATGATCCAAACTAACAGCGGTCACGCCACCGACCAGAGCGAAAAGGTGCGTATGATCTGGCTGGTAGCCATGAGCTTGATCGTTTGCTTCGTAGGGATCACCAACGCCATGCTGATGTCAGTAACCGAGCGTTACAAAGAGATCGGCACCATGAAGTGTTTAGGCGCGTATGACAGCTTCATCGTGCGTCTGTTCTTTATCGAAGCGGCGCTTAGCGGCGTTATCGCGTCGACAATCGGATGGGTGCTGGGCCTTCTGGCGATCATTATCGTGCGTCTGTTCAGTGACGGTTTCAAGGTGTTTGTGCTGATCAACTGGGGCCAGGCGCTATTGATGCTGTTGATGGCCTTGGCGTTGGGCACCATCCTGTCCATTACGGCAACCATTCTACCTGCGCGCGTCGCGGCAAAAATGCCAGCAGCCGCCGCGTTGCGCGTAGAGATCTAATCCGGATTACCGGGGGGAAATGATGGCAGAACAGAACAACAACGGCGCGGAGTTCATCGTCCGCTGTAAGGATGTCGTCAAGGAGTACGTGATGGGCAAGGAGATCGTCCATGCCCTGAATGGCGTCACCCTGGATATCCGGCGAGGCGAATATGTATCGATCATGGGGCCGTCCGGGTCGGGTAAGTCGACGCTCTTCAACGCGATCGGCGGTATGGACAAGCCTACCAGCGGAACGGTGTTCATCAACGACGTCGACATGGCGCAGTTGGACTCGCAGGAGTTGGCGTTCCTGCGGTGCCGCACCATCGGGTACATCTTCCAGACATTCAACTTGCTGATGAACATGACCGCTCTGGAAAATGTTACGCTGCCGATGGTATTCTCAGGCAAAGGTTATGATGAGGCGATTGACCGCGGGATCGAACTGCTTGAGCTGGTGGGATTGGGCACCCGTCTGCATCATAAACCTACTGAGATGTCCGGCGGACAACAGCAGCGTGTCGCATGCGCCCGCTCGCTGGCCAATGATCCGCAGATCATCTTGGCGGATGAGCCGACCGGTAACTTGGATACGAGTACGGGAACAGAGATCATTGAGTTGCTGCGTCACCTGAATAAAGAGAAGAACGTAACCATCATCTCCGCGACGCACGACCTGAAGATGCTGGATGTGTCCGACCGGATCGTCTGGATCCGCGACGGACGAATCGACCGGATCGAGCAGCGCGCCGACATTGAGATCAGCATCGGCAGCATGGCTGGACATTAATCGAGCAGTCCCAGCAAGACCTGTATCGATCGCTACCACGCGGGGGTGAGCCGGCAGGCCACCCCCGTTTTCATATGGAAGGATGCCAACAGATGAGCCACAAACACATACGTAAACACATTCATAAAATCGCTCCCTACAGCCCTGGCAAACCGATCACTGAGGTCCAGCGGGAACTGGGACTTACGGATATCATCAAATTGGCATCAAACGAAAACCCGAATGGACCTTCACACAAGGCGGTGGAAGCCGGTGCACAGGTGCTGCGAGAGGCCAACATGTACCCCGATGGCTCCTGTTGGAACTTGCGCATGGAGCTTAGCAGACATCTGGGTGTTCCAGAGGAGTGTTTGCTGTTTGGCAACGGCTCCGATGAGATCATACACATGCTGGGTGTCACATTTCTGGAACCGGGTGATGAGGTGTTGACGGCGACACCGACATTTGTTCAATACGTGGCCGCAGCCAAGCTCAATGACGTGACTGCAGTGACTGTACCCATGCAGGCCGATCTGAAATACGACCTGAGGGCGATGGCCGCGCACGTCAACGACCGTACGAAGCTGGTGTTTATCGCTAATCCCAACAACCCGACAGGGACACTGGTCAGCACAGATGAACTCACCCAGTTTATCGCCGGCCTGCCGCCGCGTGTCACGGTGGTGATGGATGAGGCGTACTACGAATATGTGGATGACCCGTCATATCCGCAGACCATCCCGATGATCCTTCAAGGCGCCCGTGTGGTAACGATGCGGACGTTTTCGAAGGCCTATGCGCTGGCAGGACTGCGCATCGGTTACGCGGTTATGTCTGCTGAGCTAGCGTCTGCGATCAACCGCATACGCGAACCTTTCAATGTCAACCTGGTGGCGCAGGCCGCAGCCTGTGCCGCATTGGCGGATCAGGAGCATATCGCCAAAGCGGTCGCGCTGAACCGCAAGGGGTTGGATTACTTCGGAGCGGAGTGTGACCGGTTGGGGTTGCCATGGATTCCCAGTCAGGCCAACTGCATGATGATCAACGTCAAGCGGGATGCTCGTGAGGTGTTTGACAGATTGCTTCGGAAGGGAGTCATCGTGCGTTCAGGGGAGATATTCGGTCTTCCGACCTGGATCCGTGTGACCACAGGCACCATGGAGCAGAATCGCAGGTTCGTGCAGTCGCTGGAGGAGGTATTGACATGATCATCGTGATGGATCATCGCACCTCACGGGAGGATGTCGATGCGGTCATCAAGATGCTGGCGTCAGCCGGTTACGGCGCCAATACGATATACGGTGTAGAAAAGACGGTTATCGGCGCTGTTGGCGTTCCCGATGAGCAGAAAGATGAACTGCGCGAGCAACTGGAAGCCTTCCCATTTGTTGAACGCGTCATCGCCATTATGCAGCCGTACAAACTGGCGGCCAGGCAGTTCCATCCGGAAGGCACCACGGTCGCCATTGGTAACGTGGAGCTTGGTCGGGACCGCATTGTAGTCATGGCAGGACCATGCACTGTGGAGAACTTCGACCAGACACTGGGTATCGCCAGTGCTGCGAAGGCATCCGGGGCCCGCATATTGCGCGGAGGGGCTTATAAACCCAGTACGTCGCCGTATGCGTTCCAAGGCTTGGGTGAGGACGGTCTGAAGATCCTGGCGGATGTAGGACATGCTGTTGGCATGCCTGTCGTTACCGAAGTGATGGATCCTCGTAATGTGGTGCTGGTAGCGCGGTACTCTCAGATGCTTCAGGTGGGTACACGCAATATGCAGAATTACGATCTGTTGCGTGAGATCGGCTTGACCAGGCACCCCGTGCTGTTGAAACGGGGCATGTGGGCGCGCATCGATGAATGGTTGATGGCGGCTGAGTATATCATGAAGGGCGGCAATATGAACGTGGTGCTGTGCGAACGCGGCATACGCACCTTCGAAACCGCAACACGCAACACCTTGGACCTGTCAGCTGTGGCGTTGGTGAAGCAACAGTCGCACCTTCCTGTGATTGTTGATCCCAGCCATGCGACCGGCAAGTGGAGCCTGGTTGCAGCCATGAGCCGCGGCGCATTGGCGGTAGGTGCGGACGGGTTGATCATTGAGGTGCATCCCGAACCGCAGCGTGCGCTGAAGGATGGCATGCAGTCGCTGACTCCAGACCGATTTGACCGGATGATGCAGGATCTGCGGCCGATTGCTGCTGCGGTCAACCGGTCCATTTGATATAAGGGAGGACGATCATGCTGGATCAGGAGTTACTGGAGCTTCTGGCTTGCCCAGACTGCAGCTCCCGTCCGCCGTTGGAGCAGAAGGATGCACAGACACTGCGCTGTACCCAATGCGGTCGTCTGTTTGACATTACCGATCACATCATACAACTGATGCCATCTGGAGTCTTGGACCCGGCGGACCTGGGTGATGATTAACCATCTGCTGGTATTACACGGGCCGAATCTGAACATGCTCGGCGTCCGCGAGCCCGATGTCTATGGGCGTCAGACGCTGGAACAGATTAACGCATTGATCAGGGCCCGGGCGGAGGCGTATGGCTGGCAGGTGCGTATTGAGCAACACAACAGTGAGGGCGCCTTGGTGGACGCGATCCAGTCGGCGCATCAGGCAGTCCAAGCCATTGTGATCAACCCGGCAGCCTATACGCATACCAGCATCGCACTGCGTGATGCGTTGTCAGCAGTCGGGCTCCCGGCGATCGAAGTGCATCTGAGCAATGTGCATGCGCGTGAACCGTTTCGGCATGTCTCCATGACTGCAGCGGTTTGCCTGGGTGTGATCTGCGGCTTCGGAGCCGACGGGTACCTGCTGGCAATGGAGGCGTTGCGGATCCGTGATCAGGCCGGCGGTGCGCTATGAGCCTTAAATACCCCCATCGCGTGGCTGCGTTGCGGCGAGCCATGGAGGCGAACCAACTGGATGCGCTGCTGGTCAGCCGTCGCTCCAACGTACGTTATCTGTCGGGTTTTTCCGGTTCAGCGGGTGACTTGGTGGTGACATCGTCCCGCGTCGCTTTGCTGACGGACTCCCGGTACACCCTGCGAGCTGCCACTGAAGCGCCGGGAACCTGGGTGCGTGTGCCGGAGTCGCGCGACCATGACATCCTGCGGGAGGAACTGGCGGACTGTCGAGGAGCACGCGTCGGATATGAGCCGAACGGATTGACCGTAGCAGCGTATAAGCGGGTCTGTGACCGCACTGCAGGGTTGGATCTCACTTGGGTCGAGTCTGAAGGACATATCGAAACCCTGCGTCTGACGAAGGACGCTGAAGAGATCGCCGCGTTGAGAACCGCCTGTGTGGCCACCGACTTGGCGTACCGTATGGTTGCATCGAAACTGGCGCCCGGACACACCGAACGCGAGGTGGAGTGGTTGGTTCAGTCGGCGCTTCATGAGTGCGGCAGTGATGGGCTGGCGTTTGACATCATCGTCGCATCGGGGCCGAACAGCGCCAGTCCGCACCACGAACCGACCGATCGACTGTTGCAGCGGGGTGACCTGGTAACCCTCGACTTCGGTGCCAGGCATCAGGGATATTGTGCCGATATCACCCGCACGGTCATGTTGGGCGAGTGCGACGCAGATCTGCAGCAGATCCATCGGATCGTCTGTGATGCGTTGGATGCCGCGATCCGCATCATCCGGCCCGGCATCGAAGCAGGCGCTGTTGATGCCGCGGCCCGGCAGGTGATTACCGACGCCGGCTATGGACCCTGCTTTACGCACAGTACCGGCCATAGTTTGGGCCTGGACGTGCATGACGGGCCCGGGTTTTCGGCAATGCAACGCCTGGAGTTGGCTCCCGGTATGGTGATGACCGTGGAGCCGGGTATCTATCTGCAGGGGCATGGCGGCGTGCGCGTTGAGGATGATGTGTTGATCACCGAGACGGGTTGTGAACGGCTGACACATAGCTCCCGCAGTATTCATCCAGAGGAGGCCATATGAGCGAGCGTTCGGAGCATGTCTATGACCTGTATATGCGGTACGTAAACCCGGGTCTGGCGCAGTTGATGAAGTTTGCCGGATTTGGTGTGGAGTCCCACGCAGAAGGGATGTATATCTATGACGACTCTGGGCGGTCGTTCCTGGATTTTCTGGGGGGATACGGTGTGTTTGCGGTGGGGCATCGCCATCCGGCTGTTGTTGAGGCGGTGCACCGGCAATTGGATCGGATGCCGTTAGGCAGTAAGGTGTTGTTCTCAGATGTGCTGGGCGAGTTCTGTGAAGCGCTTGCGTCGGTGACGCCGGGTGAACTCACATACAGTTTCATCTGCAACAGCGGCACCGAGGCGATTGAGGGCGCCATTAAGGTAGCGCGCAGCTATACGGGACGCGAGAAGTTCATCTGTGCGAAAGGGGGCTTCCATGGCAAGAGCATGGGGGCGCTCAGCGCCACCGGGCGCGAGCAGTACAAGACCGCCTTTGAACCGCTGGTACCTGGTTTCGTGCATGTGCCGTTCAATGATATCGGCGCCGCTGCCGAGGCTATCGATGATCAGACCGCCGGAGTGATCATTGAGCCGATACAAGGAGAAGGGGGCATCCATGCTGCCACTGCGGCGTATCTGCCGGAACTGCGCACGCTTTGCACCCAGAGGGGCGCATTGTTGATCGCTGATGAGGTACAGACCGGCATGGGACGCACCGGCAGGATGTTCGCCTGCGAGCACTACGGCGTCACGCCGGACATCATGACTCTGGCCAAGGCGTTAGGCGGCGGTGTAATCCCATCAGGTGCTGTGGTGTCGACGCCTGACATCTGGAGCAAGGTCTTTGGAGAGAATCCGCTTGTTCACACCAGTACTTTCGGAGGGAACCCGCTGGCGTGCGCAGCCGGACTGGCCACGCTGAAGGTGCTGCGAGACGAGGATCTGGTGACCAACGCGGCCCGTCGCGGCGAACAGCTGCTGGCAGGCCTGAGGTCGTTGCCTGACCGGTTCCCGGGGATCGTGCGCGATGTGCGGGGTATGGGATTGATGGCCGGAGTGGAGTTTGAGTTGGATGACGTGGGTAAACTGGTCATCAGCGGGTTGAACCACCGCGGGGTCATCGCAGCCTATACGTTGAACAACCCGCGAGTGATCCGCATGGAGCCTCCGTTGATCGTTTCGGAACAACAGATCGATCAAGCGCTTCAGGCGTTAACCGAATCTGTCGAAGAGGCGTGGAACGGTCTCAAATCACTCGGATTGCTGTAGATTCACGGCGGATGCCGTATCCAGCGCCTGCTGCAACGTTCGCTGAACCGCGGTGATGGTGACATCACCGCGGGTTCGTTCCAAGACGGCCCGAAACGCATCCACGGTTCGCCGCAGGCCGGCGGTTACCGCATCCGGGAAGTCCAAAGTAGCCAGCATGTAGTAGATGTCATCCATCTGCTCCAGCAGTCTTTCGGCGCGTTCCATCTGGCCGCTGCGCAATAAATCCAATATCTGACGGCGGCACTCACTGCCAGCCTCTGCAAGGCCGTTGATATACGCCGGCGCCTCGATGGCCAGGGTGGCCGGATCGGGCAGCGGCCGGTTGTCAATCAAGGCCATGGTCAGATGCGCTTCAGCGTACTCCTTCATGGCGTCCTGTACATATCCCGCGAAGTAGATGTCGGGGCAAGTCTCACGCAGCGCCCGGAGGTGTGTGGTGATCTGCTCCGCCTGCTGCAGAGCCGTCTGAGCGGATTGGTTTTCACGGCGGTGGACATGCTTGATGGTAACCGAACAGAGACGGATCAGTTCACGCGCGTGACGTAACGCCTGCTCGCGGATGGAATCGCGCAGTTCCAGCGCGGCGCGTACCTGCGACTCAATGACGGTGAGGTCCATGGTTCACACCCGTTTACCAGTTGCGTTGTACACAAAAACGGCCTAACCCCAACAGTATGTCCGACCGGGGTTGCCAGGGACGCAGAGCTGACTCCGCGTTGGCAACCAGTTCGTCTGCATCGCGCTGGGCCTGGTCCAACCCGAACAGGGCTGGCCATGTGGCTTTGCCAGATGCAGCGTCGGATCCGGTCGCTTTACCGAGCACCTCTGCCGAGGACGTTACATTAAGAATGTCATCGGTTATCTGGAATGCCAGACCGATGGCCTCAGACCAGGAATCGAGCGCCGATATCAACGGCTCATCGGCGTCGCCCAATGCGGCGCCGATACGGGTGCAGGCGCGGAGCAATGCGGCTGTTTTGTGCACATGTATGAAACGCAGCTCCTCTGCGGTCGCCGGCTGGCGTTCGCAGAGTATGTCCATCATCTCACCACTGACCAAACCGCTGGAACCGGACAATCGGGCGAGTGTATACACGGCTTCCGTTACCCGTTGAGGCCGGAATCGGTCTGTAACAGAGGCGAGCAGTTCAAACGCGAGGGCAAACAGCGCATCACCGGCCAGAATAGCGGTTGCCTCACCGAATTTTGCGTGACAGGTGGGTTGGCCGCGCCGGAGCAGATCGTTATCGATGGCCGGCAGGTCATCATGGATCAACGAGAAGGCGTGTACGCACTCCACAGCCACCGCCGCCGGCATCAAGTCAGCCCGGTTGGCGCCGGCCAGTTCACCGGCGGCGATCACCAGCGCAGGACGCAACCGCTTTCCACGGGCCAGCACGCTATACCGCATGGCCTCATGCAGGACTGCGGGCGTTGTGGATGGCGGTGGCAGCAACTGATCGATGGCGCAATCAACCTCACCACGAAGCTGTTCGAGCCATTCGGAAGCCATACCGAGCGACGGACTCAATGCGTTACCTCAGCGTTTTCTCTGCCGCCGTCACGGTATTGGCCAGAAGCATCGCGATGGTCATCGGACCGACACCTCCCGGTACCGGGGTGATGAATGATGCCTTCTCAGCCGCGGACGGGAAATGTACATCACCCACATCATGAGCACTGCCTGGCACACGGTTGTAACCGGCATCGACTACCACGGCTCCGGGTTTTATCATGTCACCTGTGATCAGCTCCGGTCGTCCGACAGCGGCGACTACAATATCCCCGGTCCGGACCACATCAGCCAGATCCTGTGTGCGGCTGTGACAGATGGTAACGGTAGCGTGCCGCTGCAGAAGCAGCAGAGCCATAGGTTTACCCAGGATGATGCTGCGGCCGATCACCACGGCACGTTTGCCGGATATCGGTATGCGGTACCGGTCCAGCAACTCGACAATACCCAGAGGCGTACAGGAGACATATCCCGGGAGTCCCGCCACCAAGTTGCCCATTGACGCGGGCGTGATACCGTCCACATCGCGGTCGGCGCCAATCTGTTGGAGTACCGCCAGTTCGTCCAGTTGCTTCGGCAGCGGATGCTGCACCAGGATGCCATGAACTGCCGGGTCGGCGTTCAATGCCGCCACCATCGCTTCGGCTTGCTGCTGGGTGCAGTCAGAAGGCAGATCACGCCTGATCGACCGGATACCCACCGCTTCACAGGCTTTCTGCTTCATGCGTACATAGGTATGCGAAGCGGGATCATCACCGATCAGGGCTACCGCCAGGCATGGATGAATGCCTTGTTCGCGGAGTATAGCGGTTCGTTGAGCCAACTCGCGCCGGATGGTCTTTGCGGTCGCCGAGCCGTCTAGCAGTGTGTATGTCATGTAGTGTCGGGTTCTCCTTCTGTGTCGGCATCCGGTGAGGCGTCCGTCGGTTCCTTGGAGTCATGGAGATAGCTCTGGAAGTCAGTGCGCAGCGTATCCAGATGACGTGAGAACGCTCCAACAACTCCGTTCACAAACCTCGGTGAGTCTTCGGTACCATATTGGTGCGCCAGTTCCACCGCCTCATTAGCGACGGCCGCGACGGGTGTATCCGGCGTAGCAACCATTTCATACAGAGCGATGCGCAGTATGTTCCGGTCAGGAACAGGCTGACGAGCCACCGGCCAACCTTCGCTGAATCGGTCGATGTGTGGATCAAGGAACGGCTGGCAGCCTTGAACGCCTTCGATCAACTGCTTGCTGAACGCCAAGTCGCGTTCGGGCAGACGGATGTGTTCCAATGCGTCATCCCAAGCTTCCGGCGTGATGGCGGACACCACATCATACTGGTACAGGATACGCAGCGCCAGTTCGCGTGCTTTGGCACGCTGCCGGGCGGCTTGACTTAACGGGCGGGATCCCTCTGTCCGATTGCGTCTGCCTGTACTCATGCCGACCCCAAGAAACGCGCCAGGAACCCGGTGTGTGCGCGGCCAGCCTGAAAGTCGGGATCGGCCAGCACCCGTGCGAGCAGGGGCGCATTGGTGCGAACACCTTCAATGACCAACTCAGACAACGCTCGCTGTGCACGTGCGACCGCAGAGGGGCGATCCGCGCCACGCACCATGAGCTTCAGCAGTAAGGAGTCGTAGTAGGGAGGCACCGTATAGCCGGGATACAGGTGTGTGTCGACCCGAACGCCCGGACCACCAGGCAGTATGAGGCGGTCGATACGTCCGGCGGTAGGTGTCAGGTTGTTGTCCGGATCCTCAGCGGTGACGCGCAGTTCAAAGGTGTGCCCGCGGTGACGCACGTCACCTTGCGCAATGCTCAGTTTTTCGCCCGACGCAATACGGATCTGCCACTGCACCAAATCGATATCAGTGAGCATTTCGGTGATTCCGTGTTCCACTTGAATGCGCGTATTCATCTCAATGAAATAATAGCGGTCTTCACCTTCCAGCAGGAATTCGATAGTCCCAGCGCCCACGTACCCGGCGGTGCGGGTCAAACGTACCGCGGCGGCCCCCATACGGTTTCGAAGCTTCGGATTAAGCACCGGGCTGGGAGCTTCTTCGAGCATCTTTTGCCGTCGCGGCGTCTGCAGGGAACAATCGCGTTCACCCAAATGGATGGCATTCCCATGTCCGTCGGCTAGTATCTGGAACTCAATATGGCGGGGTTCCTCAATGCAACGCTCCAGGAAGACATCTGACGATCCAAAGGCGGCCGCTGCTTCTGCCTGAGCGTTGCGGAACTGTTCAGATAACTCATCCTGATAACGCACCAGCCGGATCCCTTTGCCTCCTCCGCCTGCGGCCGCCTTGATGAGCAGCGGATATCCAATCTGCTTTGCCTGCCGGATCACTTCGGCTTCTTCCCGGATCGCGCCGCGTGTTCCCGGCACCACGGGTACCTTGCTGTGCCGCGCCAGTTCGCGCGCAGCCGCTTTGTCGCCCATCGCCTGTATGGCTTGGGACGGAGGCCCTACAAACACCAGTCCGGAGGCCAGGCACGCCTCAGCGAACGCGGCATTCTCCGAGAGATATCCGTAACCCGGATGCACCGCGTCACACTGGGTCATCAGGGCGGCCATGATGACATTTGGCATATTCATATAGCTGTCGCGTCCGTGTGCTGGGCCGACACACACGGCGTCATCCGCCATCTGTACCGCCAGGCTATCACGGTCCGCTTCGGAATAGGCGGCCACACTATAGACGCCCAACTCACGGCAGGCGCGTACGATGCGCACTGCGATCTCACCCCGGTTGGCAATCAACAGCCGCCGTATCGGTTTTGCCGGTAGATTAGTCATGCGTTACCTCTGATGTGCAGCGGCGGCATCGTTACGCCGAGCTGTGGGGTCGAATGCGGAACAATAGATCGCCGTACTGAACCGGCGCATTGGGTGACACCGCCACATAGGTGACTGTACCCGAGACGGGCGCGTCGATCTCATTGAGCAGGTGCATCGCTTCGATGGCAGCCATATGAGCGCCCTGGTTGACCACCGTCCCGATGGATACCGGTGTGTCCAGCGGGCGGAACAACCCGACGATGTGGCTGCGTACATCCACTTCCGACTCTGCGGGTTCCGCGGCCGCTTGGGTGACCTCATCTGACCGATCGGTCACATGATGCTCCTCACCGTCGGCTGTTGGGTTTTGGGCGGACGGCGATGGGGTGCTGGTTGGTGTCGGTCGCGTTGCCCGAAACGAGAATCCAGGGCCCGATACCTGCAACGTTTTGGCGTCGCTGGTATTCATCAAGGCGAGCAGCGCCTCTGCGAGAGTTACATCTTCCATTTGAAAATCACCGTTTCTGTGAACTTCAACAGCCATGTCAGCACCATCAGCCCGGCAACACCGGTTAACAGCCACGAGGCCATCTCCGACGTTCTGGCCAGACTCTCAAGGGTGTCGTACCCGGCCGCCTGCGGCAGGAAGGTCAGCTTACTGACCACTGTGTCGACGCGGTGCAGGAGCGCCAGCAGGAGCCCGTGTAAGGGCGCTGCATACTGCACCATGATGGCCAAGGTCACTGTGATGACCACAGGTGCTGCGACGCGGTACTTGTGTAACTGATGCTGGTTGTAGATGATGCAGCGCCGACACCGGCTTCGCTTTTCGCCAACCGACAGGCGCGAGTTGGTGGGGATCGCCTTCTCGAAGTCCTCTCGGGTGGCGTTGCGGGGTACGGTACCGGTCAACGCGTTGACGATGATGGACTCTTCACACAGGCACCCGACCATGTGGCGCCAACACGCTTTCTGCGCCAAGTAGATTGGACACTTTGCCCGGATGAAGTCGACGCAGTAGGGTAGCTGATAGCACTTGCCCAGCAGCACTTCCTTGGGAGGGGCCGCCACCGGTTGCTTAGGCTTGATGGTCGGGGCCGCCGGCTGACGGCCATGGATCAGGCTGTCGATGAGGTGGTTGGTGATCTGGAACACCAGCAGCAGGCCGGATGCTCCTGCGAACACCGTGCTGCTGAGTCTGAGATACCGGATGATCGTGCCGGCAATGTCGCCGGCAGACCGTTCGGTGACTCCCATCGTCTGCACCAGCGCCGGGAGCATCCAACCACAGGCGATACTCAGCACCACCACTGTGAGCGTGAGCATGACCGATCTGAAGTGCAGGATGCCCAGCGCCAGGCAGCCGATGAACGCGCTCCAGAACAGCGTTTCCCCCGCCGTGTGCGTATTGGAGAGATAGCGGGTGATGTCATCGACGGTTAATGTGCGTGTGGTGTCGCCGGCCTCGAATGCGCCCCATAACAGGTATAAGCACGCCAGTATGGCCACCGTGATGCCTGCGTAGCCGATCCACCGCAGCGCAGAACAGAGCATGATCGGGACTGCCCGCGGCAGATCGCCGTGTTCACCATGATCCGGTACATGCATCGACATCAGCTGTGAGGCCTCCTGGTGACTGATATTAGGACCGGCTGACACGCTCCAGATAGGTGTCGGTGCGTGTGTCGACTTTCACCACATCGCCGATGTTGATGTGGAACGGCACCCGGATCACCGCGCCGGTTTCCAGCGTCGCCGGCTTTGACCCGCCGCTGGCGGTATCTCCTTTGACGCCGGGATCGGTCTCAGCGATCGCTAACTCCACGAAGTTCGGGATCTCCACGCCGACCACGTTGTTCTGATATATCAGCACGTATAACTCCGTGTTTTCCTTGAGGTACTTGACGCCGGATCCGATCTGTTCTTTACGGATCATGATCTGATCGAATGTTTCCATGTCCATGGCGTAGTACTCGTCATCCTGGCAGTACAGGTACTGAAGGGGTTTCTTCTCAAGGTACGCCTGATCCATGCGCTCACCGGCGCGGAAGGTCTTGTCAATCACAGCTCCAGTCATCACATTGCGCAGTTTTGTGCGGACAAACGCCCCGCCCTTTCCGGGTTTGACGTGCTGGAACTCGATGATGGTGTATATGTCGCCATCCTGAATGATGTGCAAGCCATTGCGGAAGTCGCTGGTATCGATCAATGGGAGCCTCCTATTTGTCTGTCACTAGATTCTAACATGCACAGCCCCATTACCGGTGCTTCTCGCACGGATCATGGCTGTCAGCGCGACTATGTGGGTTCCCTGCAGACTGATATACTGGTACACGGTTGTACTGCGTGGCCATTCAGGAGGTGGGACAGATGATTACGGATAACGCACGCCATGTGCTGGAGATTGAAGCGCAAGCGATCCTGGCGTTGGCAGAACGGCTGAATGGTCAATTTGTGGACGCCGTCCGGATGGTGTTAGAGTGCCGGGGGCGCGTCGTGATGACCGGCATGGGTAAGTCTGGAGCGATCGCCCGTAAACTGGCGGCTACGCTGGCCAGCACGGGCACCCCCAGTTTTTACCTGCATCCGGCTGAGGGCGTGCATGGCGACTTGGGAATGGTCACCTCACAGGATGTGGTGGTCGCTCTGTCCACCAGCGGAGAGACAGACGAGATCGTCGCGATCCTTCCAGCCATCGCCCGTATCGGAGCCCGTCTGGTGGCGATGTGCGGCCGCGAGGACTCGACGCTGGCTCAGGCGGCTGATCTGATCCTGGATGTGTCGGTTGAACGGGAGGCCTGTCCGTTCAACCTGGCGCCGACAGCCAGCACCACCGCGATGTTGGCTATGGGAGACGCCTTCGCGATAGCGATCATGCAGGAGCGCCGATTCTCGCAAGAGGACTTTGCCGTGTTTCACCCGGCCGGGTCCCTGGGGCGCAGATTACTGCTGCGGGTCAGCGATGTGATGCGCAGCGGGGACGCCTTGGCGGTAGTGCCAGACGGCAACACGCTGCGGGACGCATTGTTTGCCATAACCCGCGCGAATGCAGGCGCCGCGTGTGTTGTCAACTCGAACGGTTGCATGGTGGGGTTGGTAACCGATGGGGATGTGCGTCGCAGCTTGCTGGCGGACGTCCGGGGGTGGGCTCTACCCGTCGTCGAGGTCATGACGCGCCAACCTGCCGTGATTACCGGAACCCCGCTGGCTGTTGAGGCGCTGCATCTGTTCGAGACCCATCCCGCGCGCATCGGCGAAATGCCGGTGGTTGACGATGCCAGCCGGCCGGTCGGCATGGTGATGCTGAAAGACCTGCTCAGAGCCGGGATCGTCTAGCACATGGCGGGACGCTCTGAGGCGTTTGCGCGCATACGCCTGGTCATCTTCGATGTGGACGGCACGCTCACTCGGCGCGACATCACCTACGACACCGGATCGAACGAGTACAAGTCCTTCTCGGCGGCGGATGGTCTAGGACTGGTCGCGTTGGCTGTCTCAGGCATACAAACGGGCATTATCACTGGACGTGAGTCAGACGTGGTGGCCCGAAGAGCCAGAGACCTGCGCATGAGTTTCTGCCTGCAGCGGATTGCCGACAAGGCGGCTGCGGTTCGTGAACAGATGGATGCCTGGAAACTGTCGCGCGACCAGGTGGCGTTTGTAGGCGACGACTTGAATGACTTGCCGGCATTCGCCGAAGTTGGGATGCGTGTGGCCGTTGCCGATGCAGCCAACGAGCTCAAGCGGCAGGCGCACTATGTGACGCGTGCTCCAGGCGGAGGGGGCGCGGCGCGCGAGGTGGCCGAACGGATACTGCGGCCGCAGGGGCTATGGCGCGCCGACCTGGCCTACAGCGTTCATCCAGACCGTCAATGAGGTGAACCGCCATTAATCTCCGGTTGCTGTGTACCTCAGATTTACACGGTTCGTTAACCAAGGCCAGAGCGGATGCGCTGCGTGCCGCGCGGTGTGCGTCTGACCACAGTTTACTCGTCGATGGCGGTGATCTGCTGGGATACGGCAACTTGAGCTGGCCTGTCTCTGGATATTGTGCGGATTGGCGGTTGGCGCAGCACGCCGGATACACCGCAATGGCCTGCGGCAATCGGGAGTTCCATCCCTGGCGGGTCGGCTTCCGCGCCAAGGCCGGCTCTTGCCCATTTCCGGTGTTGGCAGCCAACCTGGCGGGATCCCGACCTGCTGCGGAGGTGCTTCGCAGCGATCACGTGGTCTCGATGGGTTCGCTTCGGGTCGGTTTGGTAGGGCTGATGCCCGCGATGACCAACTCACAACAGATAGATGCCTGGCTGCAGTCTGTTCCCGCGGCGCTGAGGCTGATCTATAAGGCGCTGGTGCGTGTGGTTGCGGGCGCATACCGGCACGAGATGCCGGATCAAGCGATCGCCCGCCATATGGCTCAGCACGCCGGTGCAGCCGATATCTGGGTCCTGTTGTCACACGCCGGTCTGGAATGGGATGAGGCGCTGGCGCGCACCTGTACCCGCCTGAACATCATACTTAGCGGTCACAACCACAAGGAACCGGATGTGCGTTATGTGGGTGAGGCGGTGCTGGTGCACGCCGGTCATCACGGCAGCGGTTATGTAGAGCTGAACTATGACACGGAGTCCCGAACGGTGAGGCAATGGACGTTTCATACCTGGAGTGGCAGCCGATGATCCTGTTCAACCCTTCCGGCGCGGTGTGGGTCGCCGGCGCTCTGATCCTGCTTGGCTGCAGTGGGTATTTGGCGGTCTCCAGGTATTGGCCTGACGCATCGAGCGTGCCGGAGCGGCTCGGCTTCGGCCTGGTTGTGTCACTAACACTGCTCGGCAGTCTGATGCTGCTGTTCGGGTTGGTCGGTTGGCTCTCGCCCATTTCAATGATCACCGTTCTGCTGCTTTCCTGTTCGCCCGGGATGGTGGGCCTGAAGTCGGCTCTTCGTTTGCGGGATCATCGGTTGCCGATCGACCGGTACGAACGCCTGGGGTTGTGGGTTTTAGGCATTGGCGCGCTGTGTGTACTGCCGTTGACGCTGTTGCCTCCTGGTAGCGGGGATTGGGATGGACTGGCCTATCACTTGTCGGTATGTGCTGAATACCTGCGCGAAGGGCGGATTCACTACATCCCATGGGATCACCACAGCAACTTCCCATTTCTGGTGGATATGGGATACCTGTGGGCGCTGGCGACGGGCGCGGGAGCCGGGGCGGCCAAGTTGTTCCATTGGGCTTGGGGTGTCACATGCGGTTTGCTGTTGATCAGCGCTGCAAAGCGCGCAGGATGCAGCCCTGCCGGCGGATGGGCGGTATGCGCCTGGCTGGGTATTCCCGTGGTGGTCTGGGAACACACCACCGCGTACGTGGACCTGGCCTCCGCTGCGTCGCTTTTGGGTGCGGCATTGGCGTTATACGTGGCCTGCACCGCTCCCACACGCAGCGCCGGGGCATGGGCAGGTTTGGCTGGCGTCTGCGCGGCAGCGGCTCTGGGCGCGAAAATGACCTCTTTGGTCAATATCGCCGCGATGGCCGCTCTCTGCCTGTTTGTCGTCCGGTTGTCGCTCCCGCAACGGCTCAAGCTGGCGCTTGTATTCGTCGGGGTGGGTGTCGCCCTGGCTGCTCCGTGGTATGTCAAAACATGGATCTACACCGGCGACCCGGTATATCCGTTCGGTTGGTCGGTGTTCCACGGGCGCAACTGGAGCGAAGAGAACGCGCTCATGTATCGCACTGAGCAACTGCGTTTTGGTATGGGGCGCAGCGCTCAGGCGGCGTTGATGGCGCCCTTTCACATGGTCTACCATGAGTCTCGTTTCTTTGATCCCATGCCGTTTGTTGGGTCTTCTGGACTGCTGGCTGTGCTGCTGGCGCCGGTGCTGCTCTTCGTCCGCTGGCCGCGGTGGGCGCTGCCTGTCTGGGTGTTGATCGCTGCCGGAGCGGCGGCATGGTTTATCCAGATGCAGCAGATACGGTATCTGTTCGGGGTGATTCCGCTGGCTGTATTGCTGGCCGGCTGGCTCAGTGTCCATACGCACCGATGGATCCGCTGGTCCGCCAGGGCGGCGCTTGTGGTGCAGATACTGGTGGTGGTGTTGCGTTTCGGGCCGGCCTCGGCTATTGCGTTACCCGTGGCAGTCGGGGTTACACCGGCATCCGTCTATTTGGAACAGTCTCTGGGTTCGTTGTACCGAGCATCCGACTGGCTGGCCTCCAATACAGAGCCGTGGGAACGTGTTGCGCTGCTGGATGAAGCACGCGGATACTACGTGAACCGCCCGTTGTTCTGGTTGAACCCGGGTCATCATACGCTCATCGACTGGACCCAAGTTGCAGGCGCCAACGATGTGTGGAAGGCGCTGAGCACACACCGGATCCGATGGCTGCTTTGGAATACCGGCATGGCGCCTGTCGCATCAACCGAGGACTGGCGGCGCCGGCTGGCTGACGCAGAGGCCGATGGCGTGCTTGTCGAGAGATATGCGGCCGGTCGGGTGCGCGTACTGGAGGTAGTCGGGCGTTGACTCAAGGCCGCACGATATGGGACAATTGCGGCAGTAGGGGGGCCATCGGCGACCTGCGCTGGCTGCCGGTGATGAGCCCCTCAACTCGTGTGGAATGGTTCCCTCGAATGCACGGCTCTACTGGAGGCTTCATATGAGCGACGCCGCACTTCCCCCCGCGCTGTCACCTGCACTGACGCATTCGCGTCTTCTGGACATGTACCGCCAGATCGTCGTAATCCGTCGCTTTGAGGAAAGCTGTTACGCTCCCTACCGGCAGGGGAAGTTCGGCGGGTATCTGCACGTGTACACCGGGCAGGAAGCAGTGGCTGTTGGCTTCATCGCCAATCTGACGCCGCAAGACCGGTTCATCTGCACGTACCGCGACCACGCACACGCCATCGCACGGGGAACCGACCCTAGACAGGTGATGGCGGAACTGTACGGCCGAGCGACAGGCTGTGCTCACGGCAAAGGCGGATCCATGCATCTGGTCGATCCGGAGAGAGGCTTCTTGGGTGGGTACGGCATTGTGGGCGGGAACGTACCGCTGGCCATGGGAATCGGCTATGCGCTGCGTTATCGGGGCGGCGATGAGGTGTGTTTGTGTTTCTTCGGTGAGGGTTCATACAATCAGGGGGTTGTCCATGAGTCATTGAACATGGCATCGTTGTACCGTTGTCCTGTGGTGTTCATCGTGGAGAACAACAACTACGCGATGGCGACTTCGGTGGAACGCAGTTCTGCCGTGACCAACTTCGCTGAGCGTGCCTCGCAATATGGCATGCCCACAGAACAGATCCAGGGGATGGATCCGATACAGGTCTTTCATGACGCCGAACGGATCATTGGCGATGTACGGGCCAACCAGCACCCCGCGTTTGTGGAAGTGATGACATATCGGTTTGAGGGGCATGGCATTGCAGACAACACCACCAACCAATCGCTTTATCGTACACGGGAGGAGGTGGAGCAGTGGCGCCAGCGCGATCCGGTGATCATCCTGGGTAACTACCTGATTGACCATGGACTGGCTGATGAGGCTACGCTGCATGCCATGGATGAAGAGGCCAAGCGGATCGCGGCGGATGCGATCGCCTACGCCAACGAAAGCCCCGAACCGCCGATTGCCGCGCTGTACCGTGATGTTTACACCGATATGGAGGTGCGCGAATGGCGGTAATGTCTTACCGGGAGGCGCTGCGACTGGCGCTGACTGTCGAGATGGAGCGGGATCCTGATGTGTTTCTGGTAGGCGAGGAGATCGGCCAGTACCAGGGTACATACCGCGTTACCGAAGGCATGCTGCAGAAGTTTGGCGCCCGGCGCGTAGTCGATACACCGATATCAGAAGGCGGGTTGACAGGCCTCGCGGTGGGCGCCGCGATCATGGGTCTCCGTCCGGTTGCGGAGTACATGACGTTTAGTTTTGCGCTGGTGGCCATTGACCAGATAGTCAACCACGCCGCGAAAATGCATTACATGTTCGGCGGGCGGCTGCGGTGTCCTGTGGTGTTCCGCGGTCCTGCGGGAACCGGCGCGCAGCTCAGTGCTCAGCACTCGCACAGTCTTGAGTCGTGGTATGCCCACATACCTGGCCTTAAGGTGGCGCTTCCTGCCACGCCTGATGATGCATTCAGTTTGTTGCGCACAGCCATCCGCGACGACAACCCCGTGATCTTCATGGAGCACGCCAAGCTCTACTCGACCCGCGCGGAGGTGAATACCGACGCACCGCCGGCCCCATTTGGACAGGCGGCCGTACGGCGAAGCGGCAACGACGTCACGATCATTACCTATTCGATCGGTGTGCCGATGGCGTTGCAGGCAGCCAACAAACTGGCGGATCAGTTCGATATTGAATGCGATGTCATTGATCTGCGCACTATTCAGCCGTTGGATATGGACACCGTTCTTGAAAGCGTCCGGCGCACCCATCGGGCCGTTGTCGTGCATGAAGAGCATCGCAATGTCGGATTCGGTGCGGAGATATCGGCGCGGTTAATGGAACAGGCGTTTGACGATCTGGATGCGCCTGTCCAGCGTGTCGCGGGCGCGGACGTACCGATGCCGTTCGCCCGCAACCTGGAGCGTGCGGCGATACCGGACGAGCAAGACATCATTAATGCCGTGAAGCGTGTGATCGCCTGCGGAGGGACGCGGCATGACCGATGTGACCATGCCCAAAATGGGAGATGGCAGG
>CAZHSN010000005.1:0-44305 GCA_964535125.1 uncultured bacterium
ACTGGTCGTGCTGTCATCCGGCTGGCTGTTGTCGAACGCCGGGATCGGGCGCGGCGATAATATGCGTCTGGTGATGCAGTGGCTGTATCTGGCCGGTGTGGACCGCGGCAACACCGTGTTGTTTGATGATGGGTTGTATGGCCGCAGTCAGGCCGAAGGACCGTTCTCTTTGTTGAACGGCTCGGCAAAGGCGGGGCTGGCGTTGTTGGCGTTGGCGTTTCTGCTGCTGCTGATCGCATCGCGCCGGTTTGGGCGTGTCATACCGGTTCCCCCGGAGCCGCGTCGCCGGGAGGAGTATCTGGGGTCGCTGGCTGCGCTGCTGCGCCGCACGCACTCAATCACACTGGTACACGGACGCCTGTCCGAGCGATTCCTGAACGACGTGCGCGGTGCGTTGGTTCTGGACCGTCATGCGGGTGTCTCTGATATCCTTGATGCGATCGCGATGCGTCGCCCTGAACTGCTGGACTTAATGACCGACCTGTGCCGTGACACCACCGCCCCGGTGGAGAACGATCACCAACTGCTGATGCTGGCGAAGCGCTGGCATCGGATGAAAGGAGAACTGAGACGATGACTGTTGCGGAACTGGGGGATGCGATCCGCCTGCGGATGGCTCAGGTCATTGCCGGTCAGCAGGAGACCATCGAGATGATGACCGTCTGTCTGTTGGCCCGAGGTCATGTGCTGCTCGAGGGACCTCCCGGCGTGGCCAAAACGCTGCTGGCGCGCTGTTTCGCTCATCTGCTGCAGTGCCAGTTCCGGCGGATCCAGTTCACTCCCGACCTGATGCCATCGGATGTGACCGGCACCAACGTCTTTGATGCACGCTCCACCGAGTTTCGGTTGAAACGCGGTCCGGTATTCACCAATGTACTGCTGGCCGATGAGATCAACCGAACACCGCCGCGTACGCAGTCTGCGCTGCTTGAGGCCATGGAGGAGCGCCACGTTACCATTGATGGGGAGAGCCATGCGCTTGACGGAGTCTTCTACGTCATCGCGACGCAGAACCCCATCGAATATGAGGGGACCTATCCGCTGCCGGAAGCGCAACTGGATCGTTTTCTGATGAAGTTGCTTATTGGTTACCCGGACGAAGCCGACGAAGTCGAGGTGGTGCGCCGCGCCCATCTGGGGTTTGATCCGCATCAGCTGCAGGATCTGCAGCCTGTGCCCGCTGACGCCGTAACGGATGCGTGGGAAGAGATCAAGCGCGTCCATGCTGATGATGCTGTACTGGCGTATGCCGCCCAGATCGCCCGTCAGTCACGTCAGACGTTCCGTGTGGAGTTGGGCGGTAGCCCGCGGGCGTCGATCGCGCTGATGAAGTGCGGCAAGGCGCTGGCTGCGTTGCGTGGCCGGGACTATTTGACGCCGGACGACATCAAGTCGGTCGCTGCGGCGGTGCTTCGGCATCGGTTGATCCTGGCGCCCGAGACCCTGCTGGAGGGCGTTCAAGTCGATGATGTGATCGCCTCTATCCTGGCGGCCTGTCCCGTTCCGCGATGAGACGCCGTGACCCGACAGCCGCGCGTACCGGACTCTCACTGCGCGTTCCGCTGATGGTGGCGGTGTCCAGCCTGGGGCTGTTTTTGACGCCGTTGGTCGCCTGGGTGGGTGTGCTGTTTACCCTGTGTGTACTGGCGGTGCTGACGCTGTGGATCGTCATGGAGGCGCGGTTGTTGAAACGGAGCGACGGGCTGGCGGTGGCGCGGACCGTCGATCCCGTCCTGTCGTTGGGTACGCCCAACCTGGTTCGGCTCACGCTGTCGCACTCTGCCCCGACGGCGCTGGATGTGGAAGTGCTGGATGAGCCACCGCTGGACTTCACGGGTGATCCGGGCGCGCTGCGTCTGAAAGCGGAACCGCGCCGTACCTACACGGTCGACTACCATGTCACGCCGGTGAAACGCGGCGACTATCAGTTCGGCAACCTGCACGTTCGGGTACGCTGCGGCATGGGCATGCTGGTCCGCACACGCATCGTTCCGGCATCCCGACTGGTAAAGGTCTATCCCAACGTGCAGCAGAACCGCAGCCTGATGCTGCTGGCGCGCGCTCAGCGGATGAATGCGATGGGTCTGCGCCGGATGAAGCAACTGGGGCAGGGCATGGAGTTCAACGCGCTGCGCGATTATGTGCCGGACGATCCGCTGCGTACCGTGGACTGGAAGGCCACCGCCCGACGCGGCTCGCTGATCACCCGCGAGTACGACGTGGAGCGCAACCAGACGGTGATACTGGCGCTGGATCTGGGACGCACCATGGCCAGTATGACCAGCGAGGGCATTACCAAAGCAGACACTGCCATCAATGCCTGCATGCTGTTGAGCCATGTGGCGTTGGAGCATGACGACCGGGTGGGCCTGTTTTGTTACGCCGCCCGGCCCATCGCCTGGACTCCGCCCGGGAAGGGCGCCGGCCATATCGCCCGGATCGCGGACACGCTCTATCCGCTGCTGCCGCGGGTGGAGGAGTCGGACACCCGAACCGCGCTGACCCTGTTAGCTCACAAACAGACGAAGCGATCCATGGTGTTTCTCTTTACCGATCTGATCGATCCGGTGTCGTCGCGCGCCTTGCTGACCGATGTGGGTATGCTGGCGCGCAAGCACCTGGTGGTGTGTGTGGCGTTATCGGACTACGAACTGCCGCAGTTGCTGGAGCGCGAACCCCAGCGTCCCGAGGATCTCTACGAACAGACCGTGGCGATGGAGATTCAACGCGATCGCCGCGCCGCGCTGGCCGCGCTGGAGGCGCTGCATGTGGTCACCATAGAGGCGACGCCGGCTAACCTGACTGTTCAGACGGTCAACCGATATCTGCGTCTGAAACGCAAAGGCCGGCTGTAACGGTTCGGGCGTTGGCAGGCTGATGCGGATGCTGGCCATAACCGCAGGCATTCGGCACAGACTGATGGAGGGTGAATGGACGATGCGATGGGCTGAGTTATTGGTAACAGTTGGTTTCGGTGTGCCCGCGGTTTACTGTGCCATGATGATCATCGTCACGGGTTACATGCCGGCAGATCTGGTTTTTCTCACCGTTTTGTTCAACATGCTGTTTCTGTATGGTCTGTATGAGATGAACCGCAGTGTTGTAGAAAGGAATGGTGTACCCGTTCGTCCGAAACGCAGCCTGGGGTTAACCGTCTATGCGGCTTACCTGTTCTTCCTGGAGTGTATTCAACTGGCCTTCTATGTGATGGAGTTGGCTGATCGCGCGACAGGGCCGTTTTCCGCCGCCGATGTGCTCTACTTGTCCGCGGCTGCGGGGTTCACAAGCGCCTGTGCCGTGTGTGCGGCTGCCATGACGGATTGGCGGCGTTGGGGCGCCATCGGCTGCAGCGTAACCGGTGCGGCGCTGTTCTGCCGGGCTTTGCTGCCTGTGAGCGTGGCGGATGTCCCGAGGGAGTTCACGCTGCGTGCGGGCGTTTTTCCGCTGTTCGCGCCGCTGAGCCTGCTGAAACCTCGGCTGCTCACTCGGCCTGTATCGCCGTGAAACGCCACAACGCCTGTACTGCACTACCGCGCACTTGCAAGGCGACTTGATAAGTCAATAACCCGTGTGTCACGGCAGCATGGATTTCGCTTGAAGGACGGGGCGTCGGAGAGATCCCATAGGCTAGGGCCGTGGTTATCCACGCGAGTGAGGCCACGCCGAGTGCCCCCAACGGGGTCCCATGTAGCTGAGTATACTGAAACTATGCCACACTCCTTTGAGGCGACGTAATGAACTTTACCGCGATCGATTTTGAAACCGCCAACGCATCCCGGACTTCAGCTTGTGCGGTGGGTATCTGTGTAGTGCAGGACGGGCAGATTACACAATGCCTGCATCGCTTGATCCGGCCGGAGCCTTTGGACTTCTCCACGATGAACATTATCATCCACGGCATTACAGCGGCCGACGTGGCCGACGCACCGGTTTTTGCCGATGTCTGGATGGAGATCCGCGAGATGGTTCATGGTCCCCTGATCGCGCACAATGCGTCTTTCGACATCAGCGTGATCCGACGGTCCTTGGAGGCCGCCGACCTGCCCTGTCCGGAGTGGTCATACTACTGCACACTGACGCTGTCGAAACGCGTCTGGCCGGATCTGGCCACGTACCGTCTGGACGAGTTGGCGCGCTATCTGGATGTGCCGTTGCGGCACCACGACGCGGCTGAAGACGCACGGGCCTGCGCCATGGTGGCTCTGGAGGCCTGCCGATGCACCGGCGCCACGACGCTTAATCAGATGGAGCAGTTATGCGGCGTCTCAGCAGGCCGTCTGGAGTATGTGCGTGCCGGCGGCGCGGTCCGGGCGCCGCGTGCGCGTCTCTGCCCGGGCGTTCGCGTCAAGGATATCGCCGCGCCCGATGCCCCTGTGGATACCTCGCATCCGCTGTATGGCAAACGGTGCGTGTTCTCCGGCAGCTTGGCTTCAATGACCCGTCGGGAGGCCATGCAGGCGGTGGTGAATGTCGGTGGTATCTGCTCCGACTCCGTGCGATGTGATACCAACTATGTGGTGCTGGGGCAAGACGGCTATGCCGGCTATGCCCCTGACTACAAGAGTTCCAAGACACGACGGGCAGAGCAGCTGGCCGCGGAAGGGCATCCGATAACGATCGTGTCCGAGGCTGACTTCCTGGCGTTGCTGAGGTGTTTGTAAACCCTGCCAGCGTCAACCGGTCAGGGTATGGAGTGCTGAGCGGATGACCGGCCAATACTGCGCCTTGCGGTGATCAGCGATCTTCAACGGCTTCTCATGCGCGCAGTTAACCTGAGGCATCAGCGAGGTCAGCCGCGCATGGTACTGGTATGGGCAGAACCATGCGCTGGCGACCGCAAGGACAGCGAAGCGGCTTGGTGTTACAGGACGTTACCTGTCCGAAGTCAGCAGTTGAACTCATGCGCTTCGATGGCTGCCTGTCATCAACATCCCTACGGTTTCCGCGTTGAACTGGTCCCGCGATAATGCACCCACGATTCGGCCCTGCCGGATCACCAGCAGGCGTGTGCTGATGGCCAGCAGTTCGGGCAGATCGCTGGATGCGAGCAGCAGCGCACCGCCCCGCGCGGTAATGTCGCGCAGCAGGGCATGGATCTCCGCCTTCGCACCGACATCGACGCCGCGCGTCGGCTCATCCACCAGCAGTACCTGACACTGCGCCGCAATCCAGCGGGAGATAATCAGCTTTTGCTGGTTGCCGCCAGACAGCGAAGCGGCCGGAGTTTCCGTGGAGGGAGCGCGGACCGCCAGCCGCTGCATGGCATCCTGCACCAGCGACCGTTCACGCGACCGGTCCACCCAACCCAATCGAGAGAGATGGCCCAGTATCGGCAAGGTGATGTTTTCACGTACCGTCATGGCAGGCGCAAGACCATGGCGTTTTCGGTCTTCCGGGATCAGTCCGACGCCCGCCGCCATGGCCCATCCGGGCCCTTGACCTAACCGGATCGGCTTACCGTGCACCAGCACTTCTCCTTGAGCCAGCTCGTCCAATCCGAAGACCGCCTCCAGCAGTTCGGTACGTCCCGCGCCCACCAGCCCGGCCAGCCCGACGATCTCACCGGGGCGGACTTCCAGAGCGATGTCACGGAACTTACCCGGACTGCTGAGGCGAACCGACAGCATCGGTGCACCGTCGCTGTGGGTGTTGTCCTCGGCGACGGTGGGTTGAGTGTCGCGCCCAATCATCAGGCGGACCATCTGTTGCTCGGTGATACCCTCCACCGGCAAGGTGCTGACAAGCCGGCCATCGCGCATCACCGAGACGGTGTCGCACAGATCCAACACCTCCTGCAGACGGTGCGAAACATAAATACATGTGACGCCCTCGTCATGCAGCCGGCGTACCAGTTGGTACAAGCTGGCCGTTTCACCGGCCGACAGTGAACTGGTGGGTTCGTCAAACACCAGTACGCGTGCGCCGCGCGCCACCGAAGCGGCGATCTGCACCATCTGCTGCTGCCCCACCGTCAGCGTCGCCATCGGCCGATCCAGCGTGATGTCCGCTCCGATCACGCTCAGCATCTGAGCCGCGCGTTCATGCATCGCCTGATAGTTCACGAACAGTCCGCGATGGGGCATCTGACCCAAGAGCAGGTTTTCCGCGACGGTCATGTTCTCCGCGAACGCCAGTTCCTGGTGTACCATACCGACACCCGCCTTCAGCGCGTCGGCCGGTGAACCGGCATGCATCGGTTGTCCGAACAGGATGACCCGGCCTCCGTCGGGTTGTTCGATGCCCGCCAGCACTTTGCCCAGCGTGCTTTTGCCCGCGCCGTTTTCGCCCACCAGCGCGTGTACCGAACCGGCGGCGATCTGAAGCGAGACGTTGTCCAAGGCGACCACGCCAGGGAACCGGCGGGTCACCCCTTCGAACACGACAGCTGGCTGAGCGGTCACGGCAGTTTCAAGTACTCCTCGGGTACATCGGTGAATCCCCAATCCTTGAGCTGCCGCGCCCAGGCGCCTAGGTTCTGCTGGGTAACCGGCACCAGTTCCATCTTGTTGATGACGGGGACATCCTTTTTATGCACCATCTTGTCGACGATCTTTTCCACCCCTACGTATCCCCAGAGATAGCAGGACTGCGCCAGCAGGATCGGGGTAATGCCCTTCTTCACATAGGGCAACTGGGCGGGCAGCGCATCCACGGCGACCACTTTCACACGCTTGGGATCCAGATCGGTCAGCAGCGTCTTGGTGAACAGCGGCCAACCGCCGATCATCGCCCAACCGTTGATGGACGGGTTGGCGTTCATCGCCCGCACCACCTCGGCGGCGGCGTCCTGCGGGGTCTCAGTGTGGTAGAACACATCCAGAATCTTGATGCCCGGATATCTCTTCGCCTCTTCGCGTACACCAGCCACCCGCGCCTGCAGGTTGGGGGCGTTGGGATTGCCGGCCAGAATAGCCACCACGCCCTTGCCGTTCATGACCTTGGCCAACTCAACCATCACCTGCTGGCCCGACTCACGGTCGTTTACGCCGTAAAAGGCAAACCGTTTGCTCTCGGGAACATCGCTGTCAAACGTCATCACCGGCACACCGCGGTTCACCGCGTCATCGATAGCTCCTTTGAGCTTGCCCGCATCGGAACTGGAGAGCAGGATAGCGTCCGCTCCTTCGTTCACCGCTTGAGCGATCCGCTGTGCCTGAACCTGGCCGTCTTCATTGGGCGGTGTGCGCCAGTCGATAGTGATCTTGACGCCTGTCTCTTCACTGAACTTCTTGGCGGCGGCTTCCGCGCCGACCCGTGCGGACAGGAAAACAGGGTTCGTGGAGCTCTTGGCGATCATCGTGATCTTCAGATCTTTGGGGGCGCCGGTGGCGTCGCTGGATGTCTCTTTGCGGGAGCATCCGTGCAACAGACTGGCGCCGACTGCGCCGGCCAGAACGATACAGGCGATCGGCAGGTATCTCATTGGTGTTCCTCCCTGACAGTGTCGGCTTCGACGGATTGCATGGCCAGACGGCGTGCTGCTGCGGCGGCGTTCATCCGGTCAAACACCACCGCGATCACGATTGCACTGCCGATAATGATCTGTTCGTAGTTCTGCTCGAAATGCAGTGAGCGGATCGACTGCCGGATGAGCGTGATGAGCAGCGCGCCCAGTGTCGCCCCGACGGCGGCGCCTTTACCGCCGGCCAGGCTGGCGCCGCCCACCACGGCGCTGGCGATCACCAGCAGTTCATAACCCGTGGCGTCGGCGCAGGAGGCCGATCCGTAATAGGCGGTTCCCAGAAATGCGGCAAAACCGGCCAACAGTCCGCAGACCACATACACGCTGATCAGTACGTGGTTGACGCGCACGCCGCAGTACCGTGCGGCCTGTGGATTACCGCCCACTGCAAAGATGTTGCGCCCCATAACGGTTCGGAGCAGCAGCAGTTCGCCGCAGACGGTCACGATCAGCATCAGCAGCAGTGGAATGGGGTAGACGCCGTCGCCGAAGCCCAACCCGGCTTTCACCATTCGGGTGACTCGGTCGGGCACCAGAATGCTTTCGGCATGGCTAGCCACAAACGCGATCCCCCGATAGACGCTCATGGTACCCAGCGTGATAATAAACGGGTGCACCTTAAGCCCGGTGATCATCACGCCGTTCAACAGACCGCATCCCAGGCCGATAGCCACAGGCAGCAGCAACGCGACGGCAGGCACCAGCGGCCCTTCCGGCATGGCGCGCAACGCCAGCGCAGTGAGCACGCCGGACAGCGCATAGATCGATCCCACCGAGAGATCAATCCCCCCGGTGATAATCACCATGGTCGCACCGATCGCCATAATGGCGAAGAAGCTGGCGTCTGTGGTGATCTGCAACAGTGTATATTGGTTTAGAAAGTTGCTGACGGGATGACCGGTCACGCGGTCCGTGTGAGTGCCGGAGAACAGGGTGAGCGCCACTGATATCAACAGGATGACGCCGATGAGTCCGGCATACTGTGAGCGCAGGACCGATGCCATGCGTCGGACGGGTGCAGTGGTCATGGCCGGCTCACCGTATGCCCAATCCGGCGGTTACGCCGTAGGTGTGCACCAATTGAGCGCCTTGGTGCCCAGCATGGATCAACAACCATCCGGCGGGGATCCACAAGACGATGCCCAGCACCAACAACGCGGTCTGGCGTCCGGCAAGCGGTTTACCGTTAATCCGCGCAAGCCCCAAGGGCAACAGCGTGAGAATGGTCAGCACGGAGAACGCATTGCGGGTGAACGTTGCCAGATTCTGATGGTCGGCAAATGTGCTGAGCAATTGTTGGTGCGTCTCAGCCGATTGCCGTACGGTGGCCTCTTCCATTACGCCTGCGGCCACGCTGGCGTGCCCGGTAAACTCGGCAGCCCAAGCGCCCGCCGTGCCGATCCACAGGCAGATCAAACCTGTGATCGCCCAAGATGCCCGGTGAGCCGGCCACAGGATGGCCAACAGCCACCAGAAAGGGGTCAACATCAGCAACACCAGTGGGAGATGCACCACCAACGGGTGCATGGCCTCCAACGGCGGCAGGGCAGGCAAGCTGGTCGGCATACGCGTCGCTCCGGTCCCAAGGCGTTATACAACCATGTTTCATCGTACGCTGTTCGCCAGCCGATGGCCAGATTCCTTCCAACGGTTTGCCGGGAATCCGGAACTTGGCTGATGAACCGATGAGCCTGCCGCAACAGGCCAATGCGCAGTTGTGGAGCTGTTGCCGGCGCCAGGGCGGGTGGGTCCGGATGATGCACAGCCCGCGGGCAGGTGTGCAGACGGCTACTCGGCGCTTTCACCCGCCACGACAACGCGCACGCCGTCCTGTTCCAGCGCTGTACGCATCATCGGGGTGATGCCCTCATCGGTGACCAGCGTGTGGATTCCGCGAACCGGCGTGACACGGACATGCGAATACCGTCCCAGCTTGCTGCTGTCCGCCAATACAATCACCCGGCGGCTTTGAGCAATGATGGTGCGTTCCAATCGGGCGATGGACGCATCGAAGCTGGTGACGCCGCGCGTCAGGTCCAACGCTGAGACGCCCAGCAGGCACGCGTCCCAAAACAGATCCGGCAGGACATCCTGAAACAGTTCACCGTCTGTCTCCAGCGACTCCGGAAGCAGCCGGCCGCCGATCAGGTCGACACGGGTGGCGCCCAGCGACAGCAGCGCCAGTCCGATCTCCGGGGAGTTGGTGGTGACATGCGGCAGCGATTCCCGAGGCAGTCGACGGACCATCTCCAGTGTGGTGCTGCCGGCGTTAATGAACACCGACAGGTACTCGCTGACCAGTTGCGCAGCCGCCTGACCGATCCGGCGCTTGCGTTCCATATTGGCGCCGCGTGTTTCCGTGTAGGGCCGGGACGGGGTACTGGCCGATACAGGCATCGCGCCTCCATGGGCGCGCACCAGCAGCCCTTCTCGCTGCAGCGCGGTCAGATCGGTTCGGATAGTGTTGGGCTGAACGCGCAGTTCCCGCGCCAGTTCGGTGACACGCACCGCACCGCGTGCGCGGGCGATCTCCATGATGTAAGCGCGCCGTTCAGCGGCAATCATATGACGTTGTGCCGGTGGTTGCTCCATGTCATTCAGTCTACCAGTTGATGCTGCTTCACCGCTTCATCCGCGTTCATTCCCTGCCGCACCACGTCGATCAACGCACGTTGGAACCGCTGCGGCTCCCGGACCTGAATGGCGTTGCGCCCGAACACCACGCCTCGGCCGCCCTCGTCCACGATGCACTGCGCCAGCCGCAGGGCGTCGAGTTGTGTGGGGGTCTTCTCCGCACCCAGGCCCAGCACCGGGACCGGGCAGGAGCGCGTGACCGACGCGAAATCCATGGTGCGGAACGTCTTGATCAGGTCAGCGCCCAACTCCGCCAGGATACGTGTCCCTCGGAACACCTGATCGTGCAGCTGCTTAGGTGTCAATTTGTCCACATCCGGAGGAAAGCACTCGCCGACGAGCGGTATTCCCAACGTACGCGCCTCGGCCGCCGCATCGCAGAACACACGGACGTTGGCCGCGTCGCGGGCTTCGCTGCCGGTGCACAGTGTCAGCGAGGCAAGCACGCAATCAGCTCCGGCAGCCACGGCGTCTGTGACGGTGATGGCCCGTACAGTGTCCGCTTCGTGGTACCCCCAGTGGAACGCATACACGGTAGACCAGTTGAGCCGCACCATGGCGATCGGGGCAACGCGCCCGGTATACAGCGAGGCGCAGTGGGTGAGCATGCCCGGCGAGATCAACACCGCCGAGACCGCGGGGTCGATGCGTTGTGCTGTCTCCGGAAGGACTTCCATGCCGGCGATCGGCCCGTCGAACTCACCATGATCGATCGCCACCACCACAGCGTTTCCGCCATCAAACAGCCTGCTCAGCCGTATCTGTTTTCCGTTCATGCAGTTCCTCTTTCTCTCCAGCGGCGTACCGGCCGCACAGGGTTCGTTTCCTTCAATCGATGATCAGGCACTCGGCGCAGAGCCAGTCGGCCATCGCCTCCCACTCGATCGCAGTCGGACCGTAGACCAACGCGCTGTGATGGGTGCCACCGTGCCGGCTCCACAGGCGCAACGCGTCTTCAACGCGTCGGCTGGGGGTAAACCAGCCGCGCACCGATTGGGGCATGGTCGTACGGGATGCGGACGCGTCGACCATGTGTCCATGCAGGGCCGTTACACAGAGGCCATCCGGACCAGGCGCCACGTTCACTATCCAGCAATCGCCTGCGCGGAAGCAGCCCGCGATGCGCACCGGCGGGCCTCCCTGACACCAGGGAAGCACTGCATCAACCCATTCCGGTGAGTCCAGCACGGCGGGATTGGCTTCGCCCATATGGCTTAGGAACACCCGCCCTCCGTCCCAATCGGGACAGAACATTTCGCAGAAGCTGGTTTCAGGACGAACGGACGCCACGGCGCCCACGGTCAGTGCGGTCAGCAGATCGCCTTCCCCGGCATACCCGATCCCTTGCGCCATCGCCAGGCAGGCGGCTGCGAACGGCATGGATTGCAGCCCCGGCATAGGCACGCTGGTAAAGTTCGCACTGAACGCGCTGAGACGCTCGCGCCGGATCCAGTCCAGCACCGCGAGTTGGTCCCGTTCACTCTGAGCGCACCGTTCTGTGCGGCTATCTGAAGCCCACCGGGTCCAGTCGACCCCATCCGTCACAGGCGACTCCGGCGCGCTCCACTCCACCGGAGTGGCGCACAGCCAGTCAGCCAGTTCGTCATCGCTGACGGCGAAATCCCCCATGCCGGTAAACGCCGGTCCGATGCGCCCGACGCGCTGGCCATGCATCCGGCGAGCCATCGCGGCTCCGCGGATCTCATGGACTGCCTGAGCGTAGAACCGGTCATCGCACGGCCCCACCGCCAGCCGATACGGTCTGCGGCGACGCCTGAGGACACTGCAGAGGTCCTGTACCCCGTGGATCCCGTGGTTGTACATGATGCGCTCTGCCTGCGTCTCCGGGGCAAACATGCGGTCGGGCGTGGTGTCCAGCACGATCAACGGCAGGTGGCTGGCGCAGAGCGCATCCGCGGACTCCAACGAGGGCGAGTAGGCCAGGTGGAGTGTACAGATACTCTCCACACCGGCCTGCTGCAGCGATGCCAGCGCCGCATCGACCTCTCTGGCGAGCCGGCACACCGGGGCGCGTGTGACCCGTACGCCGGCCTGTGTCAAGCCGTCGCAGACCGCCTGCAGGAAGGCCTCCATGCCAGGCCGCACCTCAGGCATCGCCCGGTCGTACAGCTCCAGGTACAGCGGCAGCAGTCCGGTGTGTGGCGTCTGCATCGGATCAGCCCGGATATCCCAGTTGCCGGCTGACCACGGAGATGGCCTCTTCGATGATGTCCATCGCCTTATGCGCCACGTCGAATGGCATGACGATCGGCGGGCTCATCCGCAGGATATGACCTGCGGGAATCCAGGCCAGTCCGCGCCGGAACGCTTCCTGGTAGACGCGCTTGCCTGCTTCGTCAAAGGGCTCCTTGGTGGTGCGATCTTTCACCAACTCCACGCCCATTAAGCATCCTTTGACGCGGGTGTCGCCGATGATCGGGTACTTGCCCATCCAGTCATCCATACGCGCCCGGAACAGGTCTTCCAGGTCGTGCGCGTGCGCCAGCAGACCCTCTTCCTCAATGACCTCAATCGACGCGAGCGCAGCGGCACAGGCCATAGGATTGCCGCCATAGCTGGTGCTGGCGCTGATCTTGTCGACTGCGTCGGCATACTCATCGCGCACCACCATCGCGGTCACCGGGAACCCGTTGCCGAAGCCCTTGCCGAGCGTGACCACATCCGGGACGACGTCCCAATGGTCGGTACACAGCCATTCGCCGGTTCTTCCCCAACTGGTCAGGACTTCGTCGGTGTAGAGCAGGATACCGCGCTGTTTACAAAACGCCGCGAGTTTCGGGAAGAAGTCATCCGGCGGCATGATCGACCCGGCCCATCCCTGTATCGGTTCCAACGCGAACGCGGCCACCTGTCCGGTAGTCTCATTGGTGAGCACGGCGTCATAGAACTCCAGGTACTTCTCGGTATCCAGTGAACCGTCTGCTCGGGTCCACCAGGGGCGGTAGGTGTCCGGACGCGGAACCAGGTAGAACCCCTGGGTGCGGCCTGGTCCGTTCAACTTGTTCATGTTGGCCAGGCTCACCGCATGACCGCTCTTCCCGTGGAAGTCCCGGTGACAGGAAATGAACTCGTACTTTCCGGTGGCGGCACGGCAGGTGCGCAGCGCCGCTTCGACGGCCGTGGTGCCGCTGTCATACAGCTGTACACCCGTAAAACCCGGAGGCATCACGTCAATCAGCCGCTCCAACAACTGAACTTTGATGGGTGTGGTGAAGTCGTGCGCGTTCATCAGCGTGTTGGCCGCTTTAGCCACCGCTTCGGATACCTTTGGGTGACAGTGACCCAGTGTGGTCACGTAGATCCCGCTGGAAAAGTCGATATACCGGTTTCCGTCGACGTCGGTCAGGGTGCAGCCCTGCCCGCTCTCGAACACCACCGGGAATAGACGCACCTGACCGGAGAGCCCGCGCATGTACCTGGTGGCGCGGCCGTGCAGTGCTTCGCTCTGGGGCCCGGGGATCTGTTCTGTTACCAGAGCAGGCCAGGCGTTCAGGTCCAACTGGTAGGGTGTCGGGTCGTATGTCCCGTTGCGTCCGCGGAAAGACTTAGTCATGTATGCACTCCTTTGTGGCTGAGGTCAGGGCCGATGGTCGCGATAGTAGAGCAACCCGTCGACGAATGTGCGTATGTTATCCCAGGGAACTCCCGGCGCCACGGAACTGGAACCCCCAAGGAACAACCCGGTTGGCGGTCCGTTCTCCACCAGGAACTGCATCTCCCGGCGTACATCATCGGGTGTGCCCATCGGCAGGGTGCGCGTTACGGATACGCCGGCGATGATGGTCAACGGATCGCCCGTGCGGGTGCGCATCCGGCAGATCGCCTTGTAGTCCATTCCGTCTTCGTACTGGAATCCCTGAAAGCCGTGCAGTCCCGCATCCAGGAGTCGGGGAACCATCTCCATCAGATTGCCGTCGCAGTGCCAGATCAGCCGGACATCGGTCGTGAGCAGCGGTTCGATGCACCGGGCGAAATGCGGGAACCAGATGCGGTCCAACGACTTCACGTTAACCAGCGTGCCGCGTGAGTCGGCCATGTCGTGGTCCAGCCGGTACAACGGCGGCAGGTTGCCGGTCCGGTAAGCTTCGGCCGCAGCGCGGTTCATGCGCAGAGACAGATCCGCCTGCAGCGCGAAGTGCTTCTCGATGACATCCGGATACAGCGCATAGGCAGAGAAGTACGGCACATACCCATACAGGCCATACGCGAAGTACGGGAAACTGATGAACGCGTAACCCGTTTTCAGTATGCCGTCCCCCAGACGTTGCTGTGCCGCGATTTCGCCGTTAATAATGGCGCGCGTATAGGCTGGTTCGTCAAACTGTGCCGTCGCGGCCTGAAGCGCCGGAAAGGCGACGCGTTCGAGGTGCTCGACCACGGCTTCGGGCGAGTCGATCATCATGCCGTCCAGCACCACCGACTCCGCACCGGTGGTCGCACCGTGTGCCGCGCCTTCGTATCCTCCGCTGCCCATGCTGAGCGGATTGTCCCAGATGTACTGATCAAGCAGAGAGACACCGCTGTTGTACTGCATCTTCAGGTACACCCGCTCTGGCTCGCGGCGGTACGAGCCGGGCGGTTCCTCAGCCAGCCTGTCGATGTGGTCGTGCTCCATGATGTTGATCAGCCATGCGGGAACGCCGGGAACCGGCTCGCCGCGGATCGCTTTCAGCGCCTGCTGAACGGCCGGTGTGTCGGGAGGGGTGTACACCGGTTGTGTGTTCATGTGGTGTACAACCCTTCATCGAAGTCCCACGGTCCCTGTGCACATGGGTGTTCAGGCTGTCCCGGTCCGGCCAGCGCCGGATCCGGGCACCAGATGTCCGCACGGTACCGTTCGCGCTGCGCCGGATCGCGCAAGTCCGGGATGTCCATCGGGATGCTGCCATTACAGATTGATCGGAATCCTTGAATGCCCGGGATGGTCATATCGAGCGCCTGGTATACATCAATCAGCCAGGGCGTCTCTTCGCGCTTCAGGATGGCCTGCAGGAACCAGTGCATGGTGTAGAAATCCGAACCGCCGTGGCCGTCGACCTTGGCTGCGATATCCAGCGCGACAGGGGCTTCAGGCAGGTAGCTTTGCAGCCCCGTTGACTCCCGATAGACATGCAGCCGGTTCACCCCGTCGTTCCACCGGTCCGTTTCGGCCATCCCCTCGGTGCCATACAGGCAGTACCACACCGCACCGGGCTCTCGTACATAGTTGCTCCACGGCAGCACCTTCACGGTGCCGCCGTTGCTCATCTGGCAAAGCACCACAGCGCCATCGGCTCCGCGGCGGCCTACCGAGCGTCCCAATCGATTGGCGGTCTCCATGGCAACCAGCCGCGTGGGACGCAGCCCGGTGGACGTGATCAGCGGACCGAGTGAATGGGTGATGTAGAACGTGGACGCGCACCACTGGCGCCAGTGATCCCGTCTGCCGCCCTGTGTCAGTGCGGGCCATACGGAACGGCAGTCGTGCACGTACTCACCCTCAGCGTGCAGCATCTCACCCAGCGCGCCCTCGCGGTAGAGCCGGCGCATCTCCATGGTGCCGCGGAAGTAGCAGTAGTTCTCTGCGTACGCATACACCTTGCCGCAACGTTCGACCGCTTCCACCAGAGCCACCGCCTCGGCCAGATGCTGGCAAGCCAGTACCTCACTGACGACATGGCGTCCCGAGTCGAGCGCCCGAATCGCCGCCGGTGCATGTTCGTTGGCGTAGTTCGCCAGCACCACGGCGTCCATGTCATGCTCCAGAAAACGCTCGTAATCGGTGTAGGCGGTCACAGTGACGTTCTGGGCCTGCGCCAGTTCGACGCAGCGCGCCAACGGCTCCGCTGCGGCGTCACAGACCGCCACCAGTTCGGCGTCAGGATGCAACGCCAGGGTCTGCACCATGGTCTGTCCGCGGCCCGCGCCGAACACGCCAATGCGCACGCGTTGACTCATACGGTTACCTCCAGGTCGAACCGGCTGTTGTGAGCAGCCGATGGGCGTTGTCATGGAACACCAGTGCGGCGTCCTCGCGCGTCATTCCGGTGCGCTGAAATGCGTCTATCAGCGCTAATAACTCTTCATAAAGGAACCAGGTGTAACGTGCTTCCCTCTCCGCCGGTTGCCGGCGGTTGTTCCACGAGTAGTTGCCACTGGTCCAGTTGAGATAGTGGTCGCCATCGTGTTCCCGGTATCCGCGCATCATCATTACCGGCATGTCGCTGCCGTACAGCAGGCGATGGGGGCCGACTGTATCCAACGCCAGTGCGAACACGTCCGGGTTCAGGTGCGCTGCGGTATCGAAACAGATGTCGGTATCCCGAAAATGCTTGAGCCCTGCCTGGGCGTTCGGCAGGCCGTACGCCCGCCCGATGTGCGCCGTGATGATCTGCACGGATGGGAACCGCATGCGGATATCCAGCAACTCGCGGATGTTGTCCGGGTCGGCCAGACGGCCCGCGCGAGGCAGGTGCAGCATCAGAATCCCGCGGTGTCTGTCCAAGACAGACAGATGGGAGTCGGGCAGGAAATCCGCGATTGAGCAGTTGCCGTAGCCGCCGGGGGACAGGTCGGGGTAGGGCTTTAACCCAAGCCATCCGGCTGTCATCGCCTCGTCTATCCGCTCCGCCGGCCAGTCGGGCCGGGATACCAGCAAGGCGCCGGCGCAGCAGCCGCGTGTACGTCCCGACCAGACATACCGGTTGTTGGCTTCGATGTCGACCTCGTGATACACCCAGCCGAAACAGAGCGCGCGCATCTGTACCGATGGCAGCATGACGGCGAAAGCGTGTTCCATCTCTTCCCAACTCTGGCTGTCGGCGATCTCGATGGGCCACATTTCGGCGCGTCGCTCGCCGGTGACCGGCCCCCAGTGAGTTGACAGCCCGATGTGAACGTGTATGTCGATCACTTCGGCCGGGAGCCACGGGGCGATCTGCTGCTCGTAGAGATCTAGGTCATGCGGCTGGGCAACGAGCATGGGAAGCGGTATCTCCTTGATCTTTACCGCGCATAGCATACCACGTCTGCATTGCGTTTTCAATGCGATTTTGGGAGTAAATTGCCGATATTCGATCACATATGCTGTAAACTACTGGTGAATCGGCAGCAGACGGATCAATGTATGTCAGGAAAACAGGAGGTGTCGCCGATGTACCTGCGTCTCGTAGTGGTCACGGGGTTATTGATATATGGGCTCCTGGGTGTGCTGAGCCCTCTGCGCAGCGCGGTGGTGCAGCCGCGCTACTATGCGTTTCCTGCAGTACACGACACGGACGGTGTGATCGCCAGCCGCTATACCGGCGGGAACGGCCCCTTTGACGAACGCGTTCGGATCGCCATGGATACCCTGAAACGGTATCCGTGGACCGAGGCAGGGCAAGCGCCCATTACCGCGCCGCATCATGTGTACAGCGGTCAATGGCGGATCGATGCGGCATCCGGTGCGATCACCATCCCCGAACTGACCGACTGGAACAACGGTGACTGGGGGCAGCGGGCCGCTAATACGCTGATCGGTTTGGCGGATTATTACCGCTACAGCGGCGACGCCCATGCGATCGCCCAGATGCAATGGATTGCCGAAGCGGTTTGCGCTGTGCTGCTGACCCCCGATGACCACGACTGGCCTCGGTTCCCTGTCACGGTGCCGGTCAAAGGAAAACCGTACGGACAAGCGGAACCACGCGGGTACATTCAACTGGACATCGCCGCGGAGTTGGGTATGGGTATGATCCGCGCCTGGCAGCTGACCGGCGACCGGCGCTGGTGGCAGGCTGTGACGCACTGGGGTGACCTGTTTGCACTGCACCGTAACCGTCAGCCCGGCCGTGCGCCGTGGCTGCGGTACGCCAATCCACAGGACACCCTTTGGCCAGGCGAACCGCAGATGACAGGCGGCATCGTGTTCATCCTGGAGTTCCTGAACGAACTGGTGGCCAACGGATATACGGGCCGTAACGGTGCAATCGTGCAGGAGATCCACGCCGGTGACGCGTGGCTGCGGCTGCAGCTGCTGCCGCGTTGGCTGGACGGCGACACATGGGGGCGCAACTACTGGGACTGGCCCAATCCCGTACAGGCAGAGAACGTGACCGAGTACGCGGCGCGGTACCTGATGACCCATGCCAACAAGTTTCCCCAGTGGCGCACCGATGCGCGCAACATCATGATGCTCTTCCTGCACAACACCAGTGTCGACGGTGCCTCGGGCGGCGAGGTGTACAGCGGCGCATGGGCCTATCCGGAGTCCAGTTCCTGCTGCGGCCGTTCGCTGTGGTACGGCCCTATGGAACTGGCTACGGTGTTTGCCGAGTATGGCGTGCGGACGCGTCAATGGGAATTCGCCGAGATCGCACTGCGTAAACAGACGCTGGCCGCGTACGATGCGCATCCCAACGGATGGTCTGAAGACAATATCGATGGTGGGAGTATTGTTTGCGCCGACTGGTTCAAAATCGCTCATCCGATGGCGCTGAAGCACCTGCTGCACACCATGGCCTGGCTGCCCGACCGCATGGGGCCTCAACGCGAGGACCATATCATGCGCGCCAGTGTGCCGATTACCCGCGTGGTATATCGACCGGGCGAGATCGTATACGACACGCATCGGGCCCCGGCTGGAGTGCAGGAAGTGGTGCGTACAGGTTTCCGACCAGAGCGCGTGCTGGCGGGAGGCAAGCCGCTGCCGCTCAGACGCGAGCCTCTGCATGCACCAGGATATGCATTGACCGCTTTGCCATACGGCGACTGGCTGGTTACCGTGCGACATGACGGACAGACCACGGTGCGGCTGCAGGGACCACCGCAACGGAAGGCGGCGCCGGCGCAATCAGCCGTTGCGACGGGCGGCTGGAAGTCCGGCGCATCCGGACGAGTCGAGTCAGAAACGACCGACAGCACGGTGACATTCCGGTTCCGGGGTACGTCGTTTCGTCTGATCGGCCCGGCCTTGCCGGATGGCGGACTGGCCGACGTGGAGATAGACGGGGCGCCGCAGCTGGCTCCCTTGGACGCCTGCAGCCCGCGTGCGCTGCCGGAGCAGACGTTGTACACCAGATCCGGTCTGGCGGAAGGCGAGCACACCGTGCGCGTGCGCGTTCGTGGGATGGGAAATCCCCGATCAACAGGCGCCGCCATACGCATCGACCGAGTCGAGTATGGCAGTGCGCCGGTCTGGACTGATCGGCGGTATGGTCAGCAGGTCAGTCATGCGCGCCGTCTGGTATACGGTCGTCCCCATCGCGATGACTACGTCGATGACAAGGGAAATACCTGGCGCCCGGCGCTGGAGGTGGTGACACGCCGGCGGGTGGGTGCATACGCCGTGGATGAGGGCTGGTGGCGCGAACCGTATGCCGAGACCGTGACGGGGCCGCTGCCGTCGGAGCTTTACCGATACGGCATGCATGCTCCGGAGATCATCACCAATGTGACCGTCGGGCCCGGCCGGTACAGCGTTGTGCTTCATTTCGCATCCGTGAACCGCACCAAGGCATCGCCCGTTATCGACGTGCGTGTGAACGGGCAGTTAGTTGCCGAGGCGATGGATATCTGGAAGACCGCAGGAGGTATGAACCGCGGCTTCCGCTTGACAGTGCCCAACGTGCGTCCCCGCAATGGGGTGATCGATGTCACGGTCTGCAGCGCGGGAGCCAGCGCGGGGGATCCGGACTGTACTGTGGACGGCGACGAAGCTACCCTGCACGCCCTGGAGGTGGCGCCTGGTGATGTCGCGCCCGGGGTGACGCCGGTGCGGTTCGCCGGCGATCTGAGCGGGCGCAATCTGCTGCGCAATCCCGGGTTCGAGCGCGGCAGCTTCCAGGCGGTATGTCCTCCAGGCTGGACAGGCACAGCGGAAGGTTGGACCGGACAGTCATTGGGTCCGGGCCAGGCGTATCTGTATGTGGAGAGCGCCTACATCATCCATCCCGACTGGGGACTGCCGGAGTATCACTGCGGACAGCAGGCGCTGCGGACGCATGCGGATGCGCAAGGGACGACCCGGGTGTGGCAGGATGCGCCCATTCGCCCGGGGATACCTGCAGAGGCCGCCGTGTGGGTGCGCTGTGCGGACAACGCGCCCGGAAAAGGATTCGGCACCCATCCGGATGACCGCGCCGCGCTGATTGTGGACGAACTCGATGCGGAGGGCAGGATAGTGCGGTCACACCTGCCCGTCGAGCGCCGCACACCCGGACCCTATACCCGTCTCGCGATCCGGTTCGAACCGGAACCGTTTACACGGATGGTACGGGTGATCCTGGAAGCGGCGCAGCATGCGCCGTATTACCAGAGCCATGTGACCTGGGACGACGCCTCACTGGTTCAGCGGTGAGGCGGCTGGGTGGCCGGCTCGCCGGTCACCCGTCCACCTGCACCTTTACCACCACCTTGAGTACGTCGGCGGGTGCGCCCGCGGCCATGCAGGGGCGGTGGGCATCGGATGGGTGCAGGATCAAAAAGGTTCCTGCTGGAACCGGAAGCGTGACGCCCTGTCCGGTGAAAAATGCCAAGTCGCGTTCGGCATCGTGGGGGGTGTCAGGCTGCAATGTCTCCACGGGCGCCCAGCCGATCTGCTCACGCCCGGTCTCCACATACTGGATGTCGATGAACCGGCGGTGCGCCTCCCACCGGCAAGACTCGGGGCCGCGCGTCCGGTACCGCTGCACGATGGCGTACACCGCCTCACCGTCTATGGGATAACGGCCGTCCGCCAGCGCGGCCAGATCGGTTTGCTGCAGCCACTCCAGCCCGATGCGGAGGCGCGGGGACAGACCGGCGTACAGCGGCGCGCGTTTCAGTAGATCAATAACCAAGGTGATGATCCTTTCGGCCGGGGCGGTGCGCACCGCCCCATGAACCCGTTACTCTTGCGGCACATCCACGATGCGCCCGGTTTCCAGCGAAGTGATCGCCGATTGGATGACCAATTGGGCTTTCAGGCCATCCATACCGGTCCCGTCGAGGGCGTCCGGATGCACGCCGGCATCGACTTGGCGGACGAATGTGCGGATGCGTTCCCGAAAGGTGTCATCGAAGCTCTGATATCCGCCGAATACCGGGTTGGTATACACCATCTTGATCGGGTCTCCGGCGGGATAGAGCGTGGCTTCACGCCACATGTCCTCCACGATGAAACGGCCGCGGGTGCCGGCCATCTCGCAGCGCTCCATGGGATGGCCGCGCTCGATGTCGTAACTGCTGGTCAGATGCCCCACGGAACCGTTGGCGAACTGCATGTTGATCGACGCGCTGGACCAGATGCTGCGTCCCGGCGCTTTCATGGCGAAGCACTGGACGCGCACAATGTCGCCGTTGTAGTGGCGCATCATGTCCACCGAGTGGGGGTTCAACGCTTTGATATGGAAATAGGGCGACGCGAAATCCTGGAACTTGCCGATCCAGAGCGCCATATTGACGAAGAGCGGATCACCGATGCGCCCTTCGCTCAACCACCGTTCAGCGGTGCGGGCGGCGGGGGTGAACCGGTGGTTGAAGTCAACGCCGAAACAGCGCCCCAGCCGTTTGGCCGTGGCCACCATCTCCCGAGCCCGGTCCACATCATTACAGATCGGCTTCTCGCAGAGAACATGGCATCCGGCCTCCAGCGCCTGGATGGTCGGCTCGTAGTGGTCGCTGCTATATTCGTACCCGCCGGTGGTCACTGAACAGAGATCGGGCCTGATGGCTGCGAGCATCTCCCGTGCAGAGGCGTACGCCGGGACGTGGAACCGCTGCGCGGCCGCCTTGGCGCGTTCCGGTACGATGTCGCACACGCCCGCCAGTTCCACCAGCGGGTCTTCCTGATAGATCCGCGCGTGCAGATTACCGATCGGCCCCATACCGATCACACAGACTTTGAGCATGCTTCCTTCCGTGTATCTTGGCCTGCCGGCGGTCTCCGTCGGCAGGCTTTTCGTTGCTTACAGTTCCTTCTGGCCGCGCTGCATCTGCAGTTCGCGGCGCTGCAGCTCTTCGGCCGCTTTCGGCGTGCCGATGTGCAGCGTATCGTAGGCCTGCTGACTGCTGGTGAATGGACCGCAGCCCTTGCCGTGCCAGTTCAGATTCGTGTAGATCGGCGCGGTGCGCCCTGTCTGCCGTTGGCGGCGTCTGATGTGCTTCATCATGCGCTGCTCCAGCATCTTTACCACTTCGGGGTTGGCTGATGCCACGTTGATCAACTCATAGGGATCTTTGATCAGGTTATAGAGTTCGACGGGCGGTTTGAAGTGAAAGTCCGGCTCCAGGGCAATCATCAGTTTCCACTCGGGGGTGCGCCATCCATGTTTGCGCATCCAGGTGCATTCGGTGATGTAGCACTCCGGTTCGGGTTCGCGTTCGCCGCCTTCCCACCAGGGACGCAGGGAGCGACCGTCGAAACGAATGCGTGGCTTGATCCCCATGACATCCAGAATGGTTGGGGTGATGTCTTTGGTGTAGCTGGGCATGTCAATCCGGTAGCCTTCGGGTATCACACCCGGCCACCGAAAGCCCAGAGGTATGCGCAGGGTGCATTCATATAAGCCGTGGTGGTCAAACCAGCATTCATGGTCGTAAAGAGTCTCGCCATGGTCGCTGGTGAACACCACCAGCGTGTTGTCCTCCAGGCCCAAGTCGGCGATGGTGGCCAGTATATTACCGATGCAGGTGTCCATATAGTCTATGGCGCCGTCATACTGGGCGATGATGTAGTCTTTGTCGGTGCATCCCGGCGGGAACCAACTGGCGAAATAGTCGCAAAACGGCTTAAACGCCTTGACGGGATCCAGCGATCGGTTCTCCGGATCAAACTCGTTGCGGTCATAGAACAGCCGCTCGAAGGGTTGAGGCGGCAGATACGGTGAGTGGGGATCCATATGGCGCATGAACAGGAAGAACGGCTTGTCTTCACCTGCCAGGCGCTTCAACTCGGGAATGGTGACTTTATTGAGATTTTCGGCCTTCGGGCTGCGGCCGTCATCATATGAGCCCCAGCCGCTGAAGTCGATGTACGTCTGGAATCCGCGGCTGGCGGGATTGCCGCTGAACCCCACGCAGGTGGTCTGGTAGCCGCGCTGGCCGAGGATCTCGGCCAGCGTCTGTACATGATCACCCAGCGGTCCCTCGTGCCGCAGCGCCACCACGTCGGTACCGAATACATCCATACCGGTGAGCATGCTGCTGTAACCGGGTGATGTGGGGATGCTGGGACTGACCATCTGCTCGAACACCACACCGCTGCTGAGGTAGTTATCGATGTGAGGTGTGGTGAGACGAGGATAGCCGTACAGACTCATATGGTCTGCCCGCAGACTGTCGATGCCGAACAGGATGAGGTTAGGCTGGCGTTTCATGGCGACCCTCAGCGTGCGCCCAGCGAGCGCAGAATGGCGTTGAGATAGCCGTAACTCTCCGCGGCGATAATGCAACTTTCGTGCAACGGATGCTGGGCCGCACCGATGACCTCCAGACAGACCGGTCCATCGTAACCGCCGTCCACCATCACTTTGCAGTAAGCCCACAGATCGATGTCCCCGCGGCCGCAGGCCTGCAGTGACGGCTCGCCCGGTGATGGGCCGGGGCCCTTGCAGTCGCGGATGTGGATATGCTTCACTCGCGGCAGTACCGGAGCCAACGCCTCGGCCGGGTTCTCACCGCCGCGGTAGATGTGGCTGGGATCCATATCCACGCCGAATGCCTGGTTGGTGATGGCGCCCATCGCGGTGAGAGTGGTTGGAGTGTTGTAAATGGCGGAGCCGACATGCGCTTTGCAGCAGAGCGTGACGCCATACGCCGCCGCGCGCTCGGCACGGGCAGCCAGCGTGTCAATGGACTGCTTCAGGTCGTCTTCATCATCGGACTTACCACCGGGACCCACATTGATAATGGGTATGCCGATCTCCGCGCCTGCCGCGAACGCCTTTTCCAGACGCTGCTCGTCCAGTGAGGCCACCTCCATGGAGAGGAAGCGAATACCGTTATCTGCTACGATCTGTTTCAGTGTCGCAGCCTGCTGCTGCCAGTTGTCCAAGTCGATGTGTTCAACCATCCCCTGGATAGCCGAAATCTCCACGCCGTCGTAACCGGCTTTGGCGATGCATTGGGCCGCGGTGGCGAAGTCCACCGAACCGAAGAGTACCGAATTCACTCCAAGCGTGATCACTGTTGGTCTCCTTTGTGTTGGGGTACCGGTGCGTTTGTTACGCTCACCTGATACCACGGATTGCGCCGACTCTACCCGTCCTATCGGGCCAATACGGTGCTGTTCAGGCCAGTGCTGTCTCCAGCATGGCCAGGTAGTTCGGCATGGGTATGTAGTTGCACACTGAGTTGCCGGTGCCGATTGCGAACCGGCCTCCCGGAGCGCAGGCGTCGATGGTGAGCCGTGTCAGCTGACGCACACCCGCCTCATCGTAGGTGGCCAGTTTATGCACGTCCAGGCCGCCCAGTATGGCGGTGCGGTGGCCATACAGCTTTTTCGCGTCGATCACCGGATTCGCGGCGTCATCGAACGAGTGTCGCCCGTCGATACCGACGGTGTCGATCAGATCATCGATCAGCGCGTCGATCTGACCACAGCTGTGCAACAGGAAGAGCAAGCCATGTGCATGGGCCAGTTCCGCAACCCGCTGGTGCCAAGGCAACACCAGCCGCCGCAGGTGATCTAGTCCTACCAGCGGACCGGTGCGGAAGCCCATGTCGTCGCCAGAAAAGAACCCCGCCACGCGCGGCAAGCCGATACACCGCTCATACAGCCGGTACAGGATCTGGCCGCACCGCTGGAACACCGCGTCGACCAGTTCCGGATCGTCATACAGCAGGTAGCACAGGTTTTGGTAACCCAGCAGATTGCTTAAAGGGACTTCGAAGAAGCCGCTGCGAGGGCAGATGAACAGTCCCATGCCCTCCGGCAGCTCTTCAGCCAGCAGTTCATACTGGTGCAAATCCACTGTTTCTGGATCGGGCCACGGATACTGTTCGAACTCTTCCCAGTTGCTGATCATGCCCATGTTCTCTTCGTCCCATCGCCGCCGGCCGGATCCTGCCGTGTCTTCTGTGTCGCGGGAGCGGGTGGGGAAGCTGACCGGCCCGGAGAGCCGCACCATGTCGTAACCCATGCGCCACCAGACTTGCGCCATGGAGCGGTAATAGATGCGCTCGGCCTCCAGTCCGCCTTTGGGGTCCGGCCACGGAAGGCCCAGCAGCTGCTCGGCGATCTGTTGCTGGACGTCTCTGTCGATGATCAGTTCGATCAAGGGTGGCCGATCGGGAATGATCTCGCCACGAATAACCGCACACAGGCGGTTGATGTCAGGGGCGGGTTGGGATAACGGCAGACGCATGGCGTGGCTCCTGAAGGATTTCCTGTCGCATATATGGTAACGTGTAGACGAGGCGTTATCGCCCGTATGTGCTTTGAAATTCTTGGAGAGTACATCATGCAACGGCTCAACATCATTCTGATCGTGACGGATGACTTAGGGTGGCGAGACCTGTCTTGCCAAGGCAGCAGCTTTTACGAGACTCCCTGTCTTGACTGTCTGGCGGCATCGGGCATGCGATTTACCGATGCGTACGCCGCCTGTCCAGTCTGTTCCCCCAGTCGAGCGTCGATTCTTACAGGCAGATATCCTGCACGTATCGGGATCACCGATTGGATTGACACCGACCGTGTCCTCCACCCCTGCCGTGGCAAACTCGTGGATGCACCGTACCTGGATCATCTGCCGCTTCACGAAGAGACTCTGGCCAGCCTGCTGAAAGAGGCTGACTACCAGACTTGGCACGTGGGGAAATGGCACTTGGGCACGGAGCCGTATTGGCCCGAGCATCACGGCTTTGATGTTAACATCGCCGGCTGCAGTTGGGGAGCACCCCACCACGGTTATTTTGCGCCATGGGGTAATCCGCGGCTTGATGAGGGCGCTCCGGGCGAGTACCTGACAGACCGGTTGACCGATGAAGCTGTCGCGCTCATCCGTAACCGAAACAAACGTAAGCCGTTTTTCCTCAATCTATGGCATTATGCGGTGCACACACCGATACAGGTGCGCGAGGAGTGGGCCGAACGGTGGCGCCGGAAGGCCCACGAGATGGGGCTGGACCGTGTGGATGCGTTTGCGGATGGCGAACCGTATCCCACAGAGCATAAGCGCCACTTGCGTGTACGGCGCCGGATGGTGCAGAGCGATCCTGACTACGCCGCGATGATCGCCAACCTGGATGCGAATATCGGACGGCTGCTTCAGGAACTGGATGAAGCGGGGATTGCAGACCAAACGGTAGTGGTGTTTACCAGTGACAACGGCGGATTGGCCACCAGTGAGGGCTCACCGACGTGTAACCTGCCGCTTCAACAGGGTAAAGGCTGGATGTATGAAGGCGGGTTGCGTGTACCGCTGATTATACGCTGGCCCAACCGCACTCAGCCGGGCAGCGTCTGTCACGAACCGGTCACCAGTCCTGATCTGTTCCCCACGCTGTTGACAGCATCTGGCTTGCGGTACCACTGCCGAAGACGTCTGGATGGCATTGATATCGGTCCGATGCTGCACGGTGCGCTGCAACCGCGGGGCCCCATCTACTGGCACTACCCGCACTACGGCAACCAGGGCGGTACTCCGGGCGGGGTGGTCCGTTTAGGCGACCGCAAGCTCATCGATTTCTACGAAGACGGGCACGTGGAGCTGTACAATCTGCGGGAAGATCCGGGCGAACAACGGAATCTGGCCAGCGATGACCCGCACACCGCCCGGATGCTGCAAAACAAGCTGGCCAGTTGGAGGCTGGATGTGGGCGGCGTGATGTGCCCGCAGGCGACTGACTCGCCGGAGCGCCACGACGCCATGTAAGCCCCCGATCGCCGTCGCGTCGGCAGGAGGATGAACCGATGACCCGCGCCGTCAGGCCTAATGTGCTGTTTATCCTGATGGATGACATGGGGTACGGCGACATGGAGTGCTACGGCAGTACGCTGCTGCAGACGCCGCACATGAACCGGATCGCCGCCGAAGGTGCGGTCTGCACCCGCATGTACTCCGCGCCTGTGTGCAGCCCGGCCAGAGCCCAACTGCTGACCGGGCTTTATGCACCGCATACCGGCATCACCCGTGTGTTGTTTCCGCAAGATACGATTGGCCTGACGGATGCCACGCCCACCATCGCGTCGCATCTGCGCCTGGCCGGATATGCCACGATGGCGATTGGCAAGTGGCATCTGGGGTGCCGACCAGAACATATGCCCACACGGCACGGATTCGATGAGTACTTCGGGTTGTTGTACAGCAATGATATGGCCCCATTGTCTCTGTATCGAGACGAGGTGATCTGTGAACAGGATGTGGATCAGGCGTCGCTTACCCGACGGTACACGGACGAGGCGCTGCGGTTCATGGAGCGTCATCAGCGCCAGCCGTTTTTCTGTTATCTGGCGCACACCATGCCGCATATACCGCTTCATGTCGAGTCACAGTACGCCGGACGCTCGCGGGCTGGACTGTATGGCGACGTGATCGAGTGCATCGACGACCAGATCGGCCGGTTGCTGGATCGGCTCGATGCACTGGGCCTGGCGGAGAACACCCTGGTCGTCGTCAGCAGCGACAATGGCCCCTGGTACCAGGGGAGCGTACGCGGACAGCGGGGACGTAAGTTCGACACGTATGAAGGCGGCGTCCGTGTTCCCTTTATCGTGCGGTGGCCGCAGCGTATCGCGCCCGGGGGACGTCGTGATCAGGTGATGGCGCTGATTGATGTGTTGCCCACAGTGCTGCGGCTGGCGGGATGCCCTTCGTCCCAGGCGGTGGACGGTCTGGATGCCAGCGACACGCTCTGTGATGGCGCCCCCTCGCCGCATACCGAGGTGTTTCTATACCTGGATGCCGCGCTCAGTGCGGTGGTCTCAGGGGACTGGAAGCTGCATGTGCGTCCTTCAGCGGGAGAGGGTTGGGCGCGGTGTGAGTTCCCTCAGTTGTTCAACCTGGCGGACGATCCGGATGAGTGCTATAACCTCGCGGACCGGTATCCTGCTGTGGTGGAACGCATGCTGGCCGCCGCGCACCGTGCCGATAACGACTGACACAGGCATTTGTTGGCGAATTCATGGTCACAGATGCAGGTATACCTGACACAAATGGTGAAACAGTGCGTTAGGTGACCATCGAAGGAGGCGGCAGCATGGCGCTGTACACGTACGACCTGACACATACCTACGCTCTGGACCGCAAAGATCCCGCTCAGGCCCGTGTTGCATGGGACACGGCGCACTTCGTCACATCCATCCAGGGAATCGTCAACCGCGATGCCCCCCGGCTGTATCTGTTCTTCATCAATGGTCCGGAGGCCAAAGTCGACCGGTTCTGGCTGGATCGGTTCCGCGAACCGGAAGGATACTTGGCCGGGATGCCGCTGCGTACATGCCGGGATCTGGATGAACTGGTGCGGGTATTCCGCAGCCGGCTGAAGGGCGTGGTGGTGTATGATGAGCGGGTTCCGTGTACCAGCAACCTGGCCAGCACCATCGCCGGTGTCTCCGATCTCGCTTGCCTCCGGTACGACCCTGCTCCCGGCAGCCTGTATCACCGGATGGTGGTCGATCCCAAGGGCCCGCGGCTTCCTGTGCGGTTCCGGCTGATCCGTGAAGATGGTTCTCCCATGTTTACCGGCGAGGGGAAGATCCCGGACAGTAACCTGACTTCCACTGGCAGCGCCAAGTGTGACGCCTATGTCTGGGCCCGCCGGCGTTTCTTGGAGACCGGACGGTGTACCAGCAAACGGCTGGCCTACTATTTGGATGCGTGGTGGTTACGCTTCCCGGATGGGGATCTGTTCAATCATACGCTGACCAACCACGACTTCTTTATCTCCGAACGCGCGTTCTTCTGTGACCTGGGGCCATGGGATGATGAAACGCCGGTGGATGACCGCAACCAACCGCTGGGTACCGACCAGCGCACCCTGCAGGACATCCTGCATGTGCTGTACCGGCGCAATCAGGGAGGCATGTTGGCGGTGGGCGGGTTTACCCCGTGGGCGTGGAAGTACACCGACTACGGCAACGCAGGCGGTAAACACGGCGGTGTGGAGAGTGAATGGAGGTTCGCTGAGATCATCTCCTGCTTCAACGGCTTTATGGATGCCGATGCGTTGGGTTACAGCGGCATGGCGAACGCATCGGTGTTCCGCCACTTCAAGCCGAAGGTGACGTATCCTCAGGTGCGTCCGACGCTTGATGCCCTAAAGCAGCGCGGTCTGGTGTTGCCGGATGGGCGAGTGGCGCCCAAGAGCTTTGTGGCGATTTATGCAGGCGACTACGATGCCGCCGCCTGGGTATATCAACGGATGCCATTCCTGTGGACCGATCCCGAACGCGGCTCTATACCCATCAGTTGGTCGGTTAACCCCAACCTTGCGGACCGCTTCGGGCCGGGACTGGATTATCTGCGACGCACGGCTTCCCCCAATGATGTGTTTCTGGCGGGAGAAGGCGCAGGATATTTGAATCCCGGGCACTTGGTTCCACCCCGCCGGTTCAGCGGTCTGCCGGACGGTGTGGAGGCTTGGGTGCGTCACAGTCAGGAGTACTACAGGCGCTGGGGCTATACGGCGACGGGATTCGTGATTGATGGATTTGCTCCGCGTACAGATGCCCGACTGCTGAAGCAGATGACCCGCTTCTCGCCCGATGGGATTGGCATGCAGTTCAGCGCCAACACCGACATGGTGGACGATACGCCGATCGCCCGCATGCGACACGACTTCTATGATCCCGAGGCAGGGGCCAAACACGCCGTGCATGAGATCGGCTGGAGCGCGCCGGAGTTTCGCATGTATCGGACCATATTGTGGAGCCCCGGCGGCCTGAAACGGCTATATGAACGAATCCACGAACTGGCGGGAGTGGGACGCGTGGAGATGGTCGATACGGTCACGCTGTTCGCGTTGATCCGGCAGTTCTACCGCACGGGAGCCGTGACGGCCGCCGGATGGCGCGACCAGAGTTTATGGAGCGTGCAGGCCGGTTTGAAGATCACTGCCCATAGTCCCGACATCCCCGGGTTCCCTGTGGACAAGCTGTTTGACGCCCAGGCCGATCGCGGACCTCGCGAGACCATCTTCGCTGACAATCGGAACGAGCATTGGGTGGAATGGGAGATGCCTGAGCCGGTGACGGTGGGACGCGTGCGCATCTATGCCGAGGGTGACCAGAACAGCCAACGCCGCGAATTCGAATTGCTGCGTATCCAGGGCTGGGACGATGCGGCGCAACGCTGGCAGCCGTTCATTGAAGTGAAGCCCGCTCACCCGTATGTGTTCGAGGACCGTAACCTGCGCTTATTGACGACGGTCAGCGGCGGTCCCGTCACCGCCCGCCGATGGCGACTGGATCTGACACAGCACCGCACGCCCGACGGCGAACGGATGGGGCCGCGTATCATCTGGTTGGAGGCGTTAGCGCCCTGATCACAGCGGTGATCGCCCGCGGCCGATATACTGTAATGGCCGCATCATGACAGCCGAGACATCGAGTTCAACCATACAGTCAGAAACCGCTTGGGGCCTGCATCAGTTGGCCTCAGCGGGTGTGGATGCTTGCCGGCTGGAGGCGGAACTGCTGTTAGCCTTTGTCCTGGGGTGTGAGCGTACGGTGTTGCGCGCATGGCCCGAGCGTACTCTGCCTCAAGATCAGTGCGACCGGTACCATGAAGTGATCCGACGGCGCTGTCAGCGCGAACCGCTGGCCTACATCACAGGAGTGCGTCCATTCATGGATATGCGGCTGATGGTCAACGAGGCAGTGCTGGCGCCTCGTCCCGAGACCGAACTGCTGGTGGGTATCTGTACCGCACTGCAACCGGAACGGTTCGTTGATGCAGGCATCGGCAGCGGCTGCATCGCCATCGGCCTGTTGCGCGCTGTCCGGAATGCACGGGCGATCGGGGTGGATATCTCACGGCGTGCGCTGAGTGTGGCCCGGGCCAACGCGACCCAATATGGGGTGGAGAGCCGGTTAACGCTGGTTCACAGTGACTTGCTGCGTGCGCTGGCGCGGCATAGCGTTGATCTGGTTGTCAGCAATCCTCCCTACATTCCCGAGTCTCAGCGAGAGACGCTGCAGCCCGAGGTCGCACAATGGGAACCTGCGTGTGCGTTGTTCGTTCCTGGAGACGGCTTGCGGTATTACCGCCGGCTGGCGCATGAAGCCGCCTCAGTACTTCGGCCGGGAGGATATCTGGCCGTCGAGATGGGTGACGGGCAGTCTGACCGCATTCGGGGTATATTCGAACAGACAGGATGGCGACAGATAACAATGCAGAATGATCTGGCGGGGACGCCTCGTGTATGCATGGCACAGTGTCCCGGAGGAGGCAGCCGATAGTGTGGGATATGGAACACAGCGCCCTGCTGCCGGGTGTGTGGGGAGTATGCGCGTGTGGGCACACCATGACGCCCGATGCCGACCGTTGCGGCTGGTGCGGGGCCGAAGTGCTGCTGCTGAAACCGCAAACGGCACACAAACACGTGCGTCGGCGTGCAGCCACCCGCGCGGTGAAGTCACCCTCTGACAGCCAGCCCGCGGACTCCATCGTCGATGGACTCTTCGCGCAATGACGCGCACGCTGCCAGTGAACCATGTGGCAGCGATCGCGGAAGCCGTTGAGCGCCTGCAGAACGGTGAGTTGGTGGTCTTGCCCACAGATACAGTGTATGGGCTCGCTTGTGACGCGCTGAATGCCGAGGCGGTAGAGCGGCTGGTGCAAGCCAAGGGACGGCCAGACCATAAGCCGTTACCGGTACAGATTGGTGATGTCCGGGAGCTGCCGATGGTTTGGGCTGATCCTCCGGAGCCGATCATCCGTTTCGTGCGCTGTGTCTGGCCTGGAGCGGTAACGGTGGTGTATGATGCCGCCGAGGACCTGCCTCAGGCAGTAACCAGAGGCTCCGGTTCGGCAGGTGTGCGGATAGCTGCCGACCCGGTGATGCGCGCGTTGTTGCGGGCGTTCAAAGGCGCCATAGCGCTGCCCAGCGCCAACCTTTCCGGAGAACCGCCTGCCCGTGAGGTGAGCGAACTGTCTGACGCCTTATTGCAGCATGTGTCACTGGTGCTGGATGCCGGGCCGTGTACGTCGCTGGCGCCGTCGACGGTGTGTGATATCCGCGGTGACGGCGTTAAGATATTGCGTGAGGGTCCTGTGGGGATAGCGTTGCTGCGCCGGTACTGGGCAGCCTGTCAGGAGGCCGCGCTGTGATCGAACTCAGACAACTGACACGCCGATTTGGGGAACTGGTGGCGGTTGATCATCTGTCTCTCACCGTTCAGCCTGGAGAGATCTACGGGTTCTTAGGGCCAAATGGCGCAGGTAAGACCACGGCGATCCGCATGCTGAACGGTCTGGTGCGCCCCACATCCGGAACGGCGTTGGTCTGTGGGTTCGATGTGGTCGACCAGCCGACCGAGGCACGGCGCGTAACGGGATATGTTCCCGATAATCCGTTTTTATATGACCGCTTGACAGCCCGTGAGCATCTGCGGTTCATCGCTGATGTATTCCGACTGCCTGACCGCAGCGCCCGCAGAGAAGCGGACCATTGGCTGGAGTTGTTCCAGTTGACTCGCAGTGACAGCTTGTTGGTGGAAGGGTATTCGCGCGGTATGCGTCAGAAGCTGGCGTTGGCGGCGGCGCTGCTCCACCATCCGAAGGCGTTGTTTCTGGATGAGCCCACGGTGGGGCTTGATCCGCAGGGAATGAAGCAACTGCGCGATGTACTCCGTGATCGGGCCGCCGATGGCGCTGCGGTGCTGCTGTCGACACACAGTCTGGATATCGCCGAGCGGTTGTGCGACCGGGTGGGCATTATCAACCGTGGGGTGCTGCTTACCGAAGGGGTGCCGGGCGCGCTGCGGGATCAGATGCAGGCAGCCAGTCTGGAAGATCTGTTCCTGCAGCTGACCGCTCCATCGGAACCAGCGGAAGGAGACGCACAGTGAGCGGCAGTGTGTGCGGGACACAAGCATGAACGTGTTGCAACAGATTGGTCCTTGGGGGCTTTTGGCCTATCTGCTGCTGCAGATCCCGCCGTTGGTGATCGTGGGGATGGATCGCGCCCGTCGCCGGCGCGGTGCTGCACCGTTATTGGCGCCGACCTGGAGCTTCATGGACCTGTGGTTCATACTGAACATCACGCTGTGGCTGATCATCGGGCTGACATTTCTTTGGGCGGTGCTCTTTGCAGCGACCCTGCATGTGACGGCACCCCGCGGCGCCGCACCGGCGCAGGTGCTGTCGTTGACCGCCGACATGACCCATCCGGTGTTCTTTTGGAGCGTGTTGGCGCCCTCGCTTGTGTTCCAGAACCTGGCGATGATTGGACTGACGGTGGTCTATGTGCAGGGCCGGTACCGCTGTGCTGCGCACGAGGTCGGCTTTGACTTTCGATGGGGCATGATCGCCAAAGGCCTGTTGCTGGCGCCGGTGGGTATGCTGCTGGCCGGGGTGGTCGGGATTGTTCAACAGAAGCTGCTGCCTGTACTCCTGGGAAAACACCTGTGGGACACCCTGATGGAGTGGCAGCAGTCTGCCAACTCGGCGGAGCAGATCCTGCAGCAACTGACCCATCCCGCGATGATCGCAGCGCTGGCGTTTGCCGCCGTGATCATCGCTCCGTTAGGCGAGGAGTACTTCTTCCGGGGGTATCTGTTTGAGTTGTTGAAACGGCGTATCAGCATCGCCGTGGCGATCATCGCGACGTCGGTGTTGTTTTCCATCGTACATATCGCTCCTCTCAACATTCTGCCCATCGTGGCGCTGGGCGTGCTTCTTGCCGTGGTACGCCATCGTACCGGCAGTCTGTGGGCGGCGATCGGTTTGCACGCCGGGTTTAACGGTCTGTCCGTACTCGCGCTGGTGGTGGCCAAACTTTTGGGGATCGATCCGCCATGATACCGCAACCGAAGCGAGTCGAACGACGGTATCCCTGGTGGATCACACTGGTGATCGCCTTGGTGTTGATGGCGCTCATACCCGGTGTGCGTGATTCGGTGGTGCAGTTGTGGTGGCTGCGCAAGACCGCCGGACCTGTGCATGAGGCGTTGAGACAGAAGGACATCAGCAAAGCGGTGCGCTTGGCCGGTGAAGCGGTGGATCAGGGCGCTCCGCCTGCGGCCGTTCTGGGATTGATGCAGGTGTTCGTTGCCGAGTCGGCTCCACTGGAAGCCGCGGAACTGGGGGAGAAAGCGCTCAAACGCAGCGATCAGGCCAAGGATGCCCTCTGGATAAACCGGATCCGAATGTCGGTTGGCGATGCGTTGATGGTGGCTGACCGCCCTCACGATGCCTTGCGCCACTACCGGGCGGTTACCCCGGATCCGCTCACCGAACCGGTGTTGTGGAACAATCTGGCGTATGCGATATTGCTCAGTCATGGGGACCCGGACGAGGCGGAAACACTCGCCCGGAAGGCGCTTGCGGCGGTGCAGCAGCGCAGGGCCTATGGTTTGAGCGAAGCCGCGGTGCAGGATACGCTGGGATGGGCGCTGCTTCACCGCGGGCAATACCCGGAAGCGCACTCTCTGCTGTTGGACGCCATGCATCAGTCACCGGGTGACCCGGATGTCGTCTGGCATGCGGCGGTGGCGTCCTGGGCCGTCAACGATCAGCCGACAGCTGCTATGCTGATGCGCCGCGCTGAGGAACTGTACCGGACGAAACACCGTAAACCGCCTGTGGAGTTTTCCGTTGTTCAGGACCGACTGCGTAGGAACCAACCGTTCGATATGTCGGTGTTGCGGGGTCCCGATTCCCAGTCTGGAGGTCAAAACAAGCATGTGGATACGCCCTGAGTACGAAGGTTGTGCAGGTGTGGATATCGGCGCACAAACCATGAAGGTGGGTGCTGTCGTGAACGGCACGCTGAACAAGCTGGCGATACCCACGCGCCCCGTCTGGGCGGATGCCCGGGCCGCACTCGTGGATGCGGTGCATACGCTGATCGGATCACCCAGGAGCTTTGGCATCGGATCACCGGGACCGCTTGATTGGCGATCGGGCTATATGAACGGTACGCCCAATATCCCCTGGCGCGGGGTGTGTTACAAGGACCTGGCGGATGACCTGAACTGCGAGGTCGCGGTGGACAATGACGCCAATGTCGCCGGGTTGGCAGAGGCGCTGCACGGAGCGGGTCTGTATACCGATGCCTCCGGCGTGCAGCGGATGCATGAAGTGGTCTGCGGCTTTACCCTGGGCTCAGGGATAGGCTATTTCTGTGTGGTCAATGGCCGCATATTTCACGGCCGGGTGGATGTCGAAGGGGGACACCAGATACTGAACCCCGAAGGTCCGGAGTGCGGATGTGGAGCCAGGGGATGCCTGGAGGCCTATTGCGGCGCGACATTGATCCAGGAACGGTACCGCTGCAGACTCGAGCAGATCGATGATCCGGCGTTCTGGGACACGTACTGCTACCATTTGGGGTGGGGTATCGCTAACGTTACCGCGATTGTCTGTCCCGACGTGTTCCTGTTGTGCGGAGGCGTGACCCAACGCGAAGGCATCCTGCAGCCGATTGCGGATGCGGCCGCCCGGATCTGTCAGATCCACGCGGTACCCCCCATCCGGATATCGGCCATGGGCGTGGATTCCGGCTTGATTGGCGCTGTGTTGTTAGGAACGCAACTGCTGGACGACTGAACCCTGACGCTGGTGTGCGGGGGTGGATCCATGCCACCCCCGGGTGTTTCCGACTAGCTTACACGCTGACTGTCGTGAAGCCGGCTGCGGTGAGCGTATCCAGCATCTCCTCTTCGGTCAACTCGATGGGGTTGCCCTTCATGGAACTGGCTTGGCGCGCTTGACTCACCAGTTGCGGCAGCGCATCGGCGCTTAGTCCCTGTTCCTTCAGCGTCGGGATATGAAGCCGCACGATCAGATCCTCCAGCCAGTCCGCAAGGGCTTCGGCGGGCGCGTCGTCCCGCTGGGTGGCCATGGCGGCTAACTGCTGGTAGCGGCCCAGTACCGGACAGTCGCAGCAACGCTCCCGGATCGCTTTGATGTTGGTGCGCAGCACCGACGGCGCCAGCGCCGCGCAGGTCGCGCCATGGCGCGCACCGGTCAATCCGCCGATCGCGGCCGCGAATCCGTGAATGGCGCCCAGTCCGGCGTTTGTCAGCGCGATACCGCTGTAGAGCGACGCCAGACACATCGCTTCGCGCGCGTCCATGTTGTCGCCGTCTTCCACGGCAGCGGGCAACGCCCAGAACGCCTGTTTCAACCCATTCACGCACAGCATGTCGGTCAGAGGGTTACTGCGTCGGGTGGTGTATGCCTCCATCAACTGCAGCAGCGCGTCACAACCGGTAGTGGCCGTGATGGATGGCGGCATCACTTTTGTCATGTCGGGGTCGATGTATGCGGCCGCAGGCAGGATCAGCGGGCTGCGCAGGCTGACCTTGACATGCTGGTCTTCTACACAGAGAACCGCATTGCGCGTTACTTCGGCGCCGGTGCCGGCTGTGGTGGGCACCGTAATACACGGAACGGAGCGGTTGATCAACGGCTGACCGGCTCCCACCACTTCCAGGTATTCCAGCGGATCGCCGGGATTATTCAGCATGGCGGCGATCGCCTTCCCCATGTCCAGCGTGCTCCCGCCGCCTACAGCCAGAACCGCGTCGCATCCTGCGTCGCGTGCCTTGGCGACACCGGCATTGAGCGCCCAGACCGTCGGCTCACCGGTGACGATGTGATGCGTCATGCGGGCCGCTTTGTGCTGCAGCAGGTCGATGATGGATTGCACCCGCTGCGTCTGCTTACCGGTGACCAACAGGATCGATCGTCCCATCTGCGTGGCCAGTTGCGCGGCATCTTTGGAAACGCCGCGGCCGAACACCACTTTCGATGGCAACCCCAATTCGAACGAATTCAACGACATCGCCAGGCCTCCTCGTCTGTCGGGTATTTGGGCGCGTACCTCACTGCATGGCGCGGCTCGGCCATCATCGACTCGACACGATCACGCCATTCCTTGTAGTGGGGTGTCCGCTTGTGCGCTTGGACGGCTTCTTCATCCCGGTACATCTCAAAGAGGATGAACCGGTGCGGCTCATTTTCCTGCTGCAGCAGGTCAAAGCGAATCACGCCGGGTTCTTCCACACTGTTCCGGGCGTTTCGTTCGGTGGCTTCACGGAAAGGGACATCATGTCCCGGCAATACGTGCACATGCACCTGTACGATGATCACGCATGCACCCCCAAGTAGCTGGTACTTGGTGCCATTATACCGTTGAGTGGCGCGTTTACGGATGCCGGCAGCACAGATTGTGCCTATATGGCGCTGCCTAAGGTCTTGGGTATCCTGAGGGGTCGGGGCGGAGAGTACCGCCCCGAATGCGCGGAAGCTAGAAGTTATAGTCTCCGATGTTCTCCTTGGTGAACACTAGAATGTCACCCAGCAGTACATTGTCGCCCGCGACCCTCTTTTCGCCCAGTCGACCGGCGGTAAACGTGGTCGCTCCCGGTTTGAGCGCGCCATCCGCAACGGCGCGAGCGACGTGAACCGTCAGGTATCCCAGGTCCACTGTGTTCCACAAAACAACAGACCGTACGGTGCCGTCATTGACATACGCGCGCATGTCATTCGGCGTCGCCAGTCCGGTAACCTGAACCTTCCCGGCCTTTCCGGCTTGTTTTACCGCTTCCGCAGCGCCCGGGAAAGAGACAGAGCTGATGCCCCAGATACCTTTCAGATCAGGCCAGGCCTTCATCAAATCCTGAGCCGCCCGAAACGCCAGACTCTGGTCTTCATTCGACGGTTTCACATCGACCAGTTCCAACCCCGGATACTTCGGCAGGCGTTTCTTCATCCAGGACATCCACTCGTTCTGGTTGGCCGCCGTGAGTGTAGCGGTCAATATGGCGACCTTGCCTTTGGGGTTGTCTCCGCCGATGTCTTGCGCCATGGTATCAACCAGAGCGTTCCCGATCTGCTCGGCGGTAGCCTGGTTCACAAAGAACGCGCGCGAGTCCGGCGTGCAGTCCGAGTCCCAGGTAATCACATGAATGCCGGCCTCCTGTGCTTTGCGCAACGCAGGAGCCAACACATTGGGATCGTTGGGCGAGACAGCGATGACATCCACGCGCTGCAGCGTCCACTTCTCCACCATGGCGGCGGCTTTCTCTGCGGAGCCGTCCGTGGGGCCGTCATAAATGAGGTTGACGTTCAACTCATTTGCTGCCTGCTTCGCGCCATCAGCGCAACTGGTGAAGTAGGGCAGCCCCTTCTTTTTCGGCAGCAGGCATACGGTGATGCGGCGGTTCTTGTCCTTGCCATCATTCACGGATGGCTTCGCTGTGGATTGGGAGCCTTTGTTACTGCAGCCGACCAATACGGCCATGATGACCATCAGCGCGGTGACGACCAGAGCCGTCTGTTTCATGATGTGTCCTCCTGTTACCTGACGACTACCGCCTGCGCGCAGACAGCAGCGTATTGAGCAGCACTGAGGTGATCAGCAATGTGCCGATCACCATATAGTTCAGCTCGTCACGGGACCACAGCCAGCTGACCAGTTCCCGTGTTTCGTGGATCAGCAATACACCCAGCGCCGTTCCCAGTATGCGCCCTTTGCCGCCGAAGATGCTGGCGCCGCCCAGCACAACCGCAGTGATCACATCCAGTGCGATGTCGCGTCCGACGTCGGCGCTGGCTGTATGACGGCGTGACACGAACAACGCCGCGGCCAACCCCGCGGTGGTTCCAGAGAACAGATACACGCACATCTTGATGCGCGCCGTATGAATACCGGAAAACCGGGCGGCCGTTTCAGCATGACCGATCGCGTAGATTGATCGACCGACAGTGCTGGAACTGAGTACCGCCGCCGTCGCACCGGCCATTGCCATGAACAACCACCCGGGTAACGGAAGTCCGGCGATGACCGAACCCGACAACAGAGCGAACTGATCGGGGAACCCGCTGATCGGCCGTCCGAGGCTGATACCTTCGGCAATTCCTTGAAACACCGCCATCGTGGCCAGCGTGACAATCAGCGGATGTACCCGAACGACAGCGACGAACCATCCATTGATCAGGCCGGCGACCGCTCCCACCGCGACGGCGACAAGCGCCGCAAGCCAGGGTGACATGCCGGCTTCGAAGCAGAGCCCAAGGCAGACCGCTGAGAGCGCCATGACGGCGCCAATGGAGAGATCGATGCCCGCTGTGATGATCACCAGCGTCATCGGCAGCGCCAGCAGAGCCAATTCCCAGGCGTGTGTGGACAACTCACTCTGCACCGCTCCGGTCAGAAATGCCGGCGAGACAATACCCGCGGCACCCAGCAGGCCCACCAGCAGCAACGCCAGAATGGCTTCATGCCAAAAGGGGAAACGCCTTGCCCAGTTCATGCGTCACCGCCTGCGTGTCTGCGCCGGGCGAGATGATCCGCGAGTACAGCGAGCAAGATAAACGCTCCCTGGATCGCGCGTTCCCAGTATGTGGCGGATACACCCAGTTTCATGAAAATCAGCATGGTGCCGATCGCACTGAGGAGCAACACGCCGAATGTGATGCCGGTCAGGGTGCCGCGGCCGCCTGATACGGATGTACCGCCCACCACGACACACGTCACGATCAACATCTCGGTCCCGGCGCCGAAACCGGACTCGATCACATCCAATCGAGTCGCTTTGACCAGTGCGGCCACGGCGCTCAGCAGTCCAGTGATCATGAACACCAGCAGCTTCAGGTTTCGTACGGGTAATCCCACCGAATGCGCGGCATCGGGATTGCTCCCTGCGGCGTAGATGCGCCGTCCCGCCGGCGTGCGGTACACCAGGCCCGCGGTGGCGCACAGCGTGAAGACCGCGGCAGCTACCGGCACAGGCACACCCAATACTGTACCGGTGCCCAACCAACGCAGTTCCGCCGGTATCGAGGTGATCCATTCGCCGCCCATCAACACCTCGGTGGCGCCGCGCAGAAGCGAGAGCATACCGAGTGTGGCGATGATGGACGGCACGCGTCCCACGGTGACCAATAACCCGTTGATCAATCCCACCCCAATGCCTGTGCCGAGAGTGACTAGAGCGGCCTCAATGGGAGACGCACCCCAGCGGGTAGCCATTAACCCGCAGATGGCGGCACAGAACCCCATCAAGGATCCGATAGAGATGTCGATCTCGCCCATCACCATGACAAGCATTAAACCGCAGGCGGTAATCAGCGTGGGCGCCGCCGCGATCAGCAGGTCACGCAGGTTAGCCCCGCTCACAAACAGCGGGTTAATGATGGTAACGATCACGGTGGCAAGCAGCAGCAGAATGAACACGCCGGTTTCACGGCGGCTGAGTAGGCGCATGACTCGGTGGCTCATGCGGCGTCTCCGGGGGCAAGCGCCAGTTCCAACACACGCTCCTGAGTGGCATCTGACCGGTTCAGTTCCCCTGCGATACGGCCCGCACGCATGACGAGCAGGCGGTCGCATAACTGCAGCAGCTCCGGAAGGTCGCTGGATATCACCAGTGTCGCCCGCCCCTCGGCCGCCTGTGCGCGGATCAGCCGGTAGACCTCTGTTCTCGCGCCGACGTCCACACCACGCGTGGGTTCGTCCAGTATCAGCACGGCTGGATCTGCGGCAAGCCACTTCCCCAGGACCAGTTTTTGCTGATTGCCGCCGGATAAAGTAGACGCTTCGACATCGCCGCTGGCCGCTTTCACCTGCAACGCCTGCATGGCCGCCGATGCCACATCACGTTCCCGCCGGCGGTTGCGCCAGATCCATCGGGCTAGCATCTGCTGGACGACGATGACCAGGTTGGTCTCCACCGACATGGGCAAGATCAAGCCCTGATGCTGGCGATCCTCAGGCACCAGCGCGATGCCGGCCTGGATCGCCTGGCTCACGTCTCCCGGCGGTACAGGTTGCCCTTTGACAAGAACCTCGCCGCTGTCGCGGCGGTCCACGCCGAATATACACCGCGCCACTTCCGATCGTCCGGCGCCGACCAACCCGGCCAGTCCGACGATCTCACCCGCATGCACCGTGAACGAGACATCATGGACGACGCCGGCGCGCTGCAGGTGGCTGCAGGTCAACACCGGTTCACGCGCCGGCCCGGGCTCTACAGACTGCGGTCCGGTTTCAGCCGCTTCCAGTTCTCGTCCCACCATCAGCCGGATCAGCGACGCCCGGTTCAATTGCTCTGTCGGCCCTGTATGGACGTGCGTACCGTCCCGCAGCACCGTCACCATCTGGGAGAGTTGGAACACCTCTTCCAGTCTGTGGCTGACATACACAATGCCGATGCCATCCTCCACCAGCCGCCTGATGATGTCGAACAGCACATCAATTTCGCGATTTGAGAGTGAAGCGGTGGGTTCGTCCATGATCAACAACCGGCTGCGCAGGTTAAGCGCTCGGCCGATGGCTACCATCTGCTGCTGGGCCAGCGGCAACTCGCCCACAGGTGTCTTCAGGTCTATGGATACACCCAACCGCTTGAGCATGGCCCGCGTTTCGGTCACCATTCGACGGCGGTCAAGCCAGACGCGCGCCCGACGCGGTTCGTGCCCGGCGAATAGATTGTCCACCGCATCCAGATCAGGGAACGCTGTGGACTCCTGGTGGATCACCGCGATGCCTGCGGCTTCCGATGCCGCCACGCTGCCGAGGCGGATGGGTTGCCCATCCACACGAACCAGACCATGTGACGGCTTGTGAATGCCTGACATCACTTTGATGAGTGTTGATTTGCCTGCGCCGTTCTCGCCGACCAATGCATGTACGACGCCGCGCTGGAACGCGATAGATACATCGCGGAGGGCTTGAACACCGCCGAAGCTCATGGTCACGCCTTCGATACTGATGAACGGCGAATCCTGAGTCACACCCGTGTCACCTCATCCTGTTCGTTCCATCATGTACGCGCCGCTGTTACTCGACGGCCGGATCCGGTTCTGCGGGGCGCGGCTGCACAAGCGACTTGAGTTCCGACTGCGGCAACACGCCAATGGAGGCGTATACGTTCAACTTGTCGCGTGAGTCGGTAATGTCCAAGTTACGCAGGTGCAGTTGCCCGATGCGGTCCAGCGGCGAAAACGCTTCGCTTTCCACGCGTTCCATGGATAGCCGTTCGGGGTGATAGGTCAGGTTCGGCCCCTCGGTGTTGAGGATGGTGTAGTCGTCTCCGCGGCGCAGTTCCACAGTGACTTCGCCGGTGATGGCCCGTCCGACCCATCGAACCAGCGTATCACGCAGCATCAACGACTGGGGATCAAACCAGCGGCCCTCATACAGCAACCGCCCTAACCGCCGTCCCAGTGATCTGTAGTTGTCGATCGTGCCTTCGTTGTGGATGGCGCTGACCAGCCGTTCATAGGCCAGATGCAGCAGAGCCATCCCCGGCGCCTCGTAGATGCCGCGGCTCTTGGCTTCAATGATCCGGTTCTCAATCTGGTCCGAGACACCCAGCCCATGACGTCCGCCGATGCGGTTGGCTTCCAGCACCAGTTCCACCGGAGACGCGAACGCCTGACCATTGAGGCTGACCGGCAGGCCTGCCTCAAAGCGGACCGTGATCTCTTCCGGTTCGATGGTTACGGCAGGATCCCAGAATTTCACGGTCATGATCGGGTCGACGATACGAAGCCCCTTGCTCAGAAATTCCAACTCCTTGGCTTCGTGCGTAGCGCCCCAGATGTTGGAGTCGGTGGAATAAGCCTTCTCAGCGCTCATACGGTAGTCAAAGCCGTGCTCGGTCAGCCAAGCGCTCATCTCCTGGCGTCCGCCCAGTTCACGTACGAAATCCTGATCCAGCCACGGCTTGTAGATTCGCAGGCCGGGATTGGCCATGAGGCCATACCGGTAGAAGCGCTCTATGTCGTTGCCCTTATAGGTCGAGCCGTCACCCCAGATGCTGACGCCGTCCTCTTCCATGGCCTGCACCAGCAGCGTACCGGTTACGGCGCGCCCGAGTGGAGTGGTGTTGAAATAGGTCTTTCCGGCAGTGGTGATATGAAATGCACCGCACTGCAGTGCTACCAGCCCTTCGCTGACCAACAACTCACGGCAATCAATACGCCGCGCCGCTTCCGCGCCATACGCCATGGCGCGCCGCGTGATATCGTTATAGTCCTTCTCGTCCGTTTGGGCGAGATCGGCGGTATAGCAGTAAGGGATCGCTCCGCGGTGACGCATCCAGGCGATGGCTGCCGAGGTGTCCAGCCCACCGGAAAAAGCGATGCCGATGTTTTGCCCTACAGGCAGCGATAGAAGTATCTTGCTGGTGTTCATGGTTAGGGACTCGACGCAATACAATGAACGCGTGTCGCGTGGAATGCCGGTCAACAAAAGAGGACGACGGCATCCGGGACAGCGGCATGAAACGCGTGCAGCACGCGAACAGGCTGACTAACATAATATCAGTATGCGCAGCCCTGCTGCCAATGCATCAACGTGATGCGGCCATCTCACGAAGCAGCGCGATCGTCATCGCATCCAGCAGCACTGAACCGGTAAAGTGAGCGCCCAACTCAGCGCCCTCCAGTTTGTCTACGCCGGTCCGTCCCAGACGGCGGAAGGCCTGGCGGGACTGTTCATATACGGTCAACCGTTGAGCGTCGTTCAAAATGGTTCTGACGGCATCCCAGAGCTCCGCCGAACGGGTTTGCAGGGCGCGGCGTCGTCTGTTGGTGGCTTGCGTGTCGAACTCCGCCATCTGCTCAAGCAGAGACGCCGGAACCGCTTTCCCTCGGATGGCGTCTACGCGCGCTGTACGCAACTGGGTGTCCATCGCCACAATCGCCTTGGCGTTCGGCTCGTCGTCCTGTCGGAGCTTGGTCAAGGATGCCTGGCTCGCGTCTGCGACGGCAATCAACTGTTCTCGTGTCATGCGCAGTTCGTTCAACACCTGCAGCGCGTTCAGTTCCACTACGCGGTGATAGGCTTCTTCTGCGCGTGCGAACAGATCGGGTTCCGGTTTGGCGGAATCAGCGCCTGCGGTCGTGCTTCCATCGGCCGCCAACAACGGTCCCGTCAACAGGCAGCACAGGGCTGCCATCAGCAGTCGTGTCATGCTTCCTCCTGAAGTGCCGACAGCGCGGCGATGACTTCATCCACATGACCATCGACCTTGACTTTGGGGAACACCTTGCGGATCATGCCGCGGGGGTCGATGAGGAATGTGGTGCGCTCAACGCCCAGGTATTTCTTGCCATACATGCTTTTCTC
>CAZHSN010000006.1:0-41944 GCA_964535125.1 uncultured bacterium
CAAACTGACCGGCAAGGTACAGCACGTCACCGGACACTGCCGGTGCAGACCCTACGGCAACACCCGGGATGAACACATACCATTTCAGGTTGCTCCAACCCGGAGGTGTAAACGGACCGACTTCGGATCGGCTGCCCACCTTGACCACCACCGGTTGCGCCAGGTTCAGCGGGTTGAGCAGGGAGGTTCCGCTTCCGGGAGTCGCCAGGTTATCCAACCGCAACACACTGCTGCGTTGCGCCAAGACCACCTGAAGCTGGTTATTCACCGCTGTCCCGGTCGTCGAGCGCCCGGCTTCGTATTGCCGCACCGTCACCACAGTGCCGGCATCAGCGGGATCGCCCAGAGGAACTTCCGGGCTGGGGTTGGTATGGAACGCCATGACCACCGAGCCTTGAATCTGCTCACCCGCAAAGTCGACAACCGCCTCCGCCACACCATATGCGGTCTGCCCATACACAGCCGGCGGAGCGGTGAACCGCAGTCCGGTTCCTTCCGCCAACCGGCCCGCCACACGGGTTAAGGGATGGCGGAACTCCAGTGTGGGATTCACCGGTTTGGCTTCCCCGTTGACGGTCTCATTATAAGCGCCGCGCACCATCTCCCAGCGCCACTTCAACTGACTGCGCCCAGCGCCCAACTGCTCGCGATACCCGATCATACCGCTCAGGTCGGCTCCGGACGTGCCCGATGCCCGGTTTGCACCGGTGATCACCAGGTCATCATTCGGCCCCATTGCAGCAGGTCCCAACATCGGCCGGCTCGGACCCGCGCCGACGCCGGTGGCGATGCTGTCCACCAGGAGCACCTGGTTGCGCCGCACCGCGTTACCCGCTTTTCCTACATCGACACGGTACCAAGCGTAGACTAACGCTTCATCGGCCAGCGCAGACGGGTACACCACTTTCTGGTCTTCCTGAGAGGGCGACCCGCTGCCCCCAACGACATGCAGTGCAGTCCACTGGACGGCCATCTTAGTGACCGACGAAGCGCGCGGCACGAATGTCCGCCGGTCTCCTGACGGATTGCCCAGAACCTCGGCTTGCGCTCCCAGCCACAGCGCATCCACTCCGGAAGCGCCTCGGGAGTCTTGTACGGGTACATACAGCATTTCGTCGGATGACTGCCCGCCCATTGCCGAAACATCATTCACCAGGCCGTATGACATCGGACCCGTTATCGCTCCGCTGAGGGTCACCGTCCAGACCTTGTCATCTGTCTTCAACGGCTGCAGACTGACGGGATCCACAAAGGTAACCGAGGCGCGCGTCTGCCCGCCAGCGGTGACAGACCCTGGTACCGCCAACATTCCCTGGCAGTAAATGGGGGCCGGTACCGGCCGCGTCGTAGGAAAGCCTCCGCCGCCGGACCATGTCCCTGTGGGATTCCCTGTCCCCGCATCCCAACTGAGCACCGAACCGTCGCGCGTCATCAACGCGATGCGCGCTCCGCTGGATGTCTCATACGCCACAGGCGCTGACACGGATGTACCGGGCAACGGACGCACCCAGGCCAGATCCCATGTAGGGCCATTCAGCCGTTCTCCAACCGGTTCGGCGTTGAACGCCACCAGCGACACCTGTCCGTCATACACGCCCACGATGTACAGCTTACGGTTCCAGAACAACGGCTGCCCGGACGCGGCGTCCAGCGTCTGCACCGGACACGACCAGTTGTCCAACACCGGCGCCCCAACGGTCTCATAAGTAAAGCCCGTTGCCCGCCGCTGGGTGCGTGCGGTAAACGAAGTGCGAATGATCTCATATGCGGCGGCGGGTACCGGCAGATAGTTCAGCCTCGGTCCGGTCCAACCACTGCCGAACTGACCAGGAGGAAGGATCTCGTTAGCGCCGTCTCCAGGAGCCCACAATACACCACCCGCATCCACAAAACGGCGCAGTTTCTGGCGTTGTAACGGTGTCAGTCCAGCCGTGAACGCGGGAGGCACATAGATCACGTCCAGTTGGGACAGTTCGACCTGGGACAGTTCATCCAGATTGATCGTCCAATACCCCGGATCGCTGACCTCACCGGTCAGACCTGGCAGTGGATTGACGAACATCCACCCCTGCGGTTTCGCCTGCAGGTTATTGAGTATGTTCCAGACAGGATCGGGGCCTCCGACAACCGCGGAGCGGATGGTTTGCGGAAACACCTGATTCAGCTGCACATCGGCTTGCACAGCGGTTATGAGCATGCAAAGACCGACCGCGCACAGCACCAGCCGTTGCGCCTGATGGATCCGTTGCTTACAGGTGTTCATCGTCCAGTCACCTCACTTGCTGCCAGAGCCTGCGATTAGGGGCTTCCCGCCGATCACCCGGGTTCGCCGTAGTATACAAAGCCGGGACAGACAGGCAGCCGCGGCATCGGAGGCAACCCTCGGCCATATCTGTCTGTGCGGATCTGCTGCACCCCGGATCCGGCCGCCGCCGGCAACTGCGGGAAGCAGTACTCCATGAACAGGTTGGCGTTCACATGCGTGTCCTGTCCTTGGTTCCAAGGCATCTCCGGCCGATGCAACGCGGGCACCTGACGACCGCTGTTGCCAAAGCGCGAAGGGATCCATCCCCACTTGCGCAACCATTCACCCTGCTCCTGAATGCGCAGCGGTGTGTCTTCGGCAATGGAGCCGGTTATCCGGATACGTATGTCCAGCGGCTCTCCGTGGAAGGGAAACAACGGCGACCGCACGCCGGACACCGTCATCCGGTCGATCTGGGCGCGCTCACTCAGGATGTCGGTTGTGCCCAGCCGTTCCATCAACCGCGCCACGGTGTCCTGCGCATTGGTGTTCATCCACTCGCCCGGGATCACCACAAACGAGCCATCCTGGGCGTACATGGTAGCGTCCACCCGGATGTCCATCGGGTGAACAGCCAAACGCTTCAAATGGTAGTCAAACACCGAACCACTTCCGGTCAAGCCGCTGGGCGCAGCCAGGGTCAACAGGTTGTCCTGATTTGCGTCTGCGTTCAACTGATACCGGTTAGGCTCCTGCAGCAGCAGGCCGAAGGCGTTATACTCCGTAGCGGGATGCGTCAGCGCCGGCAAAATCGCATTCGGCAGGATACCGTTATTGATCCCCAAGGCCACTCCGGCGAACTGATAGGACATGGAGTGCCCAATCAATAACTGCACACCGTTGATCGACCCATCGGTATACCGATCAAGCGGCTCAGCCGAAGCAAACCGGAAGCTTTGCCAGCTGTTCTGCTGAAGCAGTTGGTATCCGATGGGATCCGCAGGTGTGTCGCTTTGGAACTGAAATGCCGGACCAGGCTCGGGCAGCACAAACAGCGTCGTGTTCAGCACAACGTTCTGTCCCGCCAGCAGCGCTAGTGCGGACTGGCGGTGGCCACGCGTCAGGTTACCGTCGATATAGATGTTGGCCTTGGATACCAATGTGAATTGGCGTCCCGGCGCATCCGCACTCCCTGGGATCTGTCCGGACACGCGCAGGTTGCCCTCCGCGAAGATCACACCATCGAACTGCGGCGATGCCGTCACCTCAGCTGGTTGACCGGTGTTCTGGTCAAGCAGGCTGAACACGAGTTCGCTGCTGGCCGGATCGCGCGGATAACGGTAGTAACAGACCATCCGTGTGCTGCGGGAACGTCCGCCGTCCGGCAGGCGCCAAGTGGTTCCATCCGCCAGTTCAATGGAAAAGCCCTGCGCATACCGCCAGGCATCGTCATTGCGTCCCTCTTCGATGGCTCGCACCCACCGCTGCAGATCGATCGGGTTGAACCGTACCACCGCACCCGGCGGCAGGTAATACGGGCCGCGCCAGTTACGGCTGGATCCGGGCTGCAGCCACTCGCTGCGCAGTGATGAGCCGCCAAACAGCCCCCCATCACGCTGCGCGTCAGCGAAGTTGGCGATATAGATGCCTCGACCGTAACCAAAGTTGCCGGTGTTACGGTTGCGTCCCAGTTGGCGTCCCGATTCACGGGTCAAGGTGATGTAGCGGCTCACACCGCTGACGGGGTCCGGCTCATCAATGATGGGCGGATCCAACCTGCGTACCGACCGGTGATGCCCGTTCGCGTCAAATCCCTGCCGTCCATCATTGACCAGTCCGGTGTAGGTGCTGAACTCGGGCGAGGCGGATGGCAGTATGAACGCCGCGCTATTCGGGTCTGTCCAGATACGCGCCCAGCGGGGCCAAAATGACTGGTTGTTGCGTGTATACGCGGCATCATCGGCGCCATGATCCAGAACGATGTCACCTGCCACGTTGAGAGCGTCGCCCCGTTCGGTGTTTAAGAAGATATCCATCGGACCATACAGTTTCAGATTACCGTTGACACGGATCGGTGCTCCGGAGAGCATCCACCGCACGGTTCCGGTTGTGTCCGCGTCGAAGACCGGATCATTCACGAACCGGGAGTAGTTGCCCTGCTGGCCGGATGCACCCATGATCACCCGCACCGCTTCGCGCGCGGGCTGGCCGCTCTCGGGTTTGGTGGTCCCGACTATGCCTTCCGGCTCGTTCGGGTTCGCCTCGCTCCAAAACGTGGGGACGCCCAATTCGAATGTCGCACCGGATCGGTTTTCCCGGTTGGTGATGAACCGCATATAGTCGGTAATGCCGATAGCCTTAAACGCCACCAGTTCGCGGCGCTGTTGGTCCACCCCGCTGAAGGTTGTGGGATCCATCGGGTTGATCAAGCCCACGCGCCCTACCGAACGGATACGGATAAAGCGGGACTGCGGATCATCGGGCTGCGGATCGTAATCCACCCGGATCAACGCACGCCCTTTCTCAAAACTCACACGGGTATACCCATCCAATAACCACTGGCGATCGGGGTCATTCGCATCGACCGTCGCAGGGTTCACCGGTTCTGGCCGCCAGTCCGCACCCTCTGGGCTGTACATGAGCTGCTGATCCGCGAACCGGATACCCGCTTCCGCGTAGTACTGCGCGCTGACCACTTCGGTCGAGCGCACCGCGTTACTGAGGTTGCGCGAGATGATACCGATGAACACGGCAGTCACCGCGCCCATGACAAAGAGCACCAGGATAGCCACCACCAGCGCCTGCGCGGATCTGCGGCGCCGACTGGCTGTACCATCTGAAAAACGTGTGTTCATGGCGGCGCCCATCCTATCTCACCAGATTCCGCAGCTTCACCTGCGTGGTCAGCGACACAGGCAGCACGTCCGATGATGTCGGATCAAACATACGTACCGTGAGCGCTACCGACATCAAATCACGTGTCAGGTAGTCTGCCTTCACCACATCCTGTACGCTGTTGCACTGGAACTGGAAGCTGACACGCAACCGGTCATCCGCCGAGAAGGGATACTGCGGATTGAACTCAATGTAACCGACCCGCATCGAGGGATCACCCCCTGGCGGCACATCCGTGTACTGTATCCGGTAATGGTTCAACGGAATATCAGTTGTATTGAACGGCACACGGGTATACACCACCGGCCGCCCCCTGTCGGGTCCCGGACGCTGATCCGGCCCCAAGATGGTTTCAGATCCCGGCACAATGCTGACATTGTCCAGATGCCCCAAACCAAACACGCCGCCCGAGGGACCCGTGGTCAGTTCCAGGTAAGCACGCCCATATGCGTCGCGGTTGACATCCGCTCCCGTGTAATCCTGCATGGGAGAGCCATCCGGACTCAGCAGCAGGGAGGGCATGGCGAAGTTGACCGATCCGGCGCGTGTATTGGCCACCATCGCGCCTCCCGGATGACGCGTACTCCGGTTCCATCGGGCGCCGCTAACCGATCCATCGGCAAATGGATCGCCGATATCCACACACGCCTGGCTGCGCGACATCGCATCAAGGCATCCGGCCTCACCGAGCCGTTGATACAGACTGATGTTGAACACCAGTTCCGGCGCTGTGGTCGTGCCGTCCGCCCGTTGAACATAACGGCGCACCACGGTATCGCCGCTTCGCCACCCGGTGATTGACGGTGGCGTGCCCATCAGCACATCGGTCATGTAGAATGTGATGTCCTGTGCAGCGCCCTGCTGGGGCACACCACGGTACAAGGTCACCCGAGCCGGCCAGGTCCATGCGCCGTGACGCGCCATATAGACCGCCGGGGCGATCCGTACATCACCCACCGTGCCCGACTCATTCGCCGGGTCTCCGGCCCGGGCGGGTGACGCCGGATCACCGGTAATCAAAGCCGGCGACAACTGCAACGCTGCGGTCACTTGGGCAATATGTGGTCCGTCTGGCCCGTTGTCCAGCACATACTGCTTCGTGCGCGGATCACGCAGCACCGATATGAAATCAATACCGTTCACAGGTGAGACGGGACGTGCGACGGTCAACCAGTTCTCCATGTAGCTGATCTGGTTGTCTCCGTCCAAGTCGCGCGCACCGGGCATCGGCCGCGGAGCCGGCTTCCGGTTGTAGAAGAATGCCGGTTCGTTCAGTACGGGTTGGTTATCCAGAACCTGGAACAATGCATCGTTGGGGTTGCCGTCATCGTCATACAACCGGAACTCCGCGCGGTACAGCACAAAGGTGTTGTCGGTCTCGCCTCCGCGCACTTCGTGTGAGTTCACGTATGGCAGCATGGGATCACGCAGCCCGATGAAGTAGCGTACTGTGCGACGTCCCGGCAGCAGGGGAAGCTGCGGGATCTCCTCACCGCGCTGCAGCGGCGGACGGTAGCTGCCGCCGTCGGTAGGGTCTTTCACGGGCAGCATGTCGTCACCGCGCTGGGCGGGCATCAGGTCGATTTTCGCGTATGGAACACAGAACCAATCGGTGCGGTTGGTACCGGGCACGGGCACCGGCGCCGCGATCGTGGCGTCTGCCTGGATCTCATCCATCGCGTTCACCCGAGTAGGGTTGAACTGTATGGAGTTGTCGAACACATAGGCGGCGTCGGCCAGTTCGCGTGTGATCCGCTCCATCAGAAAGCGGGCAGTCTGTTGGGCTTCAACGATACGCTGCACACGCCGGGTGAAGTTAAAGCTTCCCTGCACCGGATAAAGCAGCAGCCCCAACAGGATGACCAGCACCCCCATGACGACGAGCAGCTCAATGAGGGTGAAGCCGGCGGCGCTGCGTCGCAACCCGTCTGTTTGACGCTGTATCGTGTTCATCGGTCTGTTCACCCCGCTACCTGTACCTGGTCGGAAGGCGTTCGAATGATCTGCACGTTCACGCCTATTCGGCCTCCCGCATCAGTACGGTTTCCAACTCACTGCGCCGCAGCGCGCCCTGTTCGCGCCACACCACCCGCGCGCGCAGCGATGCGCCGCGCACGTTCCGCACTGCGTACCCATACACGCTTGAGTCCAGTCGCTGCAGTCCCGTCGGCGACGCGGATCTCAAGTCGATGTAACAGAGGTTAATCCCCCCGACCTCCGGCGATTTGCTGATCCGGGCGGTGATCCCGTCCAAGGTCTGTGCTTCGCCGTTCGCGTCGATGATATGCACCTCCTCCAGCAGCACGCTCTTGCCGGCTTCGCTGAGAGAGAAGTAGATGCGTTTCGGTGAACCCACTCCTGGTTGATCGGGGTTACTGTCGCCCACGTAGTACTCTTTCCAGGATATGTTGGGATGCAACCGTGCGGAATACAGTTCGTAAGGCTTGACCACTTGTGCGGCCCAGTTGCCTGAAGCCTGGTAGAAGAACCGCAGATTGGACTGCCGCAGTTCGGGATTTAACACGCGGACAACTCCCGCGGTATAGTCGACCCGATAGTCCGGGTTGTCGGGATCCTGGTTCAGTGTTTGGCCGTTATCCAGATTGATGGCCACAAAGTCCGGATTACTGGCATGGCTGACGCCATGCACCAATCCCTGGTACACCGTGTTGTCATCCAGACGCGAGCCTTTACTGAGTACCGAACCGAGCGTCAGCTTCACATTGGTGGGCGCCGAAGGGATCAGCCGGTCATCGCGGATAATGTGCCAGTCCAGTACATCGTAGTTGATATGAGCCTGCAGCGGGATCGTTCCGCGCGCCGTGCGCTCCACAAAGTCACGCCCCAGCGGATTGAACATCAGCACACCCATATTGGCGAACGGGGCGATATTGGGTGATATCAGGCGGAACTCGTAGGGGTCCCCGCTCCAGTCCTGCAGGTCCAACTGCCGGAACTGACGCGACAGCTGCTCGCTGCCCCACCGCATTTGCCAGCCGGCCTCCAGTATGGGTGGTTTACCGGGTCCCTCTTGCCAGGAAGACAGATCGATACGCACCATCTCACCCGGCGCACCCGATGGGACGGGGATGCTCTTCTGAACCGACTCCAGCCGGCCATTGAACCAATAATCAAAGGTGATGGTGAACCGGCGATCGAAGGGTTGCGCCGCAAGCCAGATGATCGTGTCGTCCGAACCGTCATCGTTGTTGGCGTCGTAATCGATGGCGTAGACCTGACGGTCGGTGAAATAGGGTTCGCCCGCATTGGTTCGCCAGCGTCGGCGCATCATCGGCGCTCCGTGCACCGTGATATTGCTCACCAGTTCGCCGTTCTCAACGGTCTGAAGGTAGTACACCGGCCCCGCGCCCAGCACATAGACCGAGCCCTGGGTGATGCCCGCGCCGTATTGCGCAGGCGATGGCACCGGTATACGCACCTTTTCGGCCATAATCCGCCGGAAGCGGTTGACACCGTTGAAATAGTAGGGATCCAACCCGAACTGCTGTAACCGCTGAGTCTCCGCTTCGGTCAGCGTGAGGCGATCCGGACTGATGGAGCTGTCATAGGCGATCACGCCGTTGGCGTCGGGAAAGAGCCCCAGGATGCCAGCCGGCAGCGAGGTGGCGTTGTTCTTCCAGCGCTCCAGTTCCTGCCGCGCCAGCGCATTGGCCAGCGTGCGGTTTTCACCCATGCGCACCACGAAGAACCCGCCCGGAAACACTTTGAGCAGCACCAGAATACCGAGCGTGAGCACTGCGATCGCAGCGATCATCTCGATCAAGGTAGCGCCTCGCCGTCTGTTTCCCATATACTGCACCGCCCGTTTCATCTTGGCGTCCTCAGTTCGTTGTGTTCCTGTTCCGCCGCAGCCGTCAATCCAGACACCAGTGCTGGTTATTGCCATTGGGATTGGCGCTGTTCGGATCGCCGCCCAGCATCTTCTCCACCATGACCGAACTTTCTACAACCTTGACGCTGCCGCTTAACAGCAGCACCAGATCTTTACTGCCCCGGGTGACCTGCCCTTCCGCGCAGGTGCGGTGCTTGGTACACCAGGTGACGATGGTGCTTTCCGGCGGATTGTTGTACTGCAGTTGACAGACGTCATCGGCAGCGCCCATGGCATACCCGCCGTTGTCGGCGGTGCCGTTGAACGGGCGGAACAGGCTGTAGCGCTCGGTATACGCTCCGTTACACTCCTGCCCAACATCGTAGCTGTCGTAGCGGTAGAAACGCGCCAGCTGCGTGGGGATACGGCGATTCGGATCGTTCGCATCGGGACGCAGCCCCACCACCGGCTGCTGCAGCACCGTCAGATCGGTCTCATCATTGTTGGGGCACTTAAACAGCGTATAGTCCTTCACATACGCCTTGTACAGATACCCCGCCTGGATATCGGCCAGTTTGCGGCCGTTTGTGTCGGGTGTGTTGGGGCCAATCAAATTGCCGTTCGCGTCTTCCGCATACCCCAGCAGCACCTCTGGATACACACGCTGATCCAGCTTATACATCTTGAGGGCGACTTCGATCTGATGGAGGTTCGACATGCAGGCGGCCCGGCGAGACCTCTCCCGCACTGTTGCGGCCACCGGGAACATGATCGCCGCCAGTACGGCGATGATGGCAATGACCGTCAGCAGTTCGATCATTGTGTACCCCATTTGTCGTTCCGTGCATTTTCGCTGCATGGCTTACACCCTCCTGTCCTTAGCTAAGACGACCGCCTCGCCTCGCTCTGTTCCGTCCGTTCTATGCACCCGCTCCCGTGGCCCATTGCCAATAGAGAGCCCAAAGACCGGTAAACCAGGCGCCGGCAAACACCATCAGCAGCGCCCCTACGGCCATGTAGGGACCGAACGGGATGGTGGTCAGCCCCGGTTTCCAGTCGTCATCTATGGTTTCAACCCGCGACGGGTGCTGTCCACGGCGGCGTACCGCCAGCACCAGTTCCACCGCCATGTCCAGCCAGCTCAACACTAACAGCGCCTCGCCAATGATGCGGCCTGTGCCTACTGGCTGATTGTCTTCTGATGCTCCGGCTTGCTCCTTCGGGCTCCGGCGCGCCCGGCTCAGGACCACCGCGCCTACCACCGCGCCCAGGGCGATGGCCACGGCGAATGACAGCATCGCTTGCGTCAACGGAAGCGTAGCGCCGATCGCGCGCGCCAACTTCACATCGCCCAACCCCATGGCCTCCTGCCGGAACATGACACGCCCCAATACCGCGATCAGTCCGAACAATCCTGAACACAGCCATGCGCCCCAGACAGGGGCAGGCACCGACACTCCGCCCAGGAATACCCAACTGTAGGCGCCATCGCGCGCCAGCGGCAGCACCAGTCCAACGACCAGCAGCGTGAAATTCAGGCTATCCGGGATGATGAAGTGTTCGAGGTCGATACACATGGCGGCGAGCAATGCGCTAATCCAGATCATCATCAGAGGCAGTTCCACGGTGCGGCCATACCGCCAGAACAGCCCCAAAAACAGACACGCGGTAATCAGTTCCACCCAAAAGTAACGCGAAGATATCCGCACACCGCATTGGCGGCATCGCCCACGCAGCAGAAGCCAACTGAGCAGCGGAACCAGATCCCGCCCCGCCAGCGGCTTCTGACAGCCTGGACAGTGCGAACCGGGACTGACGATGGAGATACCCAGCGGGAGACGGTAGACCAGCACGTTCAGAAACGATCCCACGGCGGCGCCCAGTATGAACACCACCGTAGCCAGATACCAGTCTGGAACCGCCTGAAACGCCTCTGCGTACAAAACTGGTAACGCGCCTCCTGGTCATGCGATCCACACACGCGACCGTGTGATACTGTTCAATATACGCGCCGACCGGATGACCGGCCGGCGCGTCGCTTCTCGCCTTACGCCGCAGCGCAGCGGGGTTATTCGGAGCCGGACGTCAGGTTACTGATGACCGATGTCATCGGCAGCATCAGCGCGATGACGATGAACCCAACCATTCCACCCAGCATCACAATCAGCACCGGTTCGATGGCCGATGTCAACGACGCCAAGGCCGATTCGACTTCCGACTCATAGAAGTCGGCCACTTTCTGCAGCATGGAGTCCAGTGCGCCGGATTCCTCCCCAATGGAGATCATGTGAACCACCATGGGCGGGAACAGGCCGCTCTTTTCCAATGGCGGGCCGATTCGGTCGCCTTCGCGGATCCGGTTACGGGCTTCCATGATGGCATCCGAGATGATCACATTGGATACCGTACCCGCGACGGTCTCCAGCGCGCTCAGGATGGGCACGCCCGAAGATAACAGCGTACCCAAGGTGCGCGCGAAGCGCGCCACCGCGATCTTGTGGTTTAACGGGCCGAACACCGGGGCCCGCAATCGGATCCGGTCAAACAAGCGCCGGCCGACGCGCGTGGCGCCGAAGCTCTTTAACGCGATGAACAGCACCACACCGATCGCTACCGCGAAATACCAGCGGGAGGTCATGAAGTTGCTGATGTCCATCAACGCCTGAGTAATGGCCGGGAAGTCCTGAATACCCAGATCTTTGAACAGGTCGAAGAATTTCGGCAACACGAACGTGACCAGTCCTGTCACGATACCGACCGCCGCGATAACCACGATAACCGGATAGGTCATCGCCGCCTTGACCTTACGGCGCAGTTCCACGTCCCCTTCCAGGAAGGTGGCCAGCCGCTGCAGTGACTCTTCGAGAACGCCTCCCACTTCGCCGGCCCGCACCAGACCGACAAACAGGTTGCTGAAGATATTGGGAAATTTCCCCATCGCACGGCTCAGGGACTGCCCAGCCTCTACCTCAGCTTGAATATCCTGCAATGTGCGTCTCAGACGGGGATTGGATGACTGCTGCCCCAGTACGTCCAGGCAGCGCACCAAGCCCACCCCCGCATCGACCATTGTGGAGAACTGCCGGCAGAAAACAGCCAGTTCGTTCAGGCCCACACGACCAAAACTGATCTTCATCTGGGCCCGGACCGCCTTCAGTTCCGTGACGGTGAACCCCTGCTCCTCTAACCGTCGCCGGAGGATGTCGGCGTTTTCAGCTTCCGACACACCCGATCGGACATTGCCCGCGGAGTCACGGAACGAATATGCAAAATGTCCCATCGTTTATCTCCTTTCGAGACGCACTCTGTACCGCACTGAACTCAGCGCCTCGCCGGTGTGGCGGTCGCACTTTCGTTCGCAACGCCCCCATGCGTGAGCAGCTTCTTCAGTTCGTCGGGATTCATGGCCACGTTCATGGCGGTCTCCAACGTGACTTGTCCCTTCTGGTACAGATCACGCAGGCACTGGTCCATGGTGATCATGCCCACATTCGCGCTGGTCTGGATCATTGAGGTGATCTGATGCGCTTTGTTCTCGCGGATCAGATTCCGTATGGCCGGAGTCGCTATCATAACCTCATTGGCCGGTACGCGTCCCGGCTGGCCGGCGCGCGGAAGCAGCTGCTGACAAATCACGGCCTGTATTGAGTTGGACAACTGCACGCGGATCTGTTCCTGTTGTCCCGGAGGGAACACATCAACCATACGGTCGATGGTCTGAGCGGCGCTGTTGGTATGCAGCGTCGCCATCACCAGGTGGCCTGTCTCGGCGGCGGTGATCGCCAGGTGGATCGTCTCGGTGTCACGCATCTCTCCCACCAGGATCACATCCGGGTCTTCCCGCAACACGGCACGCAGGGCGTTCTGGAACGATTTGGTGTCTTGTCCCAGCTCGCGCTGGTTGATGATGCTGAACCGATGCTGATGCAAGTATTCAATCGGATCTTCCACCGTGACGATGTGCGTACTGCGCTCGGTGTTGATCTGGTGAATCATGGCCGCCAGCGTAGTGGACTTGCCGGAACCGGTCGGTCCAGTCACCACGATGAGACCTCGCGGTAATCGAGTCAGTTCTTCCAATACCGTCGGCAGGTTCAGTTCACGGATCGTGGGGATTTTCGTGGCGATCAACCGGAATGCGGAGGCAATGGACCCGCGATCCCGGTAGATATTGACACGGAACCGGGCAAGCTTCCCCACCTGATATGAAAAGTCCAGTTCGAGCGTGCTTTCGAACCGCTGGACCTGTTCATCGGTCAGGATATCGTATACAAGGCGCTGCGTCTCTTGAGGAGTGGCCTTGTCGAAGTTGGTCGGTGTCAGCTTGCCATCGATCCGCAAGATCGGAGGCACGCCCACGCATAGATGAAGGTCGGAAGCGCCCTTCTCGACGACGATGCGCAGCAGGTCATCGAGGTGCGTCTCATCGAGACGACGCGGGCGCAAACCGCCTGCGGCAGCGTTGGCCTGGGCGGTATCGGACATATTGCTCAACAGATGTCTCCTGGTGTGGTAGTACTAGTGGCCGGCCGTAAAGACAACGGACATGACCTCTTGCGGGGTTGTTATACCCATCAAGACTTTTTGCAGACCGTCTTCGCGCAGTTCCAGCATGCCGTTGGCTTTGGCTGCATCGCGGATATCACTGAGCGGTGCGCGACGCACCACCAACTCCGCGATTTCATCATTCATGCGCAGGAACTCATGAATACCGGTTCGTCCGCGGTATCCGGTATGACGGCAGTGATCACAGCCCTTGCCCCGGGCGATGGTGACCATCTGTTCGGGATCGTCGGACTTGAAGCCGAAGCGGCGTAGATCACGCGCCGGGACTTCGTAAGACTCTTTGCACTCGCTGCAAATGCGCCGCGCAAGCCGCTGGGCCATGATGCCGATGACCGTCGCCGAAATCAGGAACGGCTCGACTCCCATATCGACCAGACGGATATTGGCCGAAGGCGCGTCGTTGGTGTGCAGGGTGGATAACACAAGGTGGCCCGTCAGAGAGGACTCGATAGCGATGGATGCGGTCTCCAAGTCACGCATCTCTCCGACCATGATGATATCGGGGTCCTGACGCAGGAAGGCGCGCAACGCGGTGCTGAACAACAGCCCGGCTTTCCGGTTCACCTGAACCTGTGCGATACCGCCCATCTGATATTCCACAGGGTCTTCAATCGTCAGGATGTTTTTCTCAATGGAGTTCAGCTTGTTGAGGATGGAGTACAGGGTAGTGGTCTTGCCGGAACCGGTCGGTCCGGTCATCAGGATCATGCCGTTTGGCTGGGCTATCAGCTCTTCCAGCTGGACCTGAATATGCGGAAGCAGTCCCAGCTTATCCAAGCCGATCATGACGCTGTTTTTGTCCAGAATACGCATAACCACCTTTTCGCTGGTTCCGGTGGTCAAGTGGACAGGTACGGTGCTGACGCGCAGGTCATAGTCCTTGCCATCCGACCGAATGGCGATACGACCGTCTTGCGGAACGCGCCGTTCAGCGATGTTCAGGTCAGCCATAATCTTGTAACGGGAGATCAACGGCGCCATGATATGCCGCGGGATCATCATGACTTCGTGCAGCACGCCGTCAATGCGGTACCGCACGCGTACGCCGCGGTCCTGCGGTTCAATGTGGATATCCGATGAGCGCTCCCGGATAGCCTGCTGGATGATGGTGGAAGCCACGCGGACAATGGGCGCCTCTTCCGCGCCGCGACGCGCCGCTTCGGGGTCATCCTCGTCCTCGTCACCCATTCCGATCGTGGCCATATCGGCCTTCATCGAGGCCATGGCCGACGCCATGGTGGCATTGTTGCCGCTGGAATCGGTGGTGTCGCTCTGAGCGACCGCAGCGCCTGCCGCGGCGGCGGGCGCCGCGGCATCGCCGCCGTACGCCTTGTTGATGGCTTCCTCAATCTGTTCCGGAGCGGCCAGTGCGGGACGTATGGTACAGCGGGTGACCAGCCGCAGGTCATCATACGCCAGCACGTTGTTGGTATCGGCCATGGCGACGGTCAGCACATTGCCATCACGCCGCAAAGGCATCACTTTGTGCTGCCGAGCGATACGTTCGGAAACGACGTTAACGGCGCTGGGATCCACGCGGTAGGCGTTCAGATCAACATACGGAATCCCCAGCTCCTGAGCCCTGCCCTCGGCCACTTGCGCCGATGTAGCCCATGCATTCTCGAGCAATACCCGGCCAAGATCGCCGCCTGTGGTGCGTTGAATCTTGATGGCATCGACCATCTGATCCCTCGTGACGTACCCCTTTTCCACGAGGTAATCAGCCAGGCTCTTTCGCGCTGCTGCCATATCGTGCACGCTCCTGCTTCGATCTTACCCTGTTACGGAGGCCACCCCCGACATCGGCCAGAACGGGGGATTCAGGCCGATTATATCATATTAGTGGTCACCGACTCACATATGACCGCGGTTAAGACACCGCGGCGTCTTAACCGCCGTCCCCCTCTATTCCCCGCTTCAGCGCAGCCTCCATCACGCCGAGCGGAGCCTGACAGCCGGTCCAGATCTCAAACGATTCGGCGCCTTGATGCGCCAGCATCGGCAACCCGTTCATGACCCGGCGGCCGTCATCAGCGGCGGCACGCATGAAACGTGTCTCCGCCGGCCGGTAAATGAGATCGATAACCCATGCCTCTCTGGACAGCAGCGAGAGGTCCACTGGCGGCATCTCGCCTGCAGACATCCCCATGCCGACCGGTGTACAGTTCACCAGCACACTGGCGTCACCCAGCCGCCGGCGCAACGCGTCGCTGCCGTATGCAGCCGCCTCGCCGTCCAACTGCAGCGCATCCAGCACGGCCCGGGCAGACCCCATGTCACGGCTCACCAATGTCACCGGAGCAGAGCGCTCACGCACCGCGCACACCACCGCCCGGCCGGAACCTCCCGAACCGAGTACCACCACCGGCGTCCGCTCGTTCAACGTCAGGCCAGCGCACTCCACAGACCGCAGGAACCCCGCTCCGTCGGTGCTGTCACCCCAGATCTCTCCGGTGTCCTCAAAGACCAGGGTGTTCACTGATTGCGCGCGACGGGCGCGGTCTGTCAGACGATCCACCAACGAGACTGCCGCCTGCTTGAGCGGCACCGTGACATTGATGCCCCGAAACGGTAACGCCCGCAGACCAGCCACAAAACCGCTTACGGTGTCCGGGGCGACGGGAAACGCGGTGTACACCCAATCCGTCAGACCACAGGCCTGAAAAGCCGCGTTCTGCATCAGCGGCGACAGGCTGTGGCTGATGGGATATCCGATGACTGCTGTCAGTGTGCGCGTGCTGTTCATGATGTCACCTGTCTGGTTCGTTGGACGGCCGCGTCAGTCCGCCGGTTCCCGGAAGCAGATTCCGTTGCCGCAGCAACCACAGCACGACACGCTCAAGGAAACGATGCAGATAGGTGCCTATGAATTCGCGGCGATGCACGCGACGCACCAAGATCGTCCGCATCTGCATCCGCCGGCCACCCCAGATGTCGGTGAACAGCTGATCACCCACAATCACCGCCTGATCAGGCGGCACCCGGATCTGCTGCAGCGCCTGACGCAGTCCCCGGCGACGGGGCTTGCCGGCATGCGGGATGTATCCGACACCCAACTGCGCGGCCATACGCACCGGACGCTGCGACCAAAGCGAGTTCGACACCAGACAGACCGGGATGTCGGCCTGTTTCAACGCCTGCAGCCATGCCTGCACAGGCTCGGCCACCTTTTCACACTGCCATCGGGCAATCGTGTTGTCGATATCAAGCAACACACCCCGCACTCCGCGCTCACGCAGGGCTTCCACGTCGATCTGCTCCACCCGGTCCACAATCGCATCCGGGCGCCATCGGGTCAGCTGCCTGTCCAGCCAGTGGATCGCCATCAACGCGTCTTTCTGATCTGCCGGATCGCCCGGTTGTGCTCCGCTAACGTGTTGGTGAACACATGCGACCCGTCCGGTTTGGCAACGTAGTAGAGATAAGAGACGCGGGCCGGCCGCAAAGCGGCTTGTACGGATGGCACCCCGGGAGAGGCGATCGGGCCGGGAGGCAGCCCTTTCACCCGATAGGTGTTGTATGGGGAGTCCAGTTTCAGGTCACTGAACCGGACCGTCTGTTTGTGTTCACCCAGCGCATACAGCACGGTAGCATCAATCTGCAGCGGCATGCCAGCCCGGATGCGGTTATGGATGACGGCGGAGATCAGCGGACGGTCGGCCGGGATCCGCGCTTCCCGTTCGATCATGGAGGCGATGGTCAACACTTCATGCAGGTTCCATTCCGATGCCGACAAGTCGGCCTGCAACGGTTTCCAGATACGCTCCACAGTGGCGTCGATCATTGTCTGGATCAGCGCATGTGCTCCGCTGCCGGCAGGAAGATAATAGGTGCCCGCAAACAGGTACCCTTCCAGCCGGTCCGGTAACGGGAACGGCGCATGGAACCGCCGCCCGCCGGTTTGCACCAGTTGGAGAAACACCTCGCGGTCCGCGATCTCAGACTGGTCGACGGTCTCAGCGATCTGATCCAACGAAAACCCCTCAGGGATCGTCAACCGGTTCTTGCTGGTCTCCCCCGCCACCAGGATCCGCACGATCTCTTGAGGAGACATCGCCGGGCTTAGCTCATAGATGCCAGGCTTTAACAGATGGGCCGATCCGTGCAGCCGTGCGGTCCATTCAAACTGCCGCGCGCTGCGCACCAGGCGTTGTTCTTGCAGTAACCGGCCTATCTGGCGTGCGTTTGCTCCCTTAGGCGCGCGAAACACCCGCCAGCCAGAACCGCCCACCGGTTGTGTCAGCGACCAGACATACCAGCCGATGCCGGCAAGCACCAGCAGTCCGATGATCGGCAGCGTCCATCGCTTCCGGACCCGCGGGATGCGTCTCCGGCTCATCGTGACTGCTCCGCAAGATAGCGTTCCAGGATGATCGCCGCAGCCATTGAGTCGACCGCTTGTCGCCGCCGCGAGCGCGAGACGTCCGCCTCCAGCATGCGCCGGTTGGCCTCGGCAGAACTGAGCCGTTCGTCCATAAACGCCGGCACAATCCCGCTGGCTTCCTGCAGCGCGGCGGCAAATGCGCGCACCCGATCCGCGGCGTCCTGTTCATCTCCTCGCAGAGTCAGAGGCATCCCCAGGATCACCTGCGTCACCTCACGGTTACGGATAACCTCCATCAGAGACGCAACATCCTGCACCGTACCCTTGCGGGTCAGCGCGGGGAGCGGAAACGCGATCATACCGGCAGGGTCACTGACCGCAAGCCCAAGTCGCCGCGTTCCGAAATCTATCGCCAGAATGACAGCCATCGTCATACATCATTGAACCACAGGGCTCCGGTGATACCCAACATCAAACCGAGACGGCTCGGCTGATACCCCCGGGTTGCTAGCGTCTGTGCGCCCGTCCCATACTGAAGAGGGACCCCCAGGGAGGCAGCGATGCAGCAAATTCAGCTCACAGCGCCCTATACACTGCGTCTGATGGAGGCGGCGGCGCCCTCTCCAACCTCAGAGGAAGCGTTGATCGATGTGCTGCAGGTGGGCATCTGCGGCTCTGACATCCATCTATACCGGAACGGGCGTATCGGCGAAGCCGCGATGAACGGCCCACTGGTGTTGGGTCACGAAGCGGTAGGACGCGTGCGCGCTGTAGCCGATCCGCGATATGCCCATCTCATCGGACAGCGTGTGGCGATCGAACCGAACATACCGTGCCTGCGCTGCGAGTATTGCGCACAAGGGCACCATAACCTGTGTCCATACCTGCGTTTTATGGGACTGCCGCCCACCGACGGCGCGTTACGTGCACAGCTGACGCATCCGGCCTGGCTGCTGCATCCGGTTCCGGACAACCTGGACGATGATGAGGCGGTGTTGTTGGAACCGCTGGCGATCGCCTTACACGCGGTAGACCTGGGTAAGCTGCGCACCGCGCGTTCTGTAGCGGTGCTGGGTTGCGGCACCCTGGGGCTTTGCGTGCTGTTGCTGCTGCGACGCATAGGGATGGCGGATGTTCTGTGCACCGATCTCGTACCGGAGCGGCTGGAACTGGCGCGACAACTCGGCGCAGATCTGGTACTCAACGCCACCACCGAGGACGTGGTGCAAGCCGGTATGGAGCATACCCGGCAGCGCGGTTTCGACTATGTATTCGAGTGCGCCGGAGTGTCCGACACCCATCGCCAGATGGTGCTGCTGGCCGCAGCCGGAGCACGCTGCCTGATTATCGGCTCTCCGGACACCGGACAGATCATCCTGCCCAGCGACATCGCCCGGCGCAAGGGGTTGAGTTTTCTGATGGTTCGCCGCTCCCGTCACACGCTGGAACGAGCCTGCAAGTTGGCGGAACAGGGGTTGCCGCTGAAGCGCCTGGCCACGCATCACGACGCGCCGGAAAACTGCCAGGCGGCTTTTGAGCGCGTAAACGCACGGCGCGACGGTGTGCTCAAGGCGCTCATTCAGTTTCCGCAGGCCAAGGATATCGCATCATGAGTGCTCAACCACCCGTAGACTACAACGCACTCAAACTTCTGGAGTTAGAGGGTGATCAACGGATCGACGCGCCTGTTTCTTGGACGCAGCGTCACGTGGTCATCAAGGGCAACCTGACGCTGGTGCGCGGGGGCCGCTTGCGTGTGTCCGACAGCCTGTTGGAGATCCGTGGAGATTGGGCCCGGCAATACGCCCTTGATTGGCAGGGCGGAACGCTGTATACGCGCCGCTCGGTGATTGGCGGTTCCAAACGGGACGGTACCATCCGCCAGATCAATCTGCAGTTGACCGAAGGCGAATGGATCGCCGAAGACACCATGGTTCAGTATGTGTACGGCACGGTGTTTGGCTGGAATACGGTGGGAAGGCTGCGCGCCCGCAACCTGATCATGGGAGAGAACCCCGATTCGATCATCATGTCCGGACGAGGGGACGTCGTTCTGGAACAGTCCACCTTTCCCATCAGCCTCTCTGCCTATGTGTGGCATGGAGGCGATGGCCGCCTGCGGTTACGGCGTGACCGTGCGTTGAGCGGTGTGTACGACGCACGCAATGTGCCGGGGGCGCCGTGGCGTTTACGGCTCAAGGAGGTGCGGGTGCCCACCTGGTGGCTGTTCGCCATGGGTGCACGGGACTCGGCTTCCCCTTGCCGGTTGTCCATCGAAGCCGACGCCATCATCCCGTCGATTGGCGGCGCCGACTTACGCGGCTCCTGGCGCCTGCCGTATGCGATCCGTGATCCGGTACAAACCGGAAACGTTACATGGAGCCATATCGGCGAGCCGGTGACCACCTGGGGATGGGGAGTGTATTTGAGCGGGACCAGCCACGTCACCGTACAGGGCCCAGGCAATGTCTGCGAACTGATGTTGGGCGAGGCCAGCCGCTTCACACTGCGGGGCGTGCCCGATGAGCCGTCCACCAAACTGCAATGCACCACCACCGAAATAGGGCATGGAGAGCACGACCGATGTCGGCTGGAGGTGTCGGACGCACGGATCGGGTGGTTTCACTCGGGCGATGTGCTGGGACAGATCACGGTGACAGGCCGTGGATCCGCACGATTCGACCGGTGTACACTGGATCGCCTGATGCTGATCACGCGCGATCAGGGCTGTCTGTGGTTTCACCATTGTGATGAGACCGGCCCGATCACCGAACAGATCCGCGGCGGTCCGATCTACCGCTGAACGGCGCCTCCGCGCACACGTGTCCATGCCAGGTTCAGCCCTTCCAGGGTCAACCAAGGTTCCACGTGTTGTATGGTGCGGCTGACGGCGGCCACGCGGGATGCCAGTCCTCCGGTGGCCAGCACCGGCATGTCGCATGCCAACTCCTCACGGATCCGGTCGACCAGCGCATCAATGCCTCCGGCATAGCCCAGCATTAACCCGCTTTGCATGCTCTCTACCGTGGTGCGGCCGATGGCGGTATGGGGAGCTTCCAATGAAATGCGCGGCAGACGCGCTGCCGCCCGGAACAACGCTTCTGCGCTGGTCTCCATGCCGGGCATGATCGCGCCGCCCAGATAACAGCCCCCGGCGTCCAGCACGTCCAGTGTGGTTGCCGTACCGAAATCCACGACGATCGCCGGATGACCGTATTTCGCATCGGCAGCAATCGCGTTGATTATCCGGTCCGCCCCCACTTCGGCCGGATGGTGGTAGGCGACCTGTATACCCAGGTCCAGTTCAGCGGTGATGAACAGCGGATCACGAATGTTGCAGGCATCGCAGAGCGCGTCATGCAGCGAGCTGTCCATCGGAGGCACCACACTGGACACCACCGCATCGGCGATCAAGGACGGCGAGATCCCCGCGTGCTTGAACAGGTCGAGGAACAGCATCGCATGTTCATCAGCGGTCCGTCCCAATTGGGTGCGGATGCGCCAGTGCGCCGTCAATGTGTCCTGCTGGTACAGCCCAATCACGATGTTGGTGTTACCCACATCCAGCACAAGCAGCATATCCGTCCCTCGACTCCTCACGGTCTGCCGACTACTCGGCGCCGCAGACCTGTACCACGATCTCGGCCAGCCGGTCCAACACGGCGTCCACCCGGCTCAGATCGCTCGCTTCGGCCATCACCCGCACCACCGGCTCGGTGCCAGAGGCGCGTATGTTCACACGCGCCGGCTCACCGAGTTGCTCCAGACCCCACTGCTCGGCCTGTGCGGCGTCCGGGCTGAGCGCCCAGGCGTTCTTGTCTCGAACGCGAATGCTGCGCAGTCGCTGGGGATATTCACGCATCACACCGGCCAGTTCACTCATTGTCTGACCAGAGTCGCGTACAAACCGCATGAGCTGCAATGCGGTCAGCATCCCGTCTCCGGTGGTGGCAAACTGGCGGAAGATAATATGTCCGCTCTTTTCACCACCGAGCGTAGCATCCAGGGCGCGCATCCGCTCGACCACGTACCGGTCACCCACGGTGGTGCGCTCCACCCGGATTCCGTGGGCGCGCAGCGCGTCATCCAACCCCAGATTGCTCATGATCGTGGCGACCAGTGTGTCACCGTGCAGTACGCCGGCTCCTTTCATCGCAATCGCCGCGATCGCCATCATGCGATCGCCGTCCACCAGATGGCCGCGTTCGTCGGCCATGATGCAGCGGTCGGCGTCGCCGTCAAACGCCACACCCAGATGCGCGCCGCGTTCCCGCACGGTACGCTGCATCTGCTCGGGATACAGCGAACCGCATCCCGCGTTTATGTTCACGCCGTTGGGGGCGCAGTTCAGCGCCACCACATCCGCGCCCAGTGACGCGAACAACCGGGGCGCATACAGCGACGCGGCGCCGTTGGCGCCATCCACCACGATCCGCAGCCCTTCCAGACTTCCTGATACAGTGGTGCGGAGATGATCCAGGTAGTCGTTGACCAATTCGGCACGCCTGACCGAACTGCCGATCTCCGCACCGCGTGCAGACGCCAGATCCTGCCAGTCACTCAGACTCTCCTCAATGGCGTCTTCGGTGTCGTCCGCCAGCTTGCTGCCGTCGGTGCCGATAAACTTGATACCGTTGTCTTCGAAGGGATTGTGAGACGCCGATACCACCACGCCGGCGTCGAAGTCGCCGTTGGCGGTCAGGTAGGCGATTCCCGGTGTCGGGATCACGCCCACGGTGGTTACCTGCGCTCCGGCAGCGCATAAACCGGCTATCAGTCCGGCTTCCAGCATCGGCCCTGAGCGTCGGGTGTCGCCTCCCAGCAGCACATGCGGCATATGGTCGCCATGCCGCAACACATAGGCCGCAGCGGCCCCTAGCTGCATGGCCAACTGTGGGCTCAACTGCTCATTCGCAACCCCGCGCACTCCATCGGTGCCAAATAAACGCGCCATGACCCCTCCGTGGTGTGCCTGCTTCTACAGGCTTCAATGTGTGGTGTATCGTTAACCGCAAGCGTCAATGCGCCCGCCCAGTCAAGGCGGCGGACCCGATGACACCGAAACACGGGCCGGCCGTATGATCCGGTCGCCAAACCGGTACCCCCGCTCGACCTCGGCCAGGATCACTCCCTCCGGCGTGTCATCCGAAGGGACCGAGGCGATTGCCTCGTGGCAGTTCGGGTCAAAGACCTGACCGATCGACTCAAGCGGTTCCACACCGGCGTCACGCAGCACACCGGTCAGCTGGCGATGGATCATCTCCACCCCTGAGCGCAGGGAACCGGACTCGACATCGGTCGCGGCCGAGAGCGCCCGCTCGAAATTATCGACCACCGGCAGCAGGGTGCGGATAAATCCCTCCAACGCCACGCGTCGGATGTCCTCCATCTCGGCGCGGGTGCGCTTCCGGAAGTTGTCAAAGTCCGCCATACTGCGGGCCAACTGGTCGGTTCGCTGAGTTAGTTGTGCGCGAAGCGCCTCAACCTCCTGCAGCAGGCAGTCGTAATCAGAGGTCTCTTCCAAGCCCTCATCTGCCGGTGTCTCTATCTGGTCACATGCTGTGGTTTCTTCAGGAGGCGTGTATCCTGGTCTCTGCGTCTCCATCTCAGATTCACTTCCTGTCTTCCGTCGGCACAAACAAGCCGATGTGTTCTCTCACTAACGATTTTAACAGACAGCCGACTGCCTGCGGTCGATCTCGAACAACGCGCGCGCATTCTCCCGCAGCAACCGCTGGGCAATCTCCACGGCATCGCTGACCGACAGACCGCGCTCGCGCGTTTCTGCATCCAAAGCCCGCCAGATGCCGGTCCGCGCCTGTATCGCGAAACCAACTACCGCATTCGGGCTCCATGAGTCGCCACCAAACACCAGCAATTTATTCACCGGTGCGGCATGGAGCATAGATCGCAGGAAGTCGATAGACCGATAGGGGTCGATCGCCCAGGCCCAGCACATATCCGCAAAGACGTTCGGGTAGTGCTTCGCCATGGCGATCAACTCGTTGCCGTACGGGTATCCCGCATGGAACAGCACGAACCGTACACTCGGGAATCGCGTGGCCAGCGCACAGAGATGCGCTGGACGCACCCATTCGAGCGGCATGCGCCCCACGCCGGCGTAGTGTCCGGTGTGTATTTTGACAGGCAGCCGGTACGCCTGCGCCAACTCGCATACCCGTTCCAGGCACCAGTCACCCACGGTAAGCCGGTCCGTCTCGCTGTCGGCTCCGGCCAGCACACGCGCCAAGGCCGGTTCAGCCTCGCCGTCGGTACGCGGCTGCCAAGCCAGTGTACGGTGATACGCATGTTGTGTCTTGACGGCCACCGCGTGAGCCGCCTGGCGTTCGAATAGCGCTTCCAAGGCTTGCCGCAGCGTGGCCAGCGAATCGATCTGCACATCGGTCGCCCGCCGTATGTCCGGTAACTGCAACCATGGAACCACGAACTCGGCCGCGGACAGATCATAAAAGAAGAACTGCGGTGACTCGTTATCAGGTGAGCAATCCCAACCGGTCAGGTTGTTGTGCACGTGGTCCAACAGGGCGATGTCACGGAGCGTCTGCAGCCGGCGTCCCGGGTGGCGCATGGCAGTGAACCGCTCCTGGGCCTCTTCCAGGGCTGCTGCATGCAGATCATGCAATCCATACACGCGCGCCGCAGTCAGCCGCAACGCCTCACCATAGCCCGTATGACGGCAGAGTTCCCAGGCGGGCGCTATCGCGTCGAAACGTTCCGTAATCGAACCAGCTGCGGGATCAAGCAGTCGGGCAGTCTGCTCCGGCGACGCGCCTGCGGACTGCAAGTCATCGCAGATATAGTTCCGAAACAGGTCGGTCAGGATGTCTCCCGGATCGGACAACCATAAGTCCTCACGCACCTGATGATCATGGGTATCCGCCATAGGCGTATCGAAGATGACGTCTCGCAGCCGGTCCATTCCACACTCCTCGCTGGTCGATGGTTACCATATGAGCGACCTCATCTCATATAATACGGTTGCCGACTACTTCGCGGCGTCAGGAAGGTATGCTACAAGTCGTTTTCATCGCCCACGGGCTTGCTATGGACGCTTTCGCCGTGTCGGTATCCGCAGGCGCATCCATCACCAGCAACCGCTGGCTGCTGGCGCTGCGGCTGGCGCTGGTGTTCGGGTTGTTTCAGGCGGCGATGCCGCTCATCGGCGCACTGGCCGGCGAACGCCTCTCCACCGTTTTCAACGCCTACGATCACTGGATCGCATTCGTGCTGCTGGCCATTATTGGCGGCCGGATGGTGCGCGAGGCGCTGACGCGCCATGACTGCGCCTGTGAAGGAAGAGGCCATCGGGACAGTCTGAGCATGGCGCAGACGCTGACGCTGGGGGTGGCCACAAGTATTGACGCCCTGGCCGTTGGCGTCTCACTGGGATTGTTGGACGTCGACATCCACACGGCCGTCGCCCTGATCGGAGGCATCACCTTCGTACTCTGCTTCCTTGGGGTGCTTTTCGGCAGTATGCTGTGCGACCGCCTGGGACGTCGTGCCGAACTGGCGGGAGGGCTGGTGTTGATCGCCATCGGGGTGAACATCCTGGGTGAACACATGGATTGGTGGCATGCGTTGGGCCAGTGGCTGACACGCCTCTGACTCAGGTTCCGGCAACAATACGGGCGCCAGAAGGGTGCACCACCGCGTCAGGTTGGGTAAATATCATAACACCTGATGCAGGTAGCTGGATAGCACCTTGGAAACCAACCAGACGCACCGCGTACATTCAGTGCCCGACCCGGTAATGAGTTTGCCAGGCCAACGTTCGTGCAGGACGCGCCTCAGGGCGGACGGACCGGGACCGGGGCGCCGTAACGCTGTGTTCCTGATCGCAACGATGGACCGGAGGCGGCGTGGTCCCTCCACGATTCATCGAAGCGGTCCGGCGAAAGGCTCCCGCCAATCCGGTGGATTGGCCTGTTGAAGACGACGCCAAGGGTACTCAGACAAGAGGAGCAGACCGGACATACCGCCAACCAGGCGACAAGGAGGCGACTTGGACACACCACCTGGCTCACTGGATGCGCTCATCGGGAAGCGCACATTGATCATGGGGATCCTCAATGTCACTCCCGACAGCTTTTCCGATGGCGGACGTTACCTGCACATCGATCGCGCAATTGAGCATGCGCATCAGATGCTGAATGAGGGCGCGGACCTCATCGATGTGGGAGGCGAAAGCACTCGCCCGGGCAGCGAACCGGTATCAGCACGCGAAGAGCTGGACAGAGTGATCCCAGTAATACGGGCGCTCGCATCACAATGCGCCGTTTCGGTAGACACCACCAAGTTCGAAGTGGCTGCCGCGGCGCTGGAAGCGGGCGCCTGTTTTTTGAACGACATCTCCGGCCTGACATACGATCCCCGCCTTGCCGAGCTAGCGGCGGCGCACGCAGCGCATCTGTGTGTCATGCACATGCAGGGCACGCCGCGCACCATGCAGCAGGCCCCTGCATATGAAAACGTCGTCCATGAGGTAACGCGCTTCCTTGCCGATAGCAGGCAGCGTGCACTGACAGCCGGGGTTCCCGCTCACCGTATCTGGCTTGATCCCGGAATCGGATTCGGTAAGACCGTAGCGCACAACCTGGAGCTACTGCGGCATCTGGATCAGATCTGTACGCTGGGATCGCCGGTGCTGGTAGGTGTGTCTCGTAAGTCGTTCATCGGCCGTATCCTTAATGACGCGCCAACCGACGCCCGCCTCTTTGGCGGGGCAGCCGCCGTAACGGCCGCGGTTCTCTCCGGCGCTCACATGGTGCGTGTACATGATGTCCAGGCGATGGCCGACACGGTGCGCATCGCGGAGGCGATCCGCGATGGATGGGAGCCGCCTGTTTAACGTGCGATCAGGCAGCCAGCGTCTCGGCTAATCCTGTCTTCCATTCGATGGCGCGTGCCGGGTCCGCGCAGATCACCTTCACGGTACGCAACCCGACCGGCGCCTGCCGCAGCGCCTGCCCTAAGGCGACGGCCGCGTCCCTAGCCGCAAACCGCACCAACTGATCGGTGAAATCAGGGATCACCACCGCTGCAGCGCCTTCAGCGCCGCACCGGTCCAACCCGGCGCTCAGGGCGCGCACCAGCAGTTCCGGCGGACACATGTGCTGCGCATCCAGCATGTTCACATGCACGATACGTTTCACCGGCAGCAATCCCCCCGATGTCACCGCACATCCGGCCGGCTCCAGCGGCGCTTGCCGGCGCGCCTCCGCCTCCACACGGTTTCCCGCCTCGTCCCGTACCCGCTTCCCCACGGCCTGCCCCATCCAAGCCAGCCGATTGGTGGGCAGCAGCAGCGCATCCGCCGGCAGACGCCCCAGGTGGCTCTGCACATACAGTTCCACCGTTACCTTGCCAATCCGCACCGTCTGCACGGGTTTAGGGAAGTAGTCACGAAACGGGTTCATCCAGGGCCTCCAAGGATAACGCTCCATGCCGATTATACCGGTCTCGGGATATGGGTTGTCATCGGCAGCGGCACACGGCGCGGTTGGTCTCCAGGCGGCCTGCCCCGGCTCAGGTCGCCCGATGGGTGCCGATGCTATGGACGATCCCTGAGCAGGCGGAACGGGAGAGCGAACGGTCTATCGGCACGCGTTCCAGCGGGTCTTTGCAGCGCTCCATGATGGCCAAGTTGCGGCTCCAGCCGATAACTCGCACCAGCGGTGCGAGCTTCGCCCGACTGGCATAGGCTTCATAAGTCGCCTTCATCCGCCACAGCTTTGGGGCTGGGACACTTCCCGCCTCGGGAAACACCATCCGCAGATCGGATACGCTCCTTTACCTCGGCGAGACTGGGTGCCTGGTCCAGGTCGTGTCCGTCGAACCGTTGGCGTATCCGTGCCCCGCCAACAGCGGGCAGCAGCAGGAGCAGATATCCGCTCGAATCTCGTCCTTGCGGACGTTCCAGACGCAGCCGTCCTCGTCGGCGCAGGCCGGCACGCAGTGAGCTTGCGCGGGTCGAGTTCAAACCCGCCGCGGCCGCGCTACCGACTCCGCACGATCTACACGTAGACCATCTATCGCCGCTAGAACCGCAAGCCACAGTGTGTACACTGCCACCTTGGATCATAGCCAGTGATGCAGCAGCCGCCAAACGCGATCTTGCCTGCCTTAACTTCTTCCTGAAGCTCGGGAGTCATCACGGGAAAGCCATATATCAATTTGGCGACTGGCTTCTCACCACACCGGGGACACGTCTCCGGCGCCTGCCCGCATCTCACTCTGCCCAGTATTCTCCACAGCACGTGACCCACTCCTTTCACATGTAACCCATTCGATCCCGCAGACCGCGCGCGTTGCCTGCCACATCGCACCCAAATGGATGGCGACGTGATCGATGCGCATGGTATCCCTCGCGACCGCTGGTCTCACGTCACGAGCTATGTTGATACTACGACCGCGATGGTGGGCTCCACCAAGCCGGACAGCCCGACAGTTCCCTGCCATATCGTTTGTACCCTTCGCACGCACGATGGATGCCACCGGGTGGTGCGGCTACGCTCAATCACTGTTCAGACCGGCTCCGGGCGCACGCGACGCATCACGAGTCATCCCCATGGTCTTGCGGTCACGGCAGACCGATGCCCGGGAGCTCCACCAACACCTGCTCGTGCATGCGGTGTGATCCGGGCTATGCGGACACCAACTGCACGACCGCGGCAAAGGCGGCGGCTTCGGTGCGGAGAACGCGCGGCATCAGCGTGGCCACTTGCGCACCGGCTGCTGCCGCGTGCGCCACCTCGGTGTCTGTGAAACCGCCTTCCGGGCCTATGAACAGCGACCACTCGGCGTTGGCGGGCGCGGAGGCGCGCAGTGCGGTCAGTAACGGCGCACTGGGATCGGGATGCAGCACCACACGGATGCCGGACGCCCCCTCAATCTGCCGCGCCAGCGGACCAAAACCCAGCCAGCGGGGCAGACGGGCGCGATGACTCTGCTCGGCGGCCTCCTTGATCACTCGCCGCCAGCGCACCGCCTTCCGGTCGCCGTCCTGCGCAGAAAGGCGCACGACACAGCGCGTCGCGTCGAACACGCCAAATCCGGCAGCGCCTGCCTGCGTGGCTAACTGCAGTGCGGTCTCCACACGGTCGCCTTTGGCCAACGCCTGATACACCCAGACGCGGGAGTGCGGTTCGGTATCCGGGTACGCGATGTCCACACAACGAACGATCACTCGGTTCGGTGACGCCTGCTCAATCACACAGACCCGTTCCGCTCCGGTGTCATCCAGCACGTGGATCGTCTCGCCGGGCCCCAGGCGCAATACCTGCACAATCTGGCGCGCGTCATCCGCCTGAATGACAGCGCCGGACTCGGTGATGGCCTCGGGGGGGACAAAAAAACGATGTGCGCTCATCCAGTCGGCTACTCAGCGGCCAGATAGGTACGCCATTCACCCTGACCGCGGATGCCCACATGATGCAGGCCCTGTTCAGACAGCGCACGCAACAGCTGCGGTGAGCGATGCGACACAATGCCGCTGAGCAGCAGCCGTCCGCCCGGTTTCCTGCGGGCGCACAGTGCGGGCAGCATGGGGATAATCACATCGGCGATGATGTTTGCGATCACAAGATCCGCCATGGGAGCGTCCGCGGGTGAGTCCGCAAGAACCGGTGAGACCTGCTCCGTTAACCCGTTCCGACACGCATTGTCTATAGCGACAGCAACCGCAACCGGATCATTATCACAGGCCCAAACGCGCCCCGCACCCAGCCGGGCGGCCCACAGCGCCAGGATGCCTGATCCGCACCCCACATCCAGCACGGTGTCTCCGGGACGCACCAGATCCTCCATCCACTCTGCGCAGAGCGCGGTGGTGGGATGCAGACCGGTACCGAACGCCATGCCGGGATCCATCTCCAGCACGACGTCGCCGGGTTGGGCTTCATACGCACGCCAACTGGGCCGGATGACCAGGCGGCGTCCCAGCCGGAACGGCTCGAAGTACTGCTTCCATCCGTTCGCCCAGTCCTCTTCATCCATCCAGCGGGTCCGTATAGCTGTGGCCGGCGGCAGGCCCCATGTCCGCAACTGCCCGACCTCCGCCCGCAGCGCGTCGGCAGCGTCCGGCAACGATGTCTGGGGCAAGTATCCCTGCACCGAGTCGTCCCGCTGCACCACCCCCATCACGTCGTGTCGCAACATCACCTGCGTGACGGCCTCCTGCGCGTCCAGCGGGCATATGACTGTAAACTCAAGCCACTTCATCTGCAAACAAAAAGCCCGGGCTGTTCAGACCCGGGCCCTCTGACTTGATGCGTCGTCAGCCGCTGACAGCGCCAGTGGAATACGCGTCCGCGTTCACTTTGATGAACGGCTTCATGTCGTCCGCCAAGTCGAAGTCGGAGAAAATCGCCGTGCTGGGGCACTCGCCCTCGCAGGCGCCGCATTCGGTGCAGGTGTCAGGGTTGATGAACATCTGATCGTAGGACTCGAAGACACCTTCATGGATGCTGTCGGTCGGACAGACTTCCACGCAGGCGCCGCATTTTGTGCAACTATCGGTGATGACGTAAGGCACGAAAGGGACCTCCCGGAACGTTCTAGGCGTATAGTATCATCAAACCGACCGGCTTCGCATCCCGATTGGGCCGGCAACTGTTCGGGTTCATTGCCGCGTCACGCCGGATGCCTTCACCGCATCCCGGTTGATCTGCCGGTAGTGCGCCCACCGGGCCGGCAGCCGCGCGTGATGGAAGATGGCTTGAGCGGGGCACTCATCCACACACAACCCGCAGTCGATGCACTCCCGCGGATGGATATACATCTGGTCATACCGAGTCCCGTCCGGCGCCTCGTATACGCCTTCATAGATGCATCGCACCGGACAGACGCGGATGCATCCCCGGTTCTTGACCGGTCCACAGGGTTCAGCGATTATATAGGGCACGGTGTGTCATCCTCCAAGGGTGTAAAGGCTGGCAGCCACCCTGTCGCGGCCGCCAGTTCCTCAGCGTTCAACATCGACAGGTGGAACCGCGCCGGCAGTGCGCTCTCCAGCGCCGATACTAAATCTACCCGCAATCGCTCCGGATCAAGCGCCTGCCCGATTACCGGGGTATCGAGCAGCGCTGCCGCAGACCGCACAGGCGACCTGACCGGAATGGAGATCTGTTCCAGCACCCGGTCGCGACGTCGACACTGTGCACCACCCGCCAGCTTCACGCCTCCGCGTGTCACGTCACCTGGCAGGGACATACCGAAACAGCTGATGCGATCCGGAACCGGTGACGGGATGTCGCATACCGGCTGCGCTCCCGCGCACTGCACAGACACAGCCTGCGCCACCGCTCCGGCCAGTAGCCGATGGATCGTCAACACACTGCCGTCGCCCGGGAACGCACATACCGACGCCGCCACGGATACCGTCACGTCATGCCCATGAAGCACAGCACGCCCCCCGGTAGGCCGTCGGATGACAGCGACGCCGGATTGCCGGCACCGGGCCAAGTCCGGAAGCCGGCAAGCGCGTTGATGCCGTCCCACAGTGATCGCCGGTTGTTGCCAAGTGTACAACCGGATCACGCGGGAGTCGCCGGGCTGCAGCCACAGCATGGTATCCACAGCCATATTCCATTCTGGGGCGCCCGCCGGATCCAGAATCAGCCGCCATTCCTGCATTGGTTACGCCTCCTTGCCGCACCGGAGCGGGATACGCCAGGCCGCACCATTGATTCGACCACCGTTAACATGCCAGAATAAGGCCAAACCCCACGGAAGAAACAGATGGAACAAATACTGGAAGCAATGCGTCATACTAATGACAAACAGTTAGCCCGGCTAAGCATCGGGCCAGCCTGACCGAAAGGATGGCAGCGCCATGGATGACACCAACCATCAGGAAGTTAACACCCAGAGCAACCCATACCGGCTGCTCACGCGGCGTGAAGTCGAAGTGCTGATGCAGATTGTCGAAGGGCGATCCAGTAAAGAGGTCGCTCAAAGTCTGTTTGTCAGCAAACGCACCGTGGATTTCCATCTGGCCAATATCTACCAGAAACTCAACGTCAACAACCGCGTGCAGGCGTTTCGCAAGGCGTCCGCGCTCGGCCTGATCCCGATCAGCGTCACACGGGCGGAGGTAACACCCGACAGCAGCATCGAGTCACAGGGATGACCAGTAACGCGCCACCAGCCGGAGCTTCTCCATCCGGCTGGTGCGCGCTCTCTGGTAGTACACATCATAACCTTGCTGTTCGATCTTCCGCAGGATCGCTTCATACAGCGCGCTGCTGACTCGGATAGCTCTGCGGCAGCCCGTTGGCAGCAGGCGGATCCCTTCGTTGCCTGCACGGTAAAGGCTACGCGCACGCGCTACGAGCTCAGTCATCAGCGCCTTGTGGCGGGCATCCACACAACGGGCGGCAATGTCGGCGTCAGACAGTCCGTGCCTCATCAGCATATCCTGAGGGATATAGATCCGGCCGCGTTCATAGTCCTCGCCGATGTCGCGCAGGAAGTTTGTCAGTTGCATGGCCACGCCCAGTTGTCCCGCCGCGTACAATGACCGTTCCTGCGTACTGTCCATGATCCAGCACATCATCTCGCCAACCACCGCGGCGCTTCCGCGCATGTAGGTGCAAAGATCATCCCAGTCTGCGTAACGGCTCCTGCGCAGATCCATCGCCATGGCGTTCAGGAACTCCTCACACAGGCACAGCGGGATCGCCCGACGCCGCACTGTGTCACCAAACGCCCGCAGGACCACATCGTCCACCCGCTCACCCGTTGCCGAACGACGCAGTGTCTGCATCCAGTCTTGCAGGCGTTGTTCCATCGCGGCGGGATCTATCGGCGTCTTCGGATTATCCACCCATTCATCCGGGCTGCGGACAAACGCATACAATGCCCACACATCCGGACGGATGTCCGCCGGCAAAAAACGCGTACCCAGCGCGTAACTGGTGCCAAACCGCTCCAGCACGCGCCGGCACGCCATAAAGTCCGCGCGCGTGGCGTGTGCTACCGTCTCGCCCATCGTTTCCACCGTGTGTCGATCGACTCGTGGCCTTCCAGCATACAGGTCATGCCGTGCGTATCGCTCGCCCTGCGGTCGACCAGTTCCTGCCGCAATGATACCACGCGGCTGCGGGCCATCTCCAACCAGGACTGCTCGTCACCGGACGTCGGCATGGACTGCCCCAGTGAGACACGCAGTATCGGCCGTTGGTCGGCTCCGAACACGGCATGCACCGCCGCGGGCACGCATGGCACATCCGGCAGCCGGGTGTTCAGCCACCACAACGCGCGGCCAAACGCACGCACCTCAGCGCCGTCATGCAGCACCCCCTCGGGGTACAGTACCAGCATGGTGCGGCTATGCGTCAGCCGCCGGACGGTTTGGCGCATCGTGACCGCCCGCACCGCAGCGTCATCCGGCGGGAACGGCAATGCCCCGACACTGCCAAACGGTGGAAACGCCTGCCAGTTCTCCAACCAGCCAGTCAACGGTCGACTGTGGTAAGACGCCAGCAACAAGGCCAGATAGACATCCCACCACAGGTTATGGTTCAGGAACACCACGACGCCTGCCGGTGTTTCGGGCAGGCTTCCCTGAAGCCAGACGCCACGGAAGGCTTGACGCAGGCTGTACCGCGCCAGCCAGTGCACCATCAGCGCAGACGGCGTCATGCACCGCCCACCAGTCGTCCGCGCCAGGGCACACCGCCTCGTGACCGCAACACCCATGAACGGATCATCACACCGCACCATGCCACCAACATCACCGGCCAGAGGAGTCCCAGCACCAGCGGCATCCGAAAGCAGCGGATAATGGAGCAGGTCAGCAGCAACTGCAGCAGGACGGCGGCCGTACAGGTCCAGTCCTGCCCGAACCGGGATACAGGCCACACACAGGCCGCTGCAGTGTAGACCAAGGTGGCCAGCACTCCCGCCGGACCGCCGATCTCCGCGGCGTTCTTGGTAAAGCCGTTCACCGCATCGCGGCCGTTCCGGTACATGCGAACCGCCATCCAGTCCGGTGCGAAAGCCAGCCACATGACGGGAGCGGGGAGCCACCGCAGGGGTCCAAACGCCGGTTCGGCGCTTGCCTGTCGTTTGATCCACCGGGCGATGGCCACGTCGTCCAGCACGGCCTGCCCGGCCTGCCGGTGTGGACGCCACGTCGCGTAGTCGCTTGCCCGAAACGCCATGAGTTGACCATTGGCGAATGCCGTGGATGGCCATACACTGTGAGCACACAGGGGCAACGGCAAGAAAGATAACACCGAATAAGGCACTCCAGCCACCAGCAGTCCGTCGAGTATCCCCGAAGGCAACGCGGGGATCACGCTGAGCAGCCGGATGTCCGAAACGGCCAGCAACCGCTGGATCCTGGCCAGCGCATCCGGCGCCAGTCTGACGTCCGCATCGATAAAGACCAGCCATCCCGATCCCTCCTGACCCAGTCTGTGTTCAGCCAGGAGATCGCAGGTACGGCTCTTACCGTTCTGCTGCGGCTCGGGGTCGCCTTCCACACGAAACCATTGAAGCGCCAGGCCCTCAGGAGGTGCGGATATACCCTCGGGGCACACAGACTGCAGCCACTCGGTTGTTCCGTCGGTGCTGCCGTCATCCGCCACTGTAACCGAGGCTGGCAGGAGGGTCTGCTGCCGCAGATCATCCAGTAACCGCGGAAGCGTGTGGCGCTCACACCGAGCGGGTATCAGTACATGCAGTCCTGGCGGTTCCGCCGATGATCCGGCGCTTGGCCCTGGCCCCCGATGTTCATACCAGCGGTTGATCAGCCACACGCACCACTGGTACAGCGCCATTCCCAGCGCCATCCAGCCGATTACCGCGGCAGCCATCGGTGAACGGCTTGTGTCGCCCCTCGAACAGTCGAGAGTACACTCTGCCCCGGGAATGTGGTGTCTCCCACATGCATCAGGCCCGCCATGGGCGTAAACGGCGATGGGTACCGCATGGCCAAACGGCGGTAGTCCAGCGGAAGACCCCCCACCCATCCATTAGCCCGGCCGGTGAAACGCTGCCAGTGATGCGGTGATGCATGATGTGCGTCGGTCCAACAGGAGGCCGGGATCTCAGGAAAGGCCTCAATCAGCGTTTGAACGATCTCGTGACGCGCATCCTGGGTCTGCCGTTGCGCCGAGTCAGCCTCCCAGAGAAACCCTTCCGTGTGACAGCTCACGGTTACCGAGCGGTGTCCGGCCGTGGACAGTATCGGATCATCGGGGTGCGGCAGCGATACAAACAGGCTGCACGCACCGGTCACCGGCAACTCATACGGCAATACGATCAGGTGGTACAACGGATAACCGGTGGGGAAGCTGTCGGGCACGCGCGCGTACAGCGTGAAGGCGCTCCAAGTGGTCGTATGCCGGTTCGCCAGCTTGCCCAACCAGATCGCCGCATCTCCGGACGCCATTTCGGCCGCGTTCCAGATCGGCACATCCAGCACCAGTCGGTCACACACCCAGTCGGAGTATGTCGACCGCACGCTCCAGCCCGGATCAGCGGGTTCGAATTCGACCACCCGGGTGTTGGTCAGCAGCGCGCCCCGGTTCTCCAGAAGTTCTACGGCCATCTGGTCCATCAGACCACCCGGGCCGCCCACCACATAGGTGTCCACCTGCTGGGCGTAGTCCAGACCCATGGCTGCGTAGATCCATGGAATGTGTTTGGGCTCGGTCTGGCAGGTGATCAACAGCAGTTCCTCGACAACCGCGGCCGCTGCGGGAGAGAGACCATACCGCTTCATGACCCAAGACGCAGGAGCAAGCATCGTGGAGGTCATCATCCGCAGGGTGGTATGCAGATTGCCGTACCAGGCGGCCGCTGCCAGCCAGTCGTACCAGCGGCGGGCTGGCAGACTGCCGGCCCGCTCCCAGAACGCGCGGGCCTGCTGCGCATCCTGTGAGGCCTGCAGAAACAGACGGCCCAACCCGTCGCCCCAACAGGCCGCCAGGCGACGGGCGTTGCCCGCGGGATCATGCGACGTGAGACACACCCGTTGCTGCTTGAAATGAAGCTGCAATGAGGACGGCAGCGGCCAGTGCCGAAGCCCTGGCAGCCGCTGTGTCGCATAGTCACGCAACCATCCATTGGGTCCCAGTCCGGTGAGCGTGGTGGCGCCCGCCAGAAAGGTGTCCCCGTCGTGTTCAAACAGAGCGGCGCAGCCACCCGGATGGGCAGAAGCCTCAAGCACCGTGACGTCCATGTCCCGGCTCTGCAGTTCCAGCGCGGCGGCCAATCCACCGCTGCCAGCACCCACCACGATCGCTCTCTCCCGGTCGGTTCCGGGCATGTTCTGCACCTCCTGAACGGCTCGCACGCGCAGGCCGTTCATCCCGTCTGCGACTTCACCACCAGCTTCGAGTATATAGTAAGCCGCATTGGAACCGGTTACGACTGCCGTATCTGCTGCGTCGCCAACTCAGCGGATATCAACACCATGGGAATTCCATTGCCGGGCGCGGTGCTCGCCCCCACAAACCACGAACCGCTCACCGGTCCACGGCACGACGGACGGAACGCTGTTGACTGCAGGAAGTTATGCGCCAGTCCAAACGCAGCGCCGTCCCACAGTCCCAGTGACTGCCAGTACGACGGCCCGACCTGATGCCGAAACAACAGCCGGTCGGGTCGATATCCGGCTTCAGCCAAGCGTGACTCGACGTGGGTCCACACGCGGTCTGCCTCCGCATCGGCGTCGGTCTGTCCCCGGTGAGGCGCAGGCGCCAACACAAACAGGTTGTCACACCCCGCGGGCGCATCGTTCGGATCGGTACGCGCGGAGATGCATGTGTAGAACGAGGGATCCTCCGGCACCACACCAGTCACAAACAACTCTTGCAGGTTGCGATGGAAGTCCCTGCTGAAGAACAGCGCGTGATGCGGCAGATCAAGATGGCCGTCATACCCGGCCAGAAACACCAGTGCGCTGCAGGAGTTCCGGTACCGGCGGCGCACCGGCATGCCAAACAGCGATTGAACAGCCGGAACCACATCCGCGTTGATCAGCACCGTCTCACAGGGGATCTGATCGCCTGATTCCAACTCGACGCCGGTTACGCGCCCATCGGCGTGGTTGACCCGGCGCACGGCGGTGTTCGTATGGATGCGCGCACCGCGGTGTTCGGCGATCCGATGCAGTGTGTCGGCGATCCGATACATCCCCCCCATCGGGTACCAGACGCCCTCGCCGCACTCCATATAGGTCAGCGTGGCGTATACCCATGGAGCCTCAATAGGGGACAGGCCGAGGTACATGCTTTGAAAGGTAAACAGCTGTCGCAGCCGCGGGTCGCGGACATACCGACCTACATGCCGGTACATGCGCGCCAGCAGGTGATGGCGTTGCAGCGTGAATACCTCTCTCACACCCGCCAGGTCGCGCCAAGAGCGATAGTACCGGCGGACAAACAGCGGGATCGCCTCATGATGCATCTTTGATATATCGGCCAAAAGCCGCAGATATCCCGGGACGGCGTCCGCCCCCGCCAGGCGGGTGATCTCGCGCACCATCCGGGCCACGCAACTGCTGGAGTAGATGTGTGAGCCGTCACCAAAGCGCACCAGGTAGGATGGCTCCACCAGGTGCAGATCCAGCCAGTGTTCCAGCGACTCGTTCAACTCAGCGAACAACCGTTCCAACGGCTCGCGCATTAGCACCAGGGTCGGCCCCGTGTCGAATCGGAAGCCGTCGCGCGTGAATGCGCCCATCCGGCCTCCAACCGCACCTGCCTGCTCAAACACATTCACACACCAGCCGTGATGAGCCAGCCTGGCCGCTGCAGCCAGTCCGCCCAATCCGGCTCCGACCACTACTGCTTGCCGTACCATAATCCCGTCACCGCATCAAACGGCGACAGCCCCATCTGTGGGGCTGTCGCTCTGTGTTGGCCCACATCCATTATGGCCATGGGCAATATGTGTTGTATTGATCTAGGTGGTTTTTTGCTTGTTGCACGGCTTGCCGTTGGCGGGGCACTTGCCATCCTTAGGCCCTTGGCAATCTCGGCAGTTGGCCTTGGTCGTCTTCCCGTTGTTGGTCGCGCAGGTGCAGCTAACCTGTTTGGTTCCTGCCTTATTGGTGTTCTTCGCGCCTGTTGTGGCCCGCGCACCCTGCTTGGCAGCGCACGCGGTTGCGCACTTCGCGCCGTCGGCTTTCGCGCACTTGGCGCCCACGGCCTTGCCGGTGGGACAGGCGCACTTGTCACCACACTTGGCGGCGCAGTCCGGACCGCATGCGCACTTCGCCGCTTCTACGGTGACAGCCTTCTGCGCGACTCCAGCCACGCCGGAAGCCTTCTTGCCGCAACAACCCTCGCCAGCCATCGCCAACGACGCGGCCATTACGACGGCAGAGGCCATCATCAGAGTGCAAAGTAGTCTCATCGGTATCTCCTTAAGGTCACGCCGTTCAGGCGTTTGCGTTTCCAGTCTTAGCTTACGCATAAACCGCCCTATACGTTCAAGTGTTCCGGCCATGTTTCTCAACTATTCCGATAAATCCAGTAAACTTTTCAGAAAGAACCCGGTATGCGAACCCGGCACGCTGGCGACCTGTTCCGGAGTACCAGCCGCCACCAGTTGGCCTCCGGCATCACCGCCTTCCGGCCCCATGTCGATAATCCAGTCGGCGCATTTGATCACGTCCAGGTTGTGTTCAATCACTAACACGCTGTTGCCGGCATCCACCAAGCGCTGCAGCACCTGCAGCAGTTTCTCCACATCGGCGAAGTGCAACCCCGTTGTCGGTTCATCAAGTATGTAGATCGTACGGCCGGTGGCCCGGCGCGCCAACTCCGTGGCCAGCTTGACGCGTTGGGCCTCGCCGCCGGACAGTTGCGTAGCCGGTTGCCCCAACCGGATGTAGTCCAGCCCCACCGCGTGGATGGTGCTCAGCTTGCGGAAAATGGATGGGACAGGTTTAAAGAACTCCATCGCTTCCGAAACGGTCATGTTGAGCACATCGGCAATGGACTGTCCTTTGTACTTGACTTCCAGCGTTTCACGGTTATACCGTCGGCCGTGACATGTCTCACACGGCACATAGACATCCGGGAGGAACTGCATCTCGATCCGCAAGATCCCATCTCCCCGACAGGCCTCGCAACGTCCGCCCTTCACGTTAAAGCTGAAACGTCCGGGCTTGTAACCGCGCACCCGTGCGTCTTCGGTCTCTGAAAACAGTGTGCGGATCAGATCAAACACACCCGTATAGGTTGCCGGATTCGAGCGCGGGGTGCGGCCGATGGGCGATTGATCGATATCCACCACCTTGTCGAGGTGTTCCAACCCGTCAACGGCTTCATGCGGCGCCCAACGGGGATGCGCCCGGTAGATGTGGTGTACCAGACGGGGATACAAAGTCTCTTGGATCAGCGTGGATTTGCCCGAACCGGACACGCCAGTGACACAAACAAACAACCCCAGCGGTATCGGGACATCCAGGTTCTTCAGGTTGTTTCCCCGTGCCTGGCGTATGGTCAACCATCGGTCGCTGGGCGTGCGTCGAACCAGCGGCATGGCGATCCGGCGACGGCCGGACAGATACGCACCGGTGACAGACTGCGGATTGGCCATGATGTCGTTCAGCGCTCCCTGAGCGACGATCTCGCCGCCATGCTCTCCGGCGCCGGGCCCCACATCCACGATGTGGTCCGCCACACGCATGGTCTCCTCATCATGCTCTACTACGATCACGGTATTGCCCAGGTCACGCAGCCGCAGCAGTGTCTGGATCAGCTTCGCATTGTCGCGCTGATGCAACCCGATACTGGGTTCGTCCAGGATGTACAGCACTCCCATCAATCCGCTGCCGATCTGCGTCGCCAACCGGATACGTTGCGCCTCACCGCCTGCCAGGGTTCCGGCGGCTCGGTTCAGCGTGAGATAACCCAGGCCGACATTCAACAGGAACCGCAGCCGGTTGCGGATCTCTTTGAACAGCTGTTGTGCGATGATCCTGTCCCGCTCCCGAACATCCTGATCTATCGCATCAAACAGCATGGTGGCCTCGGACACGGCCATTGCGGTCACTTCGGCAATGTTTCGCCCTGCCACAGTCACCGCCAGGAACTCGTCCTTCAAACGCCGTCCCTGACATTTGGCGCAGGGCTTTTCGGTGATATACCGTGACAGCCAGTCCTTCACGTGGTCGCTGTCGGTGTCGCCCAACCTCCGTTGCAGGATCGTGCAGACCCCCTCCCAGTGGCTGTCGTAGTAATGGGTTTTCCCCCAGCGGTTCGTAACAGTCACAGTCACATTGTCGGGCAGGCCGTAGAACAACGCATGGCGCTGTTCGGCGGTTAACTGATTGACCGGAGTCTGCATTGAGAAACCCAGCTTGCGGGCCACGCTGCTCAACAGATTGTCATAATGTCCGGCCATGCCGCCTCCGGCTGTTGAGAACGGTTCAATCGCACCCGCCGTCAACGACTTCCGGTCGTCTGGGATAATCAGATCGGGATCGAACTCAGGGGTGAACCCCAGCCCATGGCATTCGGGACAGGCGCCGAACGGGCTGTTGAACGAAAAACACCGCGGCTCAATCTCGGGCAGGTTTATCCCGCACACCGCACAGGCAAACTTGTCAGAGAATACCATCTCATCGCCGTCTACAACCTGAGCCACCACCGTTCCCTGACCCAGCCGCATGGCGGTCTCCACCGAGTCAGCCAATCGGTTGGCCAGACCGGGACGGATCACCAGCCGGTCGATGATCACTTCAATGCTGTGCGCCTTATACTTGGCCAGAGTCGGCAGTTCGTCGGTACTTAAGTCCAGTACGGCGCCGTCCACACGCAGCCGGTTATAGCCCTGTCGGCGCGCCTCTTCCATCTCTTTACGATATTCGCCCTTCCGTCCACGAACCACCGGCGCCATCAGCAGCAGGCGCGTACCGTCCGGCAGCGCAGAGAGCGTATCGATCACGTGTTCGGGCGTTTGCGCGGCGACTTCACGACCGCAGGACGGACAATGCGGGATCCCGATACGCGCATACAGCAACCGCAGATAGTCGTAAATCTCGGTGACGGTGGCAACAGTGGAGCGCGGGTTACGACTGGCGGACTTCTGGTCGATCGACACCGCGGGAGACAGACCGGTAATGTCGTCCACATCAGGTTTGTCCATCTGCCCCAGGAACTGACGGGCGTAGGCCGACAGCGACTCGACATAACGCCGCTGGCCTTCGGCGTAGATGGTGTCAAACGCCAGACTGGATTTACCGGAACCGGACAGTCCGGTGATCACGACAAGCTGATCGCGAGGGATCTCGACCGTGATGTTCTTCAGATTGTGCTGCCGTGCGCCACGCACGCAGATCATGTTCCGGGCCATATGCGCCAACCTAGAGGTAAGATATGCAGTCATCAGTCTACATCTTTCGGCATTATGACACCACCACACTCAGGCGATCACATCCTGCAGTTTGCACCCCCAGCCGGCACATATCATGGGGTGAGATGATCCAACACCGCATGCCGTCAGGTAACCTAGTAAGTGGCTGTTTTCGTGTCACTGAACCCGATATCAGGAGGCATCACCGTGATTTCATGGATAACCCGGCTGCGCAACGCCGGAGTCGCGCTGGCCTGCGTTGTGGCGTTGCCTCAGGCAGCATTATGTCTGCCGATGTGGCCGCTGCAAGCCGTTGGAGCCGACGGCCTGGGCACGAATCCGCTGGTTGGCGCGGATCCCGTCCCGGCGAACCGCGTAACGGTTACCGGCATCGCGCTGGCAGGTCTCGGCGACCTGGTTAATCCGGCCCAAATGTACACCATCATGCTGCAAGACACCGAGGAGTTGGGCCGAGGCGGCATCCAGGTCTGGTCGGGCGTATTCTATTACGGCGGTCTGCCGTATCCGCCGGCCGCGTATATTCCGTTCAACGAGGGAGACCTGATCCGCGTGTCAGGTTATCTAGCCAACCACAACGGAAAAGTGTTCATTAACGAGCGTCACAGTCCGGCGCCGGAGATGCAGTTTACGGTGGAGATTCTGAACCATGTGGGGCTGCCCGATCCGGAACTGGTATCGTCGGTATCCAACGTCAACTGGTTTGATCAGACCCGACGGT